>NZ_JAAMPA010000001.1:310992-621985 GCF_011758655.1 Modestobacter marinus
GTGCGCGCCAAGCTGAGCTCGCTGGTGCCGCCCAGTGAGCAGCAGCGCGACGCGGCATGAGCAAGAGCAGCGGGCACGGCGGCCACGGTGGTGGCCGCCGCAAGAAGCACGAGGAGCACGAGGAGCACGAGAACCACGAACGGTGGCTGGTGTCCGGCTTCGACATGATGACGCTGCTGTTCGTGCTCTTCGTGGTGCTCTACGCGATGAGCTCGATCGACGCCGCCAAGTTCAACGCGTTCGCCGCCGGCGCCCGCGAGGGTGGCGGCGCCCCGGTCACCATCCTCAACGACGGCGCCGCCATCGACGCCCCGACGCAGAACGACAGCCCGCTCAAGCCCGTCCAGGTGGCCCAGGAGGCCGCCATCGACGGCACCGCCCAGACCCAGGCGGAGCAGGCAGCGGCGGCGGCCGCGGCGGAGGCCGACGCCCGGGCCACGGCCGCCGAGGCGCAGGGGGCCTACGACCAGCTCGCGGCCGCACGGGCCGCGATCGCCGCGGCGCTGGAGGCCGCCGGGCAGTCCGGGGCCGCCCAGTTCGTCATCGACGAGCGGGGCCTGGTCGTGCGGGTCGTCTCCGACCCGGTGCTCTTCGCCCCCGAGTCCGCCGTCCTGTTGCCCCAGGGGGCGGTCGTGCTCGACGCCATGGCGCCGGCGATCCGGGACCTGCCCAACCTGGTCCGGGTGGAGGGGCACGCGAACTCGCTGCCGGTCACCCGCGGCGGTCCGTGGCCGTCCAACTGGGAGCTCTCGGCCGTCCGCGCCACGACCGTGCTGCGCCACCTGGTCGACGTCGACGACATCGCCCCGGACCGGATGTCCGCCGTGGGCTACAGCGACACCCGACCGCTCGTGCCGGACACCGACCCGCGCTACGTGACCGTCAACCGGCGGGTGGACATCGTGCTGCAGTCCACCGCGTCCGCCGAGGCCAGCGCCCTGCTGCCCGGCATCGAGGCAGCCACCCAGACCACCGGCACCGACCCGGCCACCGGCACGACCTCCGAGGGGAGTCAGGAATGAGCAAGAAGAAGAAGGAAGAGCCGGAGGGGGAGGACGGCGCCAAGGGCGGCGGCAAGAAGAAGCTGCTGATCATGGGGCTGGTCGCCGTGCTGGCGATCGGCGCGGCCGCGTACTTCTTCGTCTTCAGCGGCAGCGGCGAGGCCGAGGCCGAACCCGCACCGGAGGCCGGCACCGTCGTCCTCGCGGTCGAGCCGGTGGCCATCAACCTGGCCGGCGGGAGCTACCTGAAGCTCGGCTTCACGCTGCAGTTCTCCCTCACCTACGACGAGTCCGCCGGCGGCGGGCACGGCGGTGGCGCCACCCCGGACGGCTCCAAGGCGCTGGACATCGCCATCTCCCAGTTCTCCGGAGCGGCCCTGTCCGACGTGCAGACCAACCGGGAGGCGATGAAGGCCGCCTTCGAGGCGGCGGTCGTCGAGGCCTACCACGGCGACGTCTACGAGCTCTGGTACACGGAGTACGTCACCCAGTGACGACGGAGGGCGTCCGCGACTGACGCTCCTCCCCCACCGCCCTCAGCAGGGCACAGCCGCACCAGCCGGCGCCGAGCACCTCGGTGCCGGCTGGTGTCCGGCGGTCAGGGTTCCCGCGCCCCCCGCCGATGAGGACATGCGTGAGCCTGTCCGACACCGTGGCCGACGCCCCGAGCGCCGCCCCCCGAGCAGTTGACGGGCAGGGGCGCGCCCGGCGCCGGGAACCGCGCACCTACGACTTCCGTCGTCCCACGAAGCTCTCCCGTGAGCACGTCCGGATCCTGCAGATCACCCAGGAGTCCTTCGCCCGCCAGGCGACGACGACCCT
Source organism: Modestobacter marinus (assembly GCF_011758655.1). Lineage (NCBI taxonomy): Bacteria > Bacillati > Actinomycetota > Actinomycetes > Geodermatophilales > Geodermatophilaceae > Modestobacter > Modestobacter marinus. The sequence continues at coordinate 312,816 of NZ_JAAMPA010000001.1, forward strand.
GACCTCCCTGCTCCGCACCGGCGTCCGGGTCGAGCTGACCGGCATCGAGCAGTTCTCCTACGACGACTACATCGCCACCCTGCCGTCGTCGTACTTCGTGGCGACGTTCACCCTCGAGCCGCTGGCCGGCAAGGGCGTGCTCGCCTGGCCGCTGGACACCGCCATGGCGATGGTCGACCACATGCTCGGCGGCTCCGGCGCCGGCGACCAGCCGAACCGCCCGATGACCGGCATGGAGAGCTCCATCACCGGCCACCTGCTGTCCCGGCTCCTCGACGAGCTCGGCCAGGCCTTCGCCCCGGTCACCGCGCTGACGCCCGCGCTGGACGGCGTCGAGTACAACCCGCAGCTCGCCCAGGCCGCCTCCGGCTCCGAGACGGTCATGGTGGCGACCTACAGCATGCGGCTGGGGGCCCGGGAGCCCGAGGTGACCCTCGTGCTGCCCTTCGCCTCCTTCGCCGGCCCGCTGAACAACGCCGCCTCCCCGCAGCTGTCGGAGACCGCGAAGCACAAGCGGCAGCGGGCGCTCGAGGCGATCACCGAGCGGCTGAACGACGTCCCGGTCGAGGTCAGCGTGCGGTTCAACCCGCTCGAGGTCCCCTCCGGTGACCTGCTGTCCCTCGCCGTCGGCGACGTGCTGCTGCTGCGCCACGCCCAGGACAACCCGCTGCAGGTCACCACCAACGACGTGACCTTCGCCCACGCCCTCCCCAGCAACCACCGGCGCCGCCTGGCGGCCGAGATCGTCCCCGACACCGCGACCGGCGGAAAGGACCCCGCATGACCACCGCCTTCGGCACCGACCGCTCGTCGGACTCCGACACCATCGCCGCAGCCGTCGCTGCCGCGGCCCAGGCCGCCGCAGCCGCGATGCCCGCCGAGCTCGTCCTGCAGGCCGGGGAGACGGTGGCCGACCCCGAGTCGGTCCCGCTCCCCCCGACCCCCGGCGCGGCCGTCACCGCGGCGCTGGGCGGCGAGGTGAGCGGCGACATCGTGCTGGTGCTCTCCGAGGAGATCGTCAGCGCGCTGACCAACTCCCCGGTCGGCCCGATGGACGTCGCCACCGCGCTGCGCCCCGCGCTCGAGGCCGCCGCCGGCGCCCTCGGCCGGGTCCGGGTGGCGGCCGAGCGGGTCGAGGACGTCGTCGCGGCGCTGGACGGGCTGCGGGACAAGGGCGTCTTCCTCGCCGTGCCGCTGATCAACGGCACCGAGATCGCCGCCACCCTGGCCCTGCAGGTCACCCTGCCCCGCCCGCGGGAGCGGCGCGGCAGCCTGGACCTGCTGCGCAACGTGGCCATGGAGGTCACCGTCGAGATCGGCCGGACCCGGATGACGGTGTCCGAGCTGCTCTCCCTGCACCCCGGCGAGGTCATCGAGCTCGACCGCGCCGCCGGCGCCCCGGCGGACCTGCTGGTCAACGGCACCTTGATCGCCCGCGGCGAGATCGTCGTCGTCGACGAGGACTTCGGCCTGCGGATCAGCGAGATCGTGACCGAGGCCGGCGAGTACGGGGCTCCGCCCGCATGAGCTGGATGATCGTCCGCCTCGTCCTGTCGCTGGTCTTCGTCGCCGCGGTGCTGCTGTTCGCCAGCAAGGTCGCGAAGAAGCGCGGGCTCGGCGGCGCCACCGGCGTCATCGAGGTCGTGGCCCGCCAGCGGATGGGCCGGGCCAGCAGCGTCTCGGTGCTGCGGGTCGCCGGACGGGTGCTGGTGGTCGGCTCGACCGAGGAGCAGGTCACCCTGCTGGCCGAGGTCGAGGACGAGGAGCTGCAGGCGGCCCTCGCCGCCCAGACCCGCCCGGCGGTCGGCGCGGACGGCGCGACCACCGAACTGCCCGCCGCCCGGGTGCCGGTGCCGCGGGCGGGCAGCGGTGCGCTCGCCGGCTCGGTGCTCGACCGCGGCACGTGGACGTCGGTGGTGCACGAGCTGCGTGAGCGGACGGTGCGCCGCTGATGGCCGCCGTCCCCGTCCGGCTGCCGGCGCCGCCGACGTCCGGGCCCGCCCGCCGTCGCGCCGCGTGGCTGCTGCCGTTGCTGCTGCTGGGCACGGTCGTGCTGCTGGTCCTGCTGGCCGGCCCGGCCTCGGCCGCCCCCACCGCGCCGACCCCGCCGTCCGAGCCGGTCGCCCCGGTGGTGGACGACGGCGGCCTGGACATCTCCATCGGCGGGGACAGCCCGAGCACCGCCGTGACGCTGATCCTGGCGATCACCGTGCTGTCGATCGCGCCCTCGGCCCTGCTGCTGGTCACCTCGTTCACCAAGATCCTCGTGGTGCTGGCCCTGACCCGGAACGCGCTGGGCCTGCCCACCTCACCGCCGAACCAGGTGCTCACCGGGATCGCGCTCTTCCTGACCATCTTCGTGATGGGCCCGGTGCTGAGCGAGGTCAACGAGGTCGCCGTCCAGCCCTACCTCGACGGTGCGATCACCGCCTCGGCGGCCTACGACTCCGGGGTCGAGCCGCTGAAGACCTTCCTGCTGGCCAACACCCGGGACGACGAGCTCAAGCTGATGGTCGGGCTCTCCGGGGAGGAGGCGCCGGCGGACGCGCAGGCGGTGAGCATGCTGACCCTCGTCCCGGCGTTCGTGCTCTCGGAGCTCAAGAGCGCCTTCATCATCGGCCTGGTCGTCTTCATCCCCTTCCTGGTGCTGGACATGCTGGTCAGCGCCGCGCTCATGGCGATGGGCATGATGATGGTGCCGCCGACCATCGTGTCGCTGCCCTTCAAGCTGATGCTCTTCGTGATCGTCGACGGCTGGGCGCTGGTGACCACCGCACTGGTCGGGTCCTACGGATGAGCGCCGCGCTGACCGCCCGGGGCACGGGCCCGTCGGGGGTGCGTCGTGTCTGACGCCGACGTCACCGAGATCGCCACCCAGACGATGATCGTGGCGGCGAAGGTGTCCGCCCCGATCCTGCTGACCGCCCTGCTGGTGGGCTTCATGATCTCGCTGTTCCAGGCGGCCACCCAGATCCAGGAACCGACCCTGTCCTTCGTGCCGAAGATGATCGCGGTGGCGATCGCGCTGCTGGTGACCGGCAACTGGGTGCTCTCGGAGCTGGTCTCCTTCACCGACCAGCTGTTCGAGTCGCTGCCGCGGCTGCTCGGCAGGACCTGAGGCCGCAGTGGACCTCGAGGTCCCCTCCGCGACCCTCGCGGCGCTGCTGCTGGCCAGCACGCGGGCCGCCGGCTTCATCGCCCTGGCCCCGCCGTTCAACTCCAACGGCATCCCGCGGGTGGTCAAGGGCGCGCTCGCCCTCTGCATCGCGCTGGTCACCTTCCCGCACATCTCGGGGACCCTGCCCGAGGTCACGGCCGGGTTCCTGGTCGCGGGCGCCGTCACCGAGGCGGTCATCGGCGCCGCGCTGGGCTTCGTCGTCCAGCTGCTGTTCAGCGCCGTCCAGCTGGCCGGTGACCTGATCGACGTGACCGGCGGGTTCTCCCTGCAACCGGCCTACGACCCGATGTCGCTGACCACGCAGGGGGTGATCGGCAGGCTGCACTACCTGCTCGCCGTCACCCTGCTGTTCACCAGCAACGGCCACCTGCTGCTGGTGCGGGGGTTCGTCACCTCCTACCAGGGGCTCCCCGTGGGCGGCTCCCTGCCCACCGACCAGCTCGGCCAGGTGCTGATCACCGCCTTCTCGATGATGTTCCTGGCCGCGCTGCAGATCGCCGGGCCACTCGTGGCGGTGCTGCTGCTGGCCGACGTCGCGCTCGCCCTGCTGTCCAAGGCCGCGCCGGCGCTGAACATCTTCGCCTTCGGCTTCCCCGTCAAGATCATGATCACCCTGACCCTGCTCGGCCTGACCTTCCCGCTGCTGCCGCCGGCGCTCGACGGGCTGCTGGACTCCGCGCTCGACGCGATGACCTCGCTGCGCAGCGGCTGACGTGGGAGGGGGTGACTGATGGCCAAGGACGGTCCCGGTGGTGAGAAGACAGAGAAACCGACACCGAAGAAGCTGAAGGACGCCCGCAAGGAAGGGCAGATCCCGCGCACCCAGGAACTGGGCACCTGGCTGGGCGCGGCCGCGGCGAGCGTGCTGCTGCCCATGCTCGCCGGGGGTGCGTTCGGCGCGATCCAGGAGCTGTTCGTGCAGGTCGGCGTGGTCGCCAACGACCCCCAGCCGGCCACGATGCAGGCGCTGTTCGGCACCGCGCTGGCCGTCTTCATGACCGCGCTGCTGCCGATGGCCCTGGCGATGATGGTGATCGGCACCGTCGCCTCGGCGGCCCAGGGCGGGGTCACCGTCACCACGAAGCCGATGAAGCCGACGCTGAAGAAGCTGAACCCCTTCCCCGGGATCAAGCGGATGTTCGGCACCCAGGGGATCTGGGAGGCGACCAAGGCGATCATCAAGACCGTCGCGCTGGCCACCGTCATCGGCGTGACCTCCGATCGGGCCATGCACCTGGTCTCCGCCGCCGGGGCGCTGCCGCTGTCGGAGGTCGTGCACACCTTCACCGACTCCGCGGTGCTCATGTTCCGCGTCGTGGGCATCACCGGCCTGGTCATCGCGGTCGCCGACTACGTGGTCGTGCGGCACAAGATGATGAAGCAGCTGAAGATGAGCGTCTACGAGATCAAGCAGGAGCACAAACAGTCCGAGGGCGACCCGCACATGAAGGCGCAGCGGCGCTCGACCCAGCTGTCGATGTCCCGCAACCGGATGATGGCCGAGGTCGCCGACGCCGACGTGCTCCTGGTCAACCCCACCCACGTCGCCGTCGCGCTCAAGTACGACCCGCTGAAGGGCGCACCCCGGGTGGTGGCCAAGGGCGCCGACGAGATGGCCGCCCGGCTGCGCGCCCGGGCCGAGGAGTGCAAGGTGCCGATGGTCCAGGACATCCCGCTGGCCCGGGCGCTGCACGCCTCCTGCGACCTGGGGCAGGAGGTGCCGGCCCAGCTGTTCACCGCCGTCGCCCGGGTGCTCGCCTTCGTCATGCACCTGTCCGCGCGCGGCGTGCGCGGCGGCATGCACCGGCCCGGCTTCGAGGCGCCGGCCACCGAAGGGCTCCCCCGCGCCGGCCGGCGCCGCTGACGGCCCGACCCGCCTGTCTGCGCTCCGCGGAGCGGCTGTGACGCACGGTGTGCCGCCCCACCCAGCGGTACCGCCCGTGACCCGGACTGCCGAGAAGGCGGTGGGGGGCGCAGCGGCGCACTCCACCGCCGCCGTGGCGCACCGCTCAGGAACGAGGTCTCGTGGGGAAGCTGACGAAGGCCGCCGTCCCCATCGGGGTCGTCTCCATCGTCCTGATGCTCGTCGTGCCGCTGCCGGCGCCCCTGCTGGACGTGCTGCTGGCGCTGAACATCGTCGGGTCGCTGCTGATCCTGCTGGTGGCGATGAACATCAAGCGCCCCCTGGACTTCGCGATCTTCCCGTCCCTGGTGCTGATCGCGACGCTGATGCGGCTGGCCCTGAACGTCTCCTCCACCCGCCTGGTCCTCAGCGAGGGCTACGCCGGCAAGGTCATCGAGGCTTTCGGGCACTTCGTGATCGGCGGCTCGCTGATCGTCGGCCTGGTCATCTTCGTGATCCTGACGATCATCCAGTTCGTCGTCATCACGAACGGTGCCGGCCGCGTCGCCGAGGTCGGCGCCCGCTTCACCCTCGACGCGATGCCCGGCAAGCAGATGGCCATCGACGCCGACCTGAACGCCGGCCTGATCAACGAGAAGCAGGCCCGCAAGCGGCGCAGCGAGGTCACCGCCGAGGCCGACTTCTACGGCTCGATGGACGGCGCCAGCAAGTTCGTCAAGGGCGACGCCATCGCCGCCATCATCGTCACGCTGATCAACCTGATCGGCGGCTTCGCCATCGGCGTGCTGCAGCGCGGCATGGCCCCGGGCGAGGCCGTCACCACCTACTCGCTGCTGTCGGTCGGCGACGGCCTGGTCTCCCAGATCCCGGCGCTGCTGATCTCCACCGCCACCGGCCTGATCGTCACCCGGTCCGCCTCCCAGGGCGACATGGGCTCGGACCTGATCAGCCAGCTCAGCCGGAACAGGCAGCCGGTGCGGATCGCGGGCCTCGCCGCCCTCGCCCTGTGCCTGATCCCCGGCCTGCCCAAGCTGCCGTTCCTGCTGATCGGCGGCCTGGTCCTGTTCATCTCCACCCGGCTCACCGACCGGGTCGAGGAGGACGACGACGAGAGCACCCCCGGGGACGCCGTCGCCGCCGAGCCGCAGCCGGACTCCCCCGAGGCGATCGCCGACCGGATGCGGGTCGACCCGCTGGAGCTGGAGGTCGCCTTCGACCTCGTCGAGCTGGTCGACACCGCGCGCGGCGGCGACCTGCTCGACCGGGTCAAGGCGCTGCGCCGCAAGGTCGCCATGGAGACCGGCCTGGTCATCCCGCTGGTCCGCACCCGGGACAACCTGGACCTGCCCGCCTCGCAGTACGTCATCTGGCTCAACGGCGTCCCCGCGGCCAAGGGCACCTCCCCGGCCGGCACGGTCCTCGCCATCGGTGACCACCTCGACGGGCTGCCGGGCAAGGCGACCCGGGAGCCGGTCTTCGGGCTGGCCGCCAAGTGGGTGCCCGCCGAGCTGCAGCGGCAGGCCGAGATGGCCGGCGCCACGGTCGTCGACCGCTCCTCGGTCATCACCACCCACCTGGCCGAGGTCGTCCGGCAGAACGCCTCGGCGCTGCTGGGCCGGGAGGACGTCAAGGTGCTGGTCGAGATGATCCGCCGCTCGCACCCGGCCGTCGCCGACGAGCTCACCCCGGCGCTGCTCAGCCTCGGCGAGGTGCAGCGGGTGCTGCAGGCGCTGCTGGACGAGGGCGTGTCGATCCGCGACCTGGTGCGCATCTTCGAGGCGCTGTCCCTGCGGGCCAAGGTCTCCACCGACCTCGACGGCCTGGTCGAGGCGGCCCGCGCCGCCCTCGGCGCGGCCATCAGCCACCCGTACGTGACCGAGGAGGAGCGGCTGCACGTCATCACCCTCGAGCCGTCGTTCGAGCAGCGGCTCCTGGAGGCCGTGCGGCCCACCGAGGGCGGCCAGGTGCTCGCGCTGGACGGGCACACCGTCGACGTCCTGGTCCGCGGCTGCACCGAGCTCCTCGACGACGCCGAGCGGCTGAACCTCTCCCCCGTGCTCGTCTGCTCACCGCAGGTGCGAGCCGCCCTGTCCCGCCTGGTCCGCCAGGTCCTGCCCCGCCTGTCGGTCATCTCGTACAACGAGGTGTCCCGCACGGCACAGATCGAGTCCCTGGGAGTGGTGAGCGGTGCCGTCGCGATCCGTTGAGGCAGCCACGCGCGAGGAGGCCATCGCGGCCGCGCGCGCGGAGTTCGGGGCCTCGGCCCGGGTGGTCGGGGTGCGCCGCATCCGCTCCGGCGGCATGTTCGGCTTCTTCACCAACGAGCGGTTCATCGCCGAGGTCGAGGTGCCCGCGGCCGGGGCGGCCACCGCGCCGGCGACCGGGCCGAGCACCGGCTCGGCCGCCGTGCTGAAGGACCCCGCCGCCCCCGCGCGCCCGGCCGGGCCGTCTATGGACGACCGGATGAAGGAGCTCGCCGACCTGCTCGGGGCGGCGGCCCAGGGCAGCCCGGCGGTCGACCTCTACGGCCGCGCCGGCTCCGTGCGGACCGCGCCCGAGACGGCCACGACTGCCGCGCCGTCGCCCGGGCGGTCGACCACCTCCCCGTCGTCGGGGCGGTCGACCACCTCCCCGACCGGTTCCCCGGTGCGGTCGTCCGCCGGCGCCCGGTCCACGGCGCAGCCGGCGCGCGCGACCGCCGCCGCGAGCCCGCGCGCAACCGCCGCCGCGAGCCCGGTGGCGGCCAAGCCGTTCACCCCCGCCAAGCACACGTTGATGCTGGCCGCGGAGGACCTGGTGCCCGGGCCCGCCCCGGCGCCGGTCGCCGAGCAGCCCTCGGGCCCCTCGCCGTTCGCCGCAGCGCTCACCCGGATGGTCGCCTCGAGCCCGGTGCAGGCGGCGGCCGACGCCGCTGTCGAGGACGCCGCCGCGGCTGCGGAGCTGGCGGCGGCCGAGGCGGCCGCGGCCCAGACGGCTGCGGTCGAGGCCGCGGCCGCGGAGGCGGCACGGCAGGCCACGGCGCGCATCGAGGCAGCTGCCGCCGAGGCCGCCCGGGTCCAGGCCGAGGCAGCGCGGGCCGAGGCAGCACGCGTCGAGGCGGCGCGCCTCGAGGCGGCGCGCCTCGAGGCAGCGCGGGTCGAGGCGGCGCGCCTCGAGGCGGCGCGCGTCGAGGCAGCGCGGGTCGAGGCAGCGCGAGTCGAGGCCGAGGCCGCCCGCCTCCAGGCCGAGATCGAGGCCGCTGCCGAGGCCGCCCGGGTCCAGGCCGAAGCCGAGGCCGCCCGGATCCAGGCCGAAGCCGAGGCCGCCGCCGAGGCGGCCCGCCTGCAGGCCGAGGCCGAGGCTGCTGCCGAAGCCGCCCGGATCCAGGCCGAAGCCGAAGCCGCCCGCCTCCAGGCCGAGGCCGAGGCCGCCGCCGAAGCCGCCCGGGTCCAGGCTGCTGCCGAGGCCGCCCGGGCCCAGGCCGAGGCTGCGGAGGCCGCCCGCCTCCGGGCCGAGGCCGAGGTCGCGGCCGCCACCCAGGCCGCCCGCCGTCAGGCCGAAGCCGCAGCCGCCGCTGCCGCCGAGGCCGAGGCCGCACGCCGTCAGGCCCAGGCCGAGGCCGAGGCCGAGGCGGCGCGGATCGAGGTCGCCCGGGCGGAGATCGCCCGCCTCGAGGCGGCGCCGGTCCTGTCGATGGTCGAGTCGGTCCGGAGCGCGGACGAGGAGCTGGCCGAACTGCTCGAGGAGGTCCTGGCCGCCAACGGCTCCGGCCGCGGCCGGCACCGCTCCCCCGAGACAGCCGGCGACCGGTCCGCCGTCGAGGCCGACGAGGACGGTGACGCCGCGGTCGCAGCCGCGTCGGCGATCGTCGAGGCGGCCGCCTCACGCGCCTGGCCGGCCCCGGCGTTCGTCGAGGACCAGGTGCGCGACGTCCCGCAGCCGTGGGCCTGCCAGACCACCGCCACCGGCCCCAGCGCCTACGACACCGGCGCCTACCGGACCGCCAGCGACGCCCGGGTCGCGCAGCGGGCGGCGCAGTTCGCGGCCGCTCAGAACCTGGTCGTGGACGCCGTCGTCGTCGACGTGTCCCCGGCCGAGGAGGTCCGCTTCGTGGAGTCCCTGCCGACCGACCAGCGCGAGCGCTACGCCGTCCCGGCGGCGCTGTCCCCGGCCATGGCGCGGACCGCGAGCGACCCGGCTCCGCTGCCGCTGGACGCCACCACCATCCTGCCGCCGCTGTCGCTGATGCCGCCGCAGCACTTCGGCGGTGGGCAGCCGCCGCTGCTGGCCTCCCGTCCGGGTGTCCCGCCGGTCCGCCGGTCCCGCCCGCCGGTGCCGGCGAGCACCCGCCCCGCGCTGTCCGGCCGGCCGCCGGCGTCGACCCGCCCCACCTCCCTCCCGGTGGCGCCCCGTCCGGCCGCCCCGGCGCTGCCGCCCGCCGACGAGCCCGGTGGCCGCCTCGCGACCGTGACCCGGCTGGTCCCCGCGCCGTCCTCGCGTGCGCTGGCCCCCTACCCGATGAGCGAGCCCGAGGAGCTGGTCCTCCGGCTGCTGACCCTCGGGCTGCCCGACTCGCTGCTGGGTGCCGACTTCACCGCTGACGCGGCCGCCCGCGGCGTGTACGCGGCGCTGACCCGGACGCTGTCCGAGCGGCTGCCCGCAGCTCCGCCGGCGCCGACGGAGCCGGGCGACGTGCTGATGCTCGTCGGCCCCGGCGCCGAGACCTTCGCCGCCGCCCGGTCGCTGGCCTCGTCCCTGCGGCTGGAGCCGGAGGCGGTGCTGTGGGCCGCGTCGGGCGCGCTGGCCGGCCTGGCCCCCGAGGCCAGCCGGATCACCTCGCTGGAGACCGCCCTGGCCCGCCGCCGGACCAGCGCGGCGACCGGCGCGGTCACGATCGTCGCCGTGGACGCCCCGCTGCGCACGTCCGGCGGGCCGTGGATGGAGCACATGCTCTCGGTCTGGTCGCCGTCGGCGGTGTGGGCGGTCATGGACGCCACCCGCAAGCCCGAGGACCTCGTGCCGTGGCTGGACGGGCTGCCCCGCCTGGACGCCGTCGTCGTCGAGGACACCGACTCGACCGCGGACCCGGCTGCCGTGCTGGACCACGTTCCGGTGCCGGTGGCCATGGTCGACGGCACCCGGGCCACCGCCCACCGCTGGGCCTCGCTGCTGTGTGAGCGGCTGGAGGAGATGGGCGCGTGATCAGCCCGTTCCGCCGGGACGTCGTGGTGACCGGCTTCGTGCTGGCCATCCCGGTGTTCCTGCTGGGGCTGCGCGGGGACCTCTCCCTCGACGACGTCACGATCCGCCTGCTGTGGTGCCTGGGCGCCGGCTGGGTGGCCGTCGCCCTGGTGCGCTGGGCCAGCACCCCGCCGTCGCCACGACGGGGTCCGGGGGCGGCCGGCCCCCCGGAGGACAGCGCTGCGCCGGCCGGCGGTGCTGTCGGCTGAGCGGCGCTGCCCTCAGCCGGCGTCCTGCGGACGAGCCGCTCGGGCCGAGAGGCGCGGGCGGCCGGTCGAGCCACGGTTGACGAGGTCGGCGACGAGCGTGTGCCGCTGGGTGGCGGGTCGTCCACCCTGGAGCATGAGCAGCAGGACTTCGGCCGCGGTCACGCCCACCTGGTGGACCGGCTGGGAGACGATCGTGAGCGGTGGGTCGATCAGCTCTGCCCAGCTGAAGTCGTCGAAGGCGACGAAGGAGACCTCGTCGGGCACCGTGAGCCCACGTTCGCGCAGCGCCAGAAGCACGTCGAGGGCGATGACGCTGTCCGAGGCCAGCACGGCTGTCGGTGGATCGGGCAGCTCGAAGAGTTGCCGGACGATCTGCCGGGTCGTCTCCCGGCTCACCGCACCGAACCGGATCAGGTCGGCGGAGACGTCCAGGCCGGCTGCGCCCAGCGCCTGCAACATGCCCTCCAGACGGTCGGTGACCGAGGAGACGCCGAGCGGCAGGCCGGTGAACTCGGGGCCGTCCGTGGTGAGTGCGCTGATGAAGGCGATCCGCCGGTGCCCCGACTCGATCAGTGCTGTGGTGGCCGCCCGGGCCGCCGGGGCGATGTCGACCTCCACCGAGGGCACGTCCAGGCCCGGGAGACGACGGTCCAGCAGCACGATGGGCCGACCCGTGTCCCGGGCGTCGTGCAGGTGCTGGGTCTCGTACGCCGAGGCGGGGGAGATGATGAGACCGTCGACGCGCTTGTCCAGCAGCACCTTCACGGCGTCGATCTCGGCCTCCACGCTCTCCGAGGTGTTGGCCAGGACGACGTCGTACCCGGCCCGCCGCGCGGTGTCGGTGATGCCGCGCATCGCCAGCCCGAAGTAGCCGTTCTCGATGTCGCCTACCACCACCCCGATGGACATCGACCGTCCCGTGTTCATGCTCCTGGCCAGCTCGTTCGGCCGGTAGTCGAGCTCACGCGCCGCCGTCGCCACCCGCTCCCGCACCGTCTCGCTGACCGCCCCGTAGTTGCCCAGGGCGCGCGACGCCGTTGCCTTGCTCACACCCGCCAGCCGTGCCACGTCGGCCACCGTCACGTCTCGTCGGCGGTCGCTCGACCTCGCCATGCCCACCTCCTCGCACCTCGGGTGTGGTTGACAGCACATGACCCGCGGGCTAACTTTCGCCGCGTTGAGTCCGGACTCACAACGCACTTCCGAACTGACATTAGCCATCGGACCGGCTGACCGGGCAATCCGGATCGGCCCGTGGAGCCCTCCTCAGCCACCCAGACGCATGGACGGGAACGACATGACCACCACCAGGTTCAGCCGGCGAGCGGCCCTGTTCTCCGCAGCGACAGCCATCACCCTGGTCCTCGCCGGGTGCGGCTCCACCGACACGGAGAGCGACTCCGCCGACAACCCCTACGGCCTCATCACCCCCGGGCAGATCAGCGTCGCCAGCGTGGGCGACCTCAAGCCGTACACGTTCACCGACGCCTCCGGGGAGTTCACTGGGTTCGACGTCGAGCTGTTCCGGGACGTGACCGCGCGGGCCGGGATCGACGAGGTGACCTTCACCGGCACGGACTTCTCCGGCCTGCTCGCGGCCGTGTCGAACGAGCAGTACGACGTCGGGGTGGCCGCGATCGGGATCACAGACGACCGCAAGCAGACCGTCGACTTCAGCAGCGGCTACCTGGCCGGCTTCCTGACCGTCCTCGCCAAGGACGAGTCCGCGGTGTCCTACGAGGACGCCCTGGCCGGCTCCCGATTGGGCGTGGTTCAGGGAACGCTCCAGGAGACCTACGCGGTGGAGAACTTCCCTGAGGCCGCCCTGGTCCGGTTCCCGGACAACAACGCGGCGATCTCCGCGCTGAACACCGGCAGCATCGATGCGCACTTCCTCGACTACGAGTCGGCGAAGGCCTACATCGAGCAGTACGACCTCACCGACGTGAAGGACATCCCCTCCTTCGACGCGCCTGCCGGCTTCGCCGTCGCCAAGGGCAACGACGCGCTCCGCGAGGCGCTGGACGAGGGGCTCGCCGCAGCCATGGAGGACGGCACCTGGAAGGAGCTCTACCAGGAGTGGTTCCCCGGGTCTCCGCTCACCCCGCAGTACCTGCCCAAGGCCGAGCAGACCGAAGGCGCCTCGCCGACGTCGTGACGCGCTGCCTCCCGGCGGCCCCGTCGCCGGGAGGCCCCCGACCGTTCACTCCCGGAGAGGTCCCCGATGGACTGGCTCAGCGATCTCGCACGTACGTTCTTCGACGGCTCGGCCATGCTGGCGGTACTGCCGCAGCTGCTGACGACCGGACTGGTCAACACCCTGGTCATCTCGGTGTCCGCCACCCTCATCGGCGTCGTCCTCGGCATGGTGCTCGCCGTCATGGGGATCTCCACCACCCGCTGGCTGCGACTCCCCGCCCGGATCTACACCGACGTCTTCCGCGGCCTGCCCGCCATCCTCACGATCCTGCTGATCGGCCAGGGGTTCGCCGGGGTGGCCCGGGACGTCTTCGGCCCCTCCCCCTACCCGCTCGGCATCCTCGCCCTGTCGCTGATCTCCAGCGCCTACATCGGGGAGATCTTCCGGGCCGGCATCCAAAGCGTGGACCGCGGGCAGCTGGAGGCCTGCCGCGCGCTGGGGATGAGCTACGCCACCGGCATGCGGCAGGTCGTCGTCCCCCAGGGCATCCGCCGGGTGCTGCCGGCGCTGGTCAACCAGTTCATCGCCATCGTCAAGGACTCCAGCCTCGTCTACTTCCTCGGGCTGCTCGTCACCGAGCGGGAGATCTTCCGGGTGGCCCAGGACGCTGCCGTGCTCAACGGCAACCTGTCGCCGCTGGTGCTCGCCGGGGTCTTCTACCTCGCCATCACCGTCCCGCTGACCCACCTCGTCAACCACTTCGACAACCGCTTCCGGACCGGACGCCGCACGGCCACCGCCCCGGCCAGCGGGCTCGACGAGGTCGACGAGGTCGACGGCACGCCCATCGCCCTCACCCGCGGGAGCAACACGTGACCACGACCTCCTCTGCTGCCCTCACCGACGGGCCCGTCTACCGCGGCTCGAGCCTGGAGCTCGTGGGCCTGCGGATGGCCTACGGCGACGTCGACGTGCTGCGCGGGGTGGACATCGCCGTGCCGGCCGGCAGCACCACCTGCGTCATCGGCCCGTCCGGTTCGGGCAAGTCGACAATGCTCCGCGGCGTCAACCGGCTGCACGAGCCCCAGGGCGGCGACGTCCTGCTCGACGGGGAGAGCGCCCTGCAGCTCAAGCCAGACGTGCTGCGCCGACGCATCGGCCTGGTGTTCCAGCACTTCAACCTGTTCCCCGACCACACCGCGCTCGAGAACGTGGCACTCGCGCTGCGCAAGGTGAAGGGCATGTCGAAGGCCGACGCCCGGGAGCTCGCCGCCGCGCGGCTGGCCGAGGTCGGGCTCGCCGAGCGGGCCGGTCACCGCCCCCGCGACCTTTCCGGGGGCCAGCAGCAACGGGTGGCCATCGCACGCGCCCTGGCCCTGGAACCCGAGGTCATGCTGTTCGACGAGGTCACCAGCGCGCTCGACCCGGAACTGGTCAAGGGCGTGCTGACCCTGATGGCGACGCTCGGCCAGCGCGGGATGACGATGGTCGTGGTCACCCACGAGATGGGCTTCGCCGGGAAGGCGGCAGACCAGGTCGTCTTCATGGACGAGGGCAAGGTCGTCGAGGCCGGCGATCCGGCGCAGCTCTTCAGCGACCCGGCCAGCCCTCGGCTGCGCCGCTTCCTCAGCGAGGTGCTGTGACCACGCCGCTGCGCACGGCGCTGCTCGGCTTCGGCACCGCGGGCCGGGTGTTCCACGGACCGCTGCTCGCCACCGACCCCGACTACGCGGTCACCGTGGTGTCCACCGCCGACCCGGACCGCGCCGGCCAGGCCACCGCCGCCCACCCCGACGCCGTCGTCGTACCGACCCCGGACGACGCCCTGGCCCGGGCCGTCGACCTGGACCTGGTGATCATCGGCACGCCGCCGCACACCCACGCCGACCTGGCGCACCGGGCGATCGACGCCGGGCTCGCCGTCGTGGTGGACAAGCCGTTCACCGTGACGTCCGTCGAGGGCCGGGAGGTCATCGAGCACGCCCGCGCCGCCGGCGTCCCGCTGACCGTCCACCAGAACCGCCGCTGGGACGCCGACTTCCTGACCCTCCGCGAACTGCTGGCCCACGGGCGTCTGGGCACCGTGCACCGGTTCGAGTCCCGGTTCGAGTGGTGGAAGCCGGTCCCGCCGGACACCTGGAAGGGCCGGCTGGGCCCGGAGCAGGGCGGCGGCATCCTGTTCGACCTCGGCACCCACCTGATCGACCAGGCCGTGCAGCTCTTCGGCCCGGTCGAGGGACTCAGCGCGGAGACCGACGTCCGGCGGGCCGGCGGCGGGGCCGACGACGACACCTTCGTCGTCCTGGAACACACCTCCGGCGTCCGGTCCCACCTCTGGATGAGCTCGGTGGCCGCACAACCGGGGCCGCGGTTCCGGGTGCTCGGCTCCCGAGCCGGCTACGTCAGCTGGGAACTGGACGGTCAGGAGGCGGCGCTCAAGGAGGGCCTCGTCCCGACCGACCCTGATTGGGGCCTCACCCCACCGGACCGCTGGGGCACCCTCGGCGTCCCCGGAGCACTCGAGCCGGTGCCCGCGGCCCGCGGCGACTACGGCGCCTTCTACCGGCTGCTGTCGGCCGCGCTGCGGAGCGGCGGTCCGCTGCCCGTCGACCCGGCGGACTCCCTGCACGTCATCGAGCTGATCGAACGACTCCGTCGCAGCGCCGCTGCGGCCTGACCACCTCGACCACGATCCGAGAGAAGCGATGAACCCCCACTCCCCCGTCCGTCAGGTCCTGGTGATCGGCGCCGGCGCCATCGGCACGTCCACTGCCCTCCAGCTGGCCCGCAGCGGTGCCGCGGTCACCCTGGTCACGGAGACCATCGGCTCGGCCGGCGCGTCGGGTCGGTCACTGTCCTGGCTCAACTCCGCCGGTCCTCGCTCCGACGACTACCACCGGCTGCGAATGGCCGGCATCGAGCGGTACCGCAGCCTCGCCACCCGGCTGGGCTCCCCCTCGTTCCTGCACTTCGACGGCGGGTTGACCTGGGCCGGTCCGGGCGAGAGCTTCGCCGACCGACACCGGCACGAGCTGGACATCGGGTACGAGTCCCTGTGGGTGTCCCCCGCCGAGGCAGCCCGCTGGGCGCCGGGCGTCGACGCCGCGGCGGTGGCCGAGGAGGGCGCCATCTTCAACCCCGGCGAGGGCTGGGTCGACCTGCCGATGCTCGCCGACGAGCTGCTGACCGAGCTGGTCGAGGCGGGCGCGACCGTGCGCACCGGCATCGGCCGGGCCACCGTCCGGGTGGACGACGGCCGGGCCACCGGTGCCACCACCGAGTCCGGCGAGACCTTCGACGCCGACGCCGTCGTGCTGGCCACCGGGCCGTGGGTGCCTCGCGACCTCGCCGACCTCGGCGTGGTGCTGCCGGAGCTGACGCCGGTCTCGCTGCTGGTGACCAGCAAGCCGGTCGAGTCCCCGCTCAAGGCGGTGCTGAACACCCCGCGGGTGGCGGTCCGTCCCACGCCGAACGGCTCGCTCGTGTTCGACGCGGCCTGGTCGGAGGAGGAGGTCGTGGTCCGCGAGAACGGCAGCTATTCCGTGGCCGACTCCACCATCGCCGGACTGGTGGCCGAGGCGCGCGCGGTGCTGGCCGGCCGTCCCGAGCTGACGGTCGAGCGCTACGGCGTCGGGCCGAAGCCCATCCCCGGCGACGGCGAACCGGTCGTCGGGCCGGTCGAGGAGGTCCCCGGCCTGTTCACCGTGTTCACGCACAGCGGGGCGACCCTGGCGCTGATCCTCGGCGAGCTCGTCGCCCGGGAGGTCCTCACCGGCGAGGAGAGCCCGCTGCTCCGGTCGTTCCGACCGGGTCGCTTCGCCCCCGCGTCCCGGTGACTCCCTCCCGAGTCCGGGTCGCCGGCGTCGGCGACAACGTGGTCGACCGCTACGAGGCGCTCGGGACGACCTTCCCGGGCGGCAACTGCGTCAACGTGGCCGTCTTCGCGGCCCGTGCTGGCGCGGCGGCTGCCTACGTCGGTGCAGTGGGGCAGGACGCCGACGGCCTCCTCATCCGGGACGCACTGGTCGCGGAGGGGGTCGACGTCAGCCGGCTCCGGGTCGCGGGGGGCCCGACGGCGCACTGCCGGATCGGCCACCGCGGCGGCGACCGGGTCTTCCTCGGCTCGAAGCTGGGGGTGTCGGTGTTCGACCCCGACCCGGCAGACCTGGACCTGCTCAGCACCGTGGACGCCGCCCACGTCGGGCACTCCAGCCGTCTGGACCGCCACCTGCCGGAGATCGCCGGACGCACCCGGCTCTCGTACGACTTCGCCGTCCACCAGGACCCACAGCACATCCGGGTCATCGCACCGCACTGCTACCTGGCCACCTTCTCCGGTGGGCACCTCGCTGCTGCCGGCGTCGACGCCGTTCGTCGGCTGGCCGTGGCGTCCGGCGCCCAGTGGGTGCTCGTCACCCGCGGCGCGGCGGGCGCGGTGCTCAGCAACGGCAGCGCCGAATGGCACTGCCCGGCGTCCCCGGCCGCATCGGTCGTCGACACCCTGGGCGCCGGGGACGCCTTCATCGCCCGCACCCTCGTCGGCCTGCTGGCCGGCGAGGCCCCTGACCACCTGCTCGCGGCGGCGGCGTCCGACGCCGCGGCGGTCTGCACGATCCACGGCGCGTTCGGACACGGCCGCGCCGACCACCCCGTCCTGTCCCCCTCCGTCACCCAGTGAGGACATCCCCATGACCAACGGCACCTACCTCGGTCCCTCCCCCGTCGCTCCGGCGCCGGAGGGCCTGCGGTCCTCGGTGGAACACGCCTGCTCGCTGTGGGCGCCCATCCGGCAGTTCGTCGCCGACGTGCCCGACCTGCGCCGCGTCTACCTGGTGGGCGCCGGCGGGTCCTTCATCGGTCTCACGGCCGCCCAGTTCGTGCTCGACAGCGAGGCGCAGACGCCGTCGGTGGCGATCAACTCCGACGAGCTGTTCTTCCGCTCCCCGCCGGGTGTCGGCCCAGGGGCCCTGGTGATCGCCCTGTCCGGCACCGGCAACACTCCGGAGACCGTCCGGGCGGCGGAGTGGGCGCTCAGCCGGGGAGCCGCGGTCGCCGCCGTCACACTCAAGGCGGACGGGCCGCTCGCCCAGGCGCTGCCGACGGCCTTCGTGGCGCAGAGCGGCGAGGGCAACCAGGTGCTCCTCCAGCTGGTGGCGCTGGCCGTCCTGGACCGTGACGGGATCGACGTCTCCCCGCACCTGGCCGCCCTGCGCGCGCTGCCCACCGCCCTGGAGGCGGCGGTGGACGCCTTCGAACCGAGAGCCGCCGAGATCGCCGCGGCGATGCACGACGTCCCGGTCACCTACGCGATGGCGTCCGGACCGCTGATCGGGCCGGCGAACACCTTCACCAGCTGCTTCCTGCAGGAGATGCAGTGGATGCACGCGGCGACCATCAACGCCGACGAGTTCTTCCAGGGACCGTTCGAGGTGTTCGACGAGGAGACCCGGTGCCTGGTGTTCCTGGGGGAGGACGACACCCGGCCGATGGGTGAACGGGTGTCCCGCTTCCTCGACCAGCACAGCGGCCGCACGTGCTACCTGGACGGTCGGGACCTGGAACTGCCGGGCATCGCCGCGGACCAGCGGGCCTTCGTGGCCCCGGTCGTCTTCTACTCGCTGATGTTCCGGCTGGCCGCCCACTACGCCGCCGTACGCGGCTATGCACTGGAGGGACGCCGCTACATGTGGCAGTTCCCGTACTGAGGCACTGCGCCGGTCACCCGGCAGACCGGCGCCCGCCGGTCTGCCGGGTGACCAGGCGCGACCCGTCAGAGCGGGAGGTCCTCCAGCATCTCGGTGACCAGCGCGGCGATCGGCGAGCGCTCCGAGCGGGTCAGGGTGACGTGGGCGAACAGCGGGTGTCCCTTCAGCCGGTCGATCACCGCGGTGACGCCGTCGTGCCGGCCGACCCGGAGGTTGTCCCGCTGCGCCACGTCGTGGGTGAGGACGACGCGGGAGTTGGTGCCCAGCCGGGAGAGCACGGTGAGCAGCACCCCGCGCTCCAGCGACTGCGCCTCGTCGACGATCACGAACGAGTCGTGCAGCGAGCGGCCGCGGATGTGGGTCAGCGGCAGCACCTCGATCAGCCCGCGGGCCACGATCTCCTCGACGACGTCGCCGGAGACCAGCGCACCGAGGGTGTCGAACACCGCCTGGGCCCAGGGCGCCATCTTCTCGCCCTCGCTGCCGGGCAGGTAGCCGAGCTCCTGCCCGCCGACGGCGTAGAGCGGACGGAAGATCACGACCTTCTTGTGCGCCCGCCGCTCCATCACCGACTCCAGCCCCGCGCACAGCGCCAGCGCCGACTTGCCGGTGCCGGCGCGGCCGCCCATCGAGACGATGCCGATCTCCGGGTCGAGCAGCAGGTCCAGGGCGACCCGCTGCTCGGCGGAGCGACCGTGCAGGCCGAAGGCGTCCCGGTCGCCGCGGACCAGCCGCACGTGCTTGTCCGGGGTCACCCGGCCCAGCGCGGACCCGCGGCCGGAGAGCAGGACCAGCCCGGTGTGGGTGGGCAGCTCGGCAGCGGCCGGCAGGTACACCGAGCCGGCGTCGTACAGCGCCTGGACGTCGGACTCCTCGACCGCGAGCTCGGCCATCCCGGTCCAGCCGGTGTCGACCGCACCCAGCCCGCGGTACTCCTCGGTGTCCAGCCCCACCGCGGCGGCCTTGACCCGCAGCGGCACGTCCTTGGTCACCAGGCAGACGCTGCGGCCCTCGCTGCGCAGGTTCAGCGCGACGACCATGATCCGGCTGTCGTTGCTGTCGTTGCGGAACCCCGGCGGGAGCACCGACGGATCGCTGTGGTTCAGCTCGACGTGCAGCGAACCGCCCTGGTCGCCGACCGGCAGCGGGGCGTCCAGCCGGCCGTGCTGCACCCGCAGGTCGTCCAGCATCCGCAGGGTCTGCCGGGCGAACCAGCCGAGTTCGGGGTGGTCCCGCTTGTCCTCGAGTTCACCGATCACGACGAGCGGGACGACGACGTCGTGCTCGTCGAAGCGCAACAGGGCGCCCGGGTCGGAGAGGAGCACGGAGGTGTCGAGGACGTAGGTACGGCGAGTGCTCACGAGTCGGCTCCCGTGGAGCGCCACCCTGGTGACAAGGCGCGCCCCGGCTCGAAGGTGGCCGGGCCCCGGCGCTGGGGCCGGAACGCGGCCCCTCTGATGGACGAACTGCGTCGCACCAACCGGGCCTCCCGTGGAGGGCGAGGTGAGCTCGTCCTCCACCGCCGACGCTAGGCCCCGGTACCGACGAAAGCACGCACCCGACACGCGATCGGGTGATGCGTGGTGCGCCGTTCGTCAGCTGGACTCCTGCCGGAAACGTCGGACGCCGAACCACCAGCCGAGCACGCCCAGCGCCACGGTCAGCGCCGCGCCCCACCAGGCGGTGCTGCTGCCGTAGTCGCCGTCGAAGAACGCGCGGGTGCCCTCGACGACGTGCTTGAGCGGGTTCACGTCGCTGATCGCCTGCAGCCAGCCTGGCGCCAGCGACATCGGCAGCAGGATGCCCGACAGCAGCAGCACCGGCAGGACGACGGCGTTGAGCAGCGGCGCGAACGCGTCCTCGCTCTTCAGCGTCAGCGCGAGCGCGTAGGAGACCGAGGCGAACGCCGCCCCCAGCAGGGCGATGACCACCAGGGTCAGCAGCACGCCGGCCAGCGGGGCACGCAGCCCCAGCGGGATGGCGACCAGCACCAGCAGCGTGCCCTGCACCAGCAGGACGACGACGTCGCGCAGCACCCGCCCCAGCAGCAGCGCGGTGCGGCTGGCCGGGGTGACCCGCTGGCTCTCGATGACCCCGGCCCGGTACTCCGCGATCAGCCCGAACCCGACGAACAGCGCCCCGAAGATTCCCAGCTGGACCAGGATCCCGGGCACGAACACCTGGTAGGCGTTGCCCGCACCGAGCTGGACGGCGTCGGAGGTCAGCAGCGGGCCGAACAGGGTGATGTAGAGGATCGGCTGCATCAGGCTGATCACCAGCCAGGCCGGGTTGCGCAGCGACATCCGCATCGCCCGGGCGAAGACGGTGTAGGTGTCCCGGACCAGGCTGCTGGTCGCGGTGGCGCTGGTCGGGCTCGCCTCCGCCGGGGTCGCGACCGTGCTCATCGGGCTGCCTCCAGCGACTCGGCGGGGACGGCGGCCGGTGCCCCGGCCTCCCGCAGCGACCGGCCGGTGAGGCCGAGGAACACGTCGTCCAGGCTGGGCCGGCGGCTCTCGATGCCGGCCACCGCGATGCCGGCGGCGTCCAGCTCACGGACCAGCGCCACCAGGGCGGCCCCGCCTTGCGGAGCCCGCCCGACCACCCGCGGGCCGTCGACCTGGGGCGCCTCGGCCCCGGGCAGCGCGGCCATCAGGGCGGCCACCCGGCCGGCTGCGTCGGGGTGCTCGGCGGTGACGGTCAGGACGTCGCCGCCCACGTCGGACTTCAGCTCGTCGGGGGTACCGGAGGCGACGATCCGGCCGGAGTCGATGACCAGGATCCGGTCGCACAGCGCGTCGGCCTCGTCGAGGTAGTGCGTGGTCAGGAAGACCGTCGTCCCGCGCTCTTCGCGCAGGCCACGGATGTGCTGCCACAGGTTCGCCCGGGCCTGCGGGTCCAGCCCGGTGGTCGGCTCGTCGAGGAAGACCAGGCCCGGCACGTGCACCAGGCCCAGCGCAATGTCCAGCCGGCGGCGCTGGCCCCCGGACATCGCCTTCGGCTGGCGCTCCCACAGGCCGTCGAGGTCCAGCTCGCGGAACAGCTGCTTGCCGCGGGCGGTCGCCTCCGCGGTGCTGATCCCGTACAGCCGGGCGTGGTCGACGACCTCCTCCCCGGCGCGGGCCTCGGGCGCGGTCGAGCCGCTCTGCGAGACGTAGCCGATCCGGCGGCGCACCCCGACCGGGTCGCTGACCAGGTCGCAGCCGGCCACCGTGGCCGTGCCGGCCGTGGGCTCCAGCAGGGTGGTGAGCATTCGCAGCGTGGTGGTCTTGCCGGCCCCGTTGGGGCCCAGGAAGCCGACGATCTCCCCGGCCTCGACGTCGAGGTCCACCCCGGCGACGGCGTGCACCTCCTGCTTCTTCTTCCGGAAGGTGCGGGCGAGCCCGCGGGCGTGGATCACGCTGCGGATCCTCCACCGGTGCACCGACAGGAGTCGACCGGGTTCAGCTCCCGGCGGACGACCGGCGGGGCCGCAGCACGACCAGCGCCCAGAGCGCCGGCACCAGCAGGACCGGCCACTGCAGGGACACGTCGCCCAGCCACAGCAGCCCGCCGAGCAGGAACAGCGCCAGCCAGCCCGCCGTCCACAGCCCGAGGGCCTGCCGCTCCTCCGTCGTCCCGCTCGCCACGGTGGTCAGGCGCCGGCCAGCTCGGCGGTGACGACCGCCGGCGTCAGCGGCTCGTCCAGCAGCCGCAGGAAGCGGTCGGCGACGGGCTGCCCGGCCGGCCGGGCCGCCAGCCACGCGGAGAGCAGGTCGAAGCCCTCGACGTAGGTGGAGATGTAGGCCCGCCACAGCGGGTCGGTGAGGAAGCGCAGCTGCTGGACGGCGCGGTCGTGGCTGACCAGCCCCCAGCGCTGGAGGTGGGCGATGACCACGTCGGGGTCGGCGCCGCGGTCGTGCAGCAGGATCGCGGCGTCCTGGCGCACCCGGTTGAGCGGTGCGGCCGCGGCGGCGACCCGCTCGGCCAGGTGCCCGTCGAAGCGCAGGCCCAGGTCACCGAGCACGTCGGCGGCCCAGGGCCCCCACCCGTCGCCGATCGACGCCTCGACCCCGAGGTCGGCCAGCCCCTCGGCCATCAGGCACTCGGGGGTGTTGACCAGGAACACGGTGTGCTCCAGGTGCTGGGCGCGCTCGACCAGCCCCCGCTCCTTGCGGCAGTGTTCGGTGTGGTGCCCGGGGTAGGACTCGTGCGCGACCAGGTGCGGCAGCTGCGCCAGCCGGTGCGGCAGGTCGGCGTTGATCGCCACCCGGGAGCGGTAGTCGCCCTCGTAGTAGTTGAACCCCGACCACGGCTTGTCGGTGACCACCTCGTAGCGCACCGTCTCGGCCTCGGGCAGGCCGTACTGACCGCGCACCCGGTCCCGCAGCGCGGAGGAGAGCGCGTGCACCGCCTCCTCCAGCCGCGCGGGCGGGCACTCCTCCCGGCGCCGGTGCACCGCGTACCGCTCCGCCAGCGTCCCGCTGCCGGGCAGCAGCTGCTCGAGCTCGGCGTGCGCGGCGGCGTACTCGGCCGGGTCACCGAGGGCGACCGACACCTGGAAGTAGGCCTCGACCTCGGCGATGAAGCCGACCGGCTCACCCCCCAGCTTGCGGGCGCTGCACTCCAGGCCGGTGAGCTGACCGCGCAGGTAGGCGGTCCGGGGGTGCGGCAACGCGGCCGAGTCGAGCTCGGCCAGCAGGGCCCGGGCCTGGTCGCGCAGCTGGTGCGGCTGCGGCGCCGGCTCGTCGGCGACCTGGGCCCGCAGCCGCGCCTCGCCGGTGTAGGCGTCGACGAAGCCGGGCTCGAGCCGGTCGAAGCGCAGCCCCAGCCGCACGTACTCCAGGGGGACGTCGACCGCGCCGGCTGCCATGCCGCGAGTCTGTCAGTCCGCGTCCCCACGCCCGCGGGGGGCAGAAATGGCCATTTCTGCCCCCGGGGTCAGCTGCCGAAGCGGCGGTGCCGGGCGGCGTAGGCGCGCAGCGCCCGCAGGAAGTCGACCCGGCGGAACTCCGGCCAGTAGACGTCGGTGAAGTAGAACTCCGAGTGCGCGGTCTGCCAGGTCAGGAAGCCCGACAGCCGCTGCTCGCCGCTGGTGCGGATGACCAGGTCCGGGTCGGGCTGCCCGCGGGTGTAGAGGTGCTCGGCGATGTGGTCGGCGTCGAGCACCTCGATCAGCTCCGGCAGCGTCGTCCCCCGCTGGACGTGCTCGGCCAGCAGCGACCGGACGGCGTCGGCGATCTCCCGGCGGCCGCCGTAGCCGACCGCCAGGTTCACCGTCGCGCCCGGCCGCTCGCGGGTGTCGCGCTCGGCCCGGGTCAGGACGGCGACGGTCTCCGCCGGCAGCAGCTCCAGGGCGCCCACCGCCCGCAGGTGCCACCGCCGGTCCGGGCCGGCCAGGTCGCAGGCGACGCCCTCGATGATCCGCAGCAGCGGGGTGAGCTCGGGGGCCGGCCGGGTCAGGTTGTCGGTGGACAGCAGGAAGAGGGTGACCACCTCGACCCCGGCCTCGTCGCACCAGGAGAGCAGGTCGGCGATCTTGTCCGCGCCGCGACGGTGCCCCTCGCTGACGTCCTCCAGACCGATGGCCCGGGCCCAGCGCCGGTTCCCGTCGATGATGACGCCGACGTGCCGGGGGGTGTCGGCGCCGACCAGCTCGCTGGCCAGCCGGCGCTCGTAGACGACGGTGAGTGCGTCCCGGACCCTCGCGCGCACCCCCACGCCCTCACCCTAGGTGCCGCCTCCCCCGCCCGGACGGAGCGCGCCGTACCCGGCCCCGCGCGCCTCCCCGGGAGCGCGTCTCCCAGCAAGGTCACACCCGGCTCGACGTGACGGCGTCGCCCGCGGCTCCGTAACCTCGGCCCATGAGCGTCTCCTCAGACCACGAGGACCACGTCCGGGTCACCGCGGACGGCGCCGAGCTCCAGGCGCCGGCCGGCGAGGCGGTGGCCGCGGTCCGCGATGAGGGCGAGCGGGTCGAGGCCGTCGAGCGCCCGGGCGAGTGGGCGCCGTCCGAGCGGGACGGCCACGGGCACCCCGACACCCGGCCCCGGCTGCGGGGCTGGCTGCACCTGTTCGCGTTCTTCGGGTCGATCGTGGCCGGGGCGGTGCTGATCCCGCTCGCCGCCGTGCAGGGCGCCCGCGCCGGTTGGTCGGTGACGGTCTACTGCGTCACCATCCTCGGGCTCTTCGGGGTCAGCGCGCTGTACCACCGCCGCCGCTGGTCACTGCGCGGCTGGCAGCTGATGAAGCGCGCCGACCACTCGATGATCTTCGTGTTCATCGCCGGCACCTACACGCCGTTCGCCGTGCTCGCCGTCCCCGAGCCGACCGGCTGGTGGCTGCTGGGCACCGTCTGGACCGGCGCTGCGCTGGGCGTCGCGCTGAAGCTGGTCTGGCCGCACGCCCCCCGCTGGGTGGGGGTGCCGATCTACCTGGCGCTGGGCTGGGCCGCGGTGTTCGTGATGGTCGACATGCTGCAGCTGGTCGGCGTCACCGTGCTGGTGCTCCTGGCCGTCGGCGGGCTGCTCTACAGCGTCGGCGCGGTGGCCTACGCCAGCAAGCGGCCCAACCCGTGGCCGGGGACGTTCGGCTACCACGAGGTGTTCCACGCGATGACGATCGTGGCCGCCATCTGCCACTACATCGCCGTCTACTTCGCGCTGTACAACTCCCCGCTCACCTGAGCCCCCAGCTGGGTCAGGGCGTCGGCGCAGCACCCGACGGCACAGGCTCGGACGGCACGGGCTCGGAGGGCGTGGGCTCGGACGGCGTCGGCTCTGCCGACTCGACCCCGTCCTCGGGCGCGACGCTCGGGAGCGGCATGGGGACGGCGGTCTGCTCGCCGTAGGCGTCCCAGCTCAGCACCTGCCGCTGCTGCGGGTAGGCGTTGCCCGGCTGCACCGGCGCGTCCGGCACCGTCTCCACCTGCTCCCCCTCGACCGTCACGTCGGCCAGGCCGTCGATCGGCCGCCCGTCCTGGTCGTAGAGCAGCACCCCGCGCAGCGGCTCCCCGGTCGAGGAGTACGGCAGGATGTTGGTGATCGGCGTGCCGTCCTCGTGCACCAGGTGGGCGGGCTGCTGGTCCTCGACGTACACCGTCTCGGCGGTGGCGACGCCCGGGCCGACGGCCAGGCCGACGAGCGCGACCAGGGTCAGCAGCCCGAGCAGGGCGTTGACCAGCACGGCCCGGCGCCCCGGCTCCCGCCCCTCCGCCCGGGCCTGCAGGCCGAGCCGCACCGACCAGGCGATCGCCGCGCCGGTGACCAGCAGGCCGACCGGGCCGAGCCCGAGGGTGGGCACCGGGAAGGACGTGCCCCCGACGAACACCACGTCGACGGCGGTGACGGCCGCCCAGGCCCGCACCACCCACCAGGCCGGCCGTAGCTCGGGAAGGAACTCCTCGACCTGCCGCACCGGCCCCCACGACCGGAGCCGGCCGACCAGCTCGGCGAGGCCGACCTGCTCGTCCTCGGCCACCGGCGCGGCCGGCAACCCGGCGGCGGCCCGCAGCTCGTCGGCGTAGTGGCGGGGCGAGCCCAGCCGGAACTCCAGCGGCGCGTCGCCGTCCTCGGCCACCTCCGCCAGGTGGTCCTCGAGGTCCTCCAGCAGTTCCTCGCACCGGTCGGCCGGGACGTCGGTCAGCGCCGCGCGCACCGCCGCCGCGTACTCCCGCACCTCGGCCTGCCGGCCCACACTCGTCGCGCCGGTCATGCCGCCACCTCCGGATCGGTCGTGAGCAGGGCCGCCATGGTGTCGGCGAAGCCGTGCCAGGTCTTGGTCGCGATCTCCAGCTGCGCCCGCCCGGAGACGTTGAGCCCGTAGTACTTGCGGTGCGGCCCCTCGGCCGACGGGACGACGTAGCTGGTCAGGTGGCCGGCGGCGTACAGCCGCCGCAGCGTGCCGTAGACCGAGGCGTCGCCGACCTCCTCCAGCCCGGCGGCGCGCAGTCGCCGGACCACGTCGTAGCCGTAGCCGTCCTCACCGTCGAGCACCGCGAGGACGGCGAGGTCCAGCACTCCCTTGAGCAGTTGTGTGGCGTCCATCGGGCCCTCCGGACTGGTCGGTGTGCACCGCACAGTACTGCGCATCACGCAGTAGTAGGACGACACCCGTCCGGCGCGCCGTCCCCGACCCGGCGACTCAGGCGAACGGCGGGCGGTGGTCCAGCCGCACCGAGAGCCGGCCGGCCCGGCGCCAGGCACGGGCGACGACGTCCCGGTCGGTGTCGGTCACCAGGTTGCCCATGACCCGCAGCGCGACGGTCATCAGCACCCGGGACCGCATGCCCACCGGCCCGGCGGCCGGCAGGAAGCGGGGCACGGTCAGCAGCCCGGCCAGCCGGCGGGCGATGGAGAACGCCTCGCCGTAGTGCCGCCGCAGCGTCGTGGGCCAGGCCTGCGACCAGTCGTCGTCGTCGAACAGGTCGACCACGCTGCGACCGGTCTCCAGCCCGTAGTCGATGCCCTCGCCGTTGAGCGGGTTGACGCACCCGGCGGCGTCCCCGACCAGCGCCCAGTTGCGCCCGGCGACCCCGGAGACCGCACCGCCCATCGGCAGCAGTGCGCTGGCGGGGGCCTGCACGGCACCGTCGATCTGCCACTCCGCGCGCCGCTGGTCGGTGTAGACCTCCAGCAGGCTGCGCAGCCGCACCTCCGCCGGGCGGCGCTCGGTGGCCAGCGTGCCGACGCCGACGTTGACCTCACCGCGCTCGGCGCCCAGCGGGAACACCCAGCCGTAGCCGGACAGCAGCTCACCCTCGGCCCCGCGCAGCTCCAGGTGCGAGCTGATCCACTCGTCGTCGCTGCGACCGGAGCGCACGTAGCCGCGCGCGGCCACCCCGTAGACGGTGTCCCGGTGCCACTCCCGGCCGAGCACCCTCCCCAGCGGGGAGCGGACGCCGTCGGCGACCACCAGCCGGCGGCAGCGGACCGTCGTCGTCGACCCGTCGGGACGGCGGAACAGCACGGCGGCCACCCGGTCGCCGTCCCGCTCGACGTCCACCGCCCGCGCACCCTCCAGGGGAACGGCACCGGCCTCCAGGGCCACCGAGCGGATCCGGTCGTCCAGCTCGGTCCGCGGGACGGCGCCGCCGTGGTCGGGCAGCGCGCCACCGGGCCAGGGCAGCAGCAGCTCCTGGCCGAAGCCGGCCGCGCGCAGCCCCCGGTTGCGGCCGTGCGAGCGCACCCAGTCCCCGAGGCCCAGCCGGTCGAGCTCGGCGATGGCCCGCGGGGTCAGGCCGTCGCCGCAGGTCTTGTCCCGGGGGAAGACGGCGGCGTCGGCGAGGACGACGTCGGCGCCGCCGCGCGCGGCCCAGGCGGCCGCAGCCGCCCCGGCCGGGCCGGCCCCCACCACGAGCACGTCGGTGTCGGTGGGCTCAGCGGTGTCGGGCACGCCCACCAGTGTCCCTGGTCGCTCGCCCAGCGGTGATCAGGTCACCTGATCCAGCACTGGCCCACCGCACCAACGTTGGTGCGGTGGGCCAGTCGGTGATCAGGTGACCTGATCAGAGCTGAGCGCACCGTGGGTCACTGGGGACCTCGGGCGCGGACCTCCTCCACGGTCGCCATGGCCTGCCGCAGCTCGGCCAGCCAGTCGTCGGCGTGCTGGCCGACCAGGCGCACGGCCCAGACCAGCGCCTCGGAGCGGGACCGGGCCACCCCGGCGTCGACCAGGGTGTCCAGGACCAGGCGCTCGGGCTGGCGCAGCCGGGTCATCACCGGCACCGAGAGCGTGGTGAACAGCTCGCGGACGTCGCCGCAGGTCGCGCCCCAGGCGACCGACCGGCCGTAGCGCTCCTGGGCGGCGTCGGCGATCGCCATCCGCTGGCCGCGGGTCTGCTCCCGGAAGCGGGCGATCCGCCCGGCGCGGGCGGCCGCCGGGTCGCCGTCACCGGCCTCCGGCTCGGGGACCGACCCCACGACGGTGATCTCGTCCCGGTCGACGACCAGCTCGACCGGTCCGGTGAACCACTCGTCGGGGAGCCGACCGGCGAACCAGCCGGCGACCTCGGCGCGCTCGACCGGCGGTGGGGCGTCGGCGGCGCGGCCACGGGCGCGCCCGCGGCCGGGGAACCCCTCGGGTGGGAAACGGTGGTGTGCGTGCACGGCTCCTCCTCGACTCGAACGAACAGTTACAACGTAATTCTGTAATCAGGGCATCGGTGGCTTCGTCGCTGCGCCCAGAGCGGACACGTCGCACCCCCGGACCGCGCCGACGCAGGCGCAGCGGCCGGGGGGCCCGCGCAGCCGCCCGTACGATGACGACTCGCGTCCAGCACGGGGGAGCTCCACGCATGGCCCACGTCCCGCCGGACCGCCGGCCCACCGCGCGGTTCCGCCGCCCGGCCGACGGGCCACCGCCGGACCCCGCGTACCCACCGTTCGACCGGTTCCCGCCCGGCTCCGACGACCGGTACGGCCCGCCACCGGACGCGGCCGGCGGGTACCCGCCGGCGCCCGCGGACGACCAGGCCCGCCCCCAGCGGTCCTGGCGACGCGACCGTCCGGCCGACGCACGTCCACCGGCGCCGGAACCGCCCCGGCGCTCGTGGCGGCGAGACCGCGCCGGCCGACGCCGCGGCGTCCTCCGCGGCCTCGGCCGGCTGCTGGCCGTCGTCCTCGTCGTCCAGGCCCTGGTGATGGTCGCGCTGCGGTGGGTGGACCCGCCCACGACCGCGTTCATGGCCGCCAACCCGGCCGGCTCGATCCAGCAGTCCGTGCCGGTCGAGCACGTCTCCCGGAACTTCCTCGCCGCGGTCATCGCCCACGAGGACGCCCAGCTCCCCTACCGTGCCGGCGCCTTCGAGTGGGAGGCGCTGTTCGCCCGCGCGCAGACCCACCTCCGCGGCGGGGACGACCCGTCCGGCTCGACCATCCCGCAGCAGGTGGCCAAGAACCTGTTCCTCAACCAGGAGCTGAGCGCCTGGCGCAAGGCGGTGGAGGCCGGCCTGGCCGCGGAGCTGGCACTGGTCGTCGACGACCGGCGGATGCTCGAGCTCTACGTCAACCACGCGCAGTTCGGCCCCACGCTCTACGGCGTCTGCACGGCCAGCTGGTACTACTTCGACACCCCGCCGGACACGCTGTACCCCGAGCAGGCCATCCAGCTGGCCGGCCTGCTCCCCTCCCCCGGGCACGTCCGCCGCGCCCCCGGCGGCGGGCTCGACTTCGAGGTCGAGGACGGCCTGGGCTGGCTGTCCCGCTCGCACGTGCTCAACGCCGAGAACCGGCTGCCACGCCACCTGGACCGGCTGGGCTTCCAGCCGGTCGAGGACGTGGGCATCTCCGGGCTGGCCGCCGACGAGCCGGACTCCGGCGACGACTGCAGCGAGCGCCCCCAGGAGGTCGCCGACCTGATCGCCGCGGAGGGCACCGCCTGAGCGCGGCGACGGCCGACCGGGCCGGGAACGGCGTCCGCCTGACTCAGCCGGCGACCCGGACCTCGACCTCGACGTCCTCGCCGTCGAACGAGCGGTGCCCGGCGGCCGGCCGCGCCTCCAGCAGCGGCTCCGGGTAACGCCACACCGCGTCCTCGTACCGGCGGCCGGCGACCGTCAGGTGCTCGTAGCTCGCCACGCCCTTGTACGGGCACTCCGTCGTGGTGTCGCTCGGCTCCAGGAACTCCGCCCGGACGTCGGACTCCGGCACGTACCAGCGGGCCGGCAGGCCGGTCTCGAAGACCGCGACCGGCGCACGGGTGTCGGCGACCACCTGGCCACCGACCCGGACGACGACGTGCCGGGACGAGCGGCGGGCATCCACCCGGTGGAACGGGTCGCGTGGGTGACCGAGCATCTGCTCCTCCTCGATCCACCAGGAGTCGAGCCGGTCCAGGTCGAAGGAGACCAGCCCGGCCAGCTGCGGGCAGCCGTCGACCGGCTCCGGGTAGGACCACGCCACGTCCTCCACCCGGCGCCCGTCGACCTCCAGGTGCCAGTAGTGGGCCTCGCCCTTGAACGGGCAGGTGGTGCGGGTGTCACTGGGCTGCAGGGCGCCGGGCACCACGTCGGCCTCGGGCAGGTACCAACGCGGCAGCAGCCCGGTCTCGTGCAGCAGCTGCGCCCGCGTGGTGTCCACGACGGTCCGCCCGCCCGACATCCCGCGGATCCGCTCCTGCAGCGGGTGCAGGAACAACGCGTGCGCGGGGGCGACCGACCACAGGTCGGCGTTCAGCTGCCCGGTCGACGGGCGGGCGAGCGGGCCGGTTCCGAGGGTCAGCGCCATGGACCGACGGTAGGCGGGTCAGGTGGGGTCCGCCCGGCCGGACAGCCCGGCGCGAGGTACCGCCCCCTCTCGGCCCGCACCGCGCCGCGGTCGCCAGGGCGGGCGCAGACCCGACGTCGGCGGAGGGGCGGTCACGAGATCGTCACGTTCACCCGCGTCGGGCCGGGGCACCACGACGGGGACCGAGGAGGTCGTCATGGGCAGGTCCGGCACTCGTCCGCGCACGCTCGTCGTGGTGGTCCTCGCCGCCGTCGCACTGCTGGCCGGCGCGCTGCCTGCCCAGGCGGCCGGCGACCCGTACTGCGGGATCCGCTGGGGGTCACTGCCGGAGAGCCGGCCGGCGGGGGCGTTCCCGCCGGGCACGGTCAGCGACGTCCGCACCGGGCAGCACCCGTGCTTCGACCGGCTGGTGGTCGACCTCGCCGCGGCCGACGCGACCGGCTACGACGTCCGGTACGTGGACCAGGTCGGCGCGCAGGGCTCCGGGACGCCCGTGCCCGTCGCCGGCGGTGCGGTGCTGCAGCTGCTGGTCCGCGCCCCCGCCTACGACGAGTCGCGCGGCGCCACCTACCTGCCCGAGGACCCGGCCCGGGTCGTCGACGTCACCGGCGCGCGGACGCTGCGCCAGGTGGCCTGGGCAGGCTCCTTCGAGGGGCAGACGTCGATGGCCGTGGGCACCCGCGCCCGGCTGCCGGTCCGGGTGTTCGTGCTCGACGGCGCGCCGGGCCGGCCCGACGGCGCCCGGGTGGTGGTCGACGTCGCCCACCACTGGTGAGCCCCGCCTCCACCGCTCAGGCCGGCGACGGCGCGTCCCCCTCGTCGGGCTCGCGCTCCTTGAGCCGCAGCAGCCACGCCGTGCACCCGAGCAGGACCACCAGCACGCCGAGGACGGCGATCTCGGTGATCCGGTCGTCGAACTGCGCACCCTTGCCCAGGACGCCCGCCGCCTCGACCGAGAGCACGACGATCTCCTTGATCGAGGCGATGATCCCGACCAGCAGGAACGGCTCGGCGACCAGCTCGCGGCGCTCCACCGTGATCCGCACCGCGAAGAGCAGCTCGACGATGATGAAGACGAGCAGCAGCACGTCGAGCAGCTCGAGCACCGGGGCCTGGGAGAGGTCGCCGATCATCCCCCACGTCGTCTTCCCGGCCACGACGAGCAGCACGAGCGCGCTGACCACCAGGAACAGCGCGATCCCCGCGTAGACGACGTTCTCGCCGATCTCCAGTGCCCGGGTGCCGAAGCGGCCGAGGACGGGACGTTCCTGCTGGTCGGGGTCCCGCCGGGCCCGCTGGGTCGCCATCGGACGATCATCGCCGACCGCGTCCCCGCCCGAGGCGACCGCGGGCAGGTGTCCCCCGCACGGGTCAGTTCCCGGCACCGCCCGGCGAGGTGGTCGGACGCGGCCGACCAGGACTCCCACCCGGCGTCGCAGCCGGGTCGGGTCCCGATCGGTCAGGGGGCGGTGGGCCGCCCGCCCCAGCCGTCGCCGTCCTGCGGACGACGCGGCGGCTCGATGGCCAGCGGCGCCCGGCGCAGGGTGTCCAGCAGCTCGGACCCGGGCTCCCGGGACGGGACGTCGACCATCAGCTCGGCCGGGGTGTCCGGGACCTGGTCGGCCGGGTCGAAGCTGCGCGGGACCCGCTTGAGGTGCCTGCCCATCGACCGGCCCAGCCACAGCACCGCGATCAGCAGCAACACGATGAGCAGGAGGCCCAGCGGACCGGCCTTGCCGACGTCCTCCGGCAGTTGCTGCTCCTGGACGGCGAGGACGGTGAGTGCGGTGGTCACGAGACACGCTCCGAGGTGCGGACGCCGGCGAACAGGTCGTCCTCCGGGACGGGGACGTCGACCAGCGACCGGGCCAGCTCGTAGTCCTCGGTCGGCCAGGTGCGGGTCTGCAGGTCCAGCGGGACCGAGAACCAGCGACCGGTCGGGTCGATCTGGGTGGCGTGGGCGATCAGCGCGGCGTCCCGCACCGGGAAGTACTCGGCGCAGGGCACCCGGGTGGTGACCCGGTGGGAGATGTCGTTGGCCGGGTCCCACTTCGCCAGCCACTCGGTGTACGGCGACTCGGCCCCCTCGGCCAGCATCGCCTCGTGCAGCGCCTTCGTCCGGGGCAGCGTGAAGCCCATGTGGTAGTAGAGCTTGCTCGGCTGCCAGGGCTCCCCGAGCCCGGGGTAGCGGTCCGGGTCACCGGCCGCCTCGAAGGCGTGCACCGAGATGTCGTGGGTCTTGATGTGGTCCGGGTGCGGGTAGCCGCCCCGCTCGTCGTAGGTCAGCACCACCTGCGGCCGGAACCGCCGGATCAGCTCGACCAGGGGCGCGGCGGCCTCCTCGACCGGGACCAGCGCGAAGCAGCCCTCCGGGAGCGGCGGCAGCGGGTCGCCCTCGGGCAGCCCGGAGTCGACGAAGCCGAGGAACTCCTGCTCGACGCCGAGGATCTCCCGGGCCCGGGCCATCTCCTCGGTGCGGATCTCGGCCATCCGCTCCCACACCTCGGGGCGGTCCATCGCCGGGTTCAGCACCGACCCGCGCTCCCCGCCGGTGCAGGTCGCCACCATCACCTGGGCGCCCTCGGCGACGTACTTGGCCATGGTCGCGGCGCCCTTGCTCGACTCGTCGTCGGGGTGGGCGTGCACCGCGAGCAGGCGCAACTGGTCCGGTTCGGTCACGTGTGCTGCTCCTCGCTCCGCTCGTCGAACCCGTGCCCGACGGTGCCCTGCTCCGTGCGCGACACGCACGCCCGGTCGCGACACCCATTGTCCCCCCGGCCGGTGCGTCGTGGCACGCACCCCGGCGACTCCTGGTGTGCCCCGCGCCACTCCACCGGACCCCGGAGCCGAGGAGCCCTCCGGCCGGATCCGTTCCGCCGACGACTGCACGGGGCTGCGCTCCGGTGTTACGTTGCTCGGATTGACCACCGGTGACCTGCGGAGCAGCGGGTCGCGACGACGAGCACCGGGAGCGACTGTGTCCACCCCCACCGACGAGCAGGACCAGGGCGTCTGGCTGACGCAGGAGGCCCACGACCGGTTGCGAGCCGAGCTCGAGCAGCTGGTGGCGAGCCGACCGGCCATGGCCAAGGAGATCAACGACCGCCGCGAGGAGGGTGACCTCAAGGAGAACGGCGGCTACCACGCGGCCCGTGAGGAACAGGGCAAGGCCGAGGGCCGGATCCGCCAGCTCACCGACCTGCTCCGGAAGGCCCGGGTCGGCGAGGCCCCGACGACGGCGACCAACGCCGCCGTCGGCACGGTCATCACCATCGCCTTCGACGGCGACGAGGACGACACCGAGCGGTTCCTGCTGGGCTCGCGGGAGATCGCCGGGACCACCGACCTGACGGTCTACTCCCCCGAGTCCGCGCTGGGTGCGGCGATCGTGGGAGCCGAACCGGGCTCGACGGTCACCTACCAGGCCCCGAACGGCAAGGACATCTCCGTGAAGGTCCTGGCCATCGAGCCGTTCACCGCCTGACCCGCCGGCGGCTGCACCCCGATGACCTCGCCTGACCTCCCGGCCGGGGCGATGACCCCTGACCTCCCGGCCGGGACGGTGGACCCAGGCGTCCCGGCCGGGGCGATCAGGGGCTCGACGGACGGCGGGCGGGCGCGTTCCCGGCGGGCCGAGAACACCACCTTCGTCTGCGGGCACTGCCAGACGCCGGTGCCGGCGAACACCGACGGCCACTACCGCAACCACTGCCCGTGGTGCCTGTGGTCGTTGCACGTCGACGACCTGCCCGGCGACCGGGCCAGCGAGTGCCGGCAGCTGATGGAGCCCATCGGCCTGGTCGAGAAGTCGGGGAAGGGCTGGCAGGTGGTGCACCGTTGCACCGCCTGCGGCCACCGCCAGCCCAATCGCCTGGTCCGGGACGGCGCCGCCCCCGACGACCTCGACCTGGTGCTCGCCCTGCCCTGGCTGTGACCCTGCCGCAGCCTGGGCGCCCGCGCCGCAGCTGAGCTCGGCTGGCCGCGATCCCGCCGCGAGCCGGGCCACGTACCCCCGCACCGCGGCGGAGCTGCCCTTGGTCCCGGCCCGCACCGGGCCGGCGGTCCCCCGAGCGGGTCCGTCTCCGCACAGCAGCACGCCCCCACGGCGGTCGTCCGTGGGGGCGTGCTGTCTGTCGGGATCAGGCGACGGGCGTGAGCCCCCGGCGGCGCAGCAGCGGGCCGGTGTCGGCGGCCCGGCCGCGGACGGCGGCGAAGGCGCCCAGCGGGTCGACCGAGCCACCGCGGGAGAGCAGCTCGCCGCGGAAGACGTCGCCGTTCTCCCGGCGCAGCCCGCCGTTCTCCTTGAACCACTCCACGGTGTCGGCGTCCAGCACCTCCGACCAGATGTAGGAGTAGTAGCCGGCCGAGTAGCCGCCGGCGAAGACGTGCTGGAAGTACGTCGTCCGGTACCGCGGCGGCACCAGGTCGAAGGCGACGCCGGCGTCGGCGAGCGCCTGGGCCTCGAAGGCCTGCGCGTCGGCGACCTCGGTGTCCGGCCCGATCCGGTGCCAGGCCTGGTCGAGCAGCGTGGCCCCCAGGTACTCGACGGTGGCGAAGCCCTCCCCCCACAGGGCGGCGGCCTCCAGCGCGTCGACCGTCTCCTGCGCCAGCGGCTCCCCGGTCTCGACGTGCTTGGCGTAGTGCGCCAGCACCTCCGGCCACAGCGCCCACATCTCGTTGACCTGGCTGGGGAACTCGACGAAGTCGCGCGGCACGCTGGTGCCGCTGAACCGCGGGTAGGTGACCGCCGAGGACAGGCCGTGCAGCGCGTGCCCGAACTCGTGGAAGAGCGTCGTCACCTCGTCCAGGGTCAGCAGCGTCGGCTGCCCGGCCGCGGCCCGGGTGACGTTGAGGCAGTTGAACACCACCGGCCGGGTCTCCAGCAGGCCGGACTGGCTGACGAACGAGCTCATCCAGGCCCCGCCGCGCTTGCCCTCGCGGGCGAAGAAGTCACCCAGGTACAGCCCGACCGGCCGCTCGTCGGCGAAGACCTCCCAGACCCGGACGTCGGGGTGGTAGCCCTGCAGGTCCGGGCGGGGGGTGAAGGTGAAGCCGTAGAGCAGCTCGGCGGCGCGGAACACCCCGTCGACCAGCACCCGGTCCAGCTCGAACCACGGGCGCAGCGCGGCGCTGTCGACGGCGTAGCGCTCGGCCCGCACCCGTTCGGAGTAGAACGACCAGTCCCAGGCGGCCAGCTCGACGCCGTCGGCGGCGGCCACCTCGGCGAGCACCTCGGCCTCCGACTTGGCGTTGGCCATCGCCGGGGGCACGAGCGCACCCAGCAACTCGTCGACGGCGGCCGACGTCCGGGCGGTCTGGTCGGCGGCGATCAGGTCGGCATGGGTGTCGAAGCCCAGCAGCTGTGCCCGGACGGCGCGCAGGTGCGCCATCTCCACCGCGATCGGGCCGTTGTCGTGCTCACCGGCCGAGGCCCGGGTCAGCGAGGCCTCGTGCAGCCGGCGGCGCAGCTCCCGGTTGCGCAGCTTCGCCATCGCCGGCTGGCCGCTGGGCAGCACCAGGGTGAGCAGGTACCCGCCCTCGTGGCCGCGCTCGGCGGCCGCACCGGCCGCGGCCTGCACCTCGGCGGGGCTCAGCCCGTCCAGGTCGGCCTCGTCGGTGACCAGCACGGCCGCTGCCTCGGTGGCCACGACCAGGTTCTGGCCGAAGGTCGTGGACAGCTCCGACAGCCGCTGGTTGAGCTCACGCAGCTGCTCCCGGCCGGCGTCGTCCAGGTCGGCTCCGGCGAGCACGAAGTCCAGGTGGTACCGCTCGACCAGGCGGACCGCCTCCTCGTCCAGCCCGGCGTCGTGCCGGCCGGCGTGGACCGCGTCGATCCGGGCGAACAGCGCCGGGTCCAGGCGCAGGGCGTCGGAGTGCGCTGCCGACAGCGGCGCGATCTCCCGCTCGATCTCCCGCAGCCGGTCGCTGGACATCGACGACGACAGGTTCCAGAAGACCGCCTCCGCCCGGCCGAGCAGCTGGCCGGAGCGCTCCAGTGCGACGACGGTGTTGTCGAACGTCGGCTCGGCCGAGTCGGCCAGCAGCGCGGCGACCTCGGCACGCTGCTCCGCCATCCCGGCCAGCAGCGCCTCCCGGCAGTGCTCCAGCGAGATGTCGGCGAACGGGGGCAGCTCGTAGGGCAGCGTCGAGGGGGCGGCCAGCGGGTGGGACGCGGACAGGGGCGCGGGTGCCGGCGAGGGAGCCGGTGCAGTGGTGCTCATCCCGCTCATCCTCTCCCCGC
The DNA here is from genome assembly GCF_011758655.1 of Modestobacter marinus. Taxonomy (NCBI): domain Bacteria; kingdom Bacillati; phylum Actinomycetota; class Actinomycetes; order Geodermatophilales; family Geodermatophilaceae; genus Modestobacter; species Modestobacter marinus. The sequence continues at coordinate 349,573 of NZ_JAAMPA010000001.1, forward strand.
GCCGGATGGGCCGTCACCTGGATCGGCCCCCTGCGGGGTCCCGCCACACGCACGCGCGTGTGGCGGGACGACGGCGGGGCCCTCCCTCAGCGGCTCGCGGTGCGCAGGTAGGCCCGCACCGCCAGCGGGACGAAGACGATCAGGATCGCCACCGTCCACAGGACCGTGTAGAGCGCCGGGTGCTGCAGCGACCACACGTCGGGGACCGGGACGCCGGCGGGCACGTTGCCGAACAGCTCCCGTGCCGCCTGGACGACGGTGGACACCGGGTTCCACTCGGCGAAGGCGCGCAGCGGCGCCGGGAAGCTCTCCAGCGGGACGAAGGCGTTGGACGCGAAGGTCAACGGGAAGATCACGATGAAGCTCGCGTTGTTGACCACCTCCGGGGTGCGGACGAGCAGGCCGACCAGCGCCATCAGCCAGGAGATGGCGAAGGCGAAGACCAGCAGCACCAGGAACCCGCCGATCGCCTCGCCGATCGAGGAGTTGATCCGCCAGCCCACCACGAAGCCGGTCAGCGCCATCACCGTGATCGAGATGACGTTGAGCCCGAGGTCGGCGACGGTGCGGCCGATCAGCACCGCCGACCGGGACATGGGCAGCGACCGGAACCGGTCGATCAGCCCCTTCTGCAGGTCCTCGGCGATGCTGGCCCCGGTGACGGTGGAGCCGAAGACCACCGTCTGGGCGAAGATGCCCGGCAGCAGGAACTCGGCGTAGCTGATGCCCGGCGGCAGGTTGATCGCGCCGCCGAAGATGTAGCGGAACAGCACCACGAACATGATCGGCGACAGGGTCGCGAACACGATCAGGTCGGGCACCCGCTTGACCTTGATCAGGTTGCGCTTGGTGATGACGACGCTGTCGGAGACGGTCTCGGCCAGGGTGCTCATGACTGCGCTCCTGCGCTGACGGTGGACGAGGGCTCGGCCTCGGGGCCGGCGCCCTCGGCGTCCTCGGCGGACCGCCCGGTGAGGGTGAGGAAGACGTCGTCCAGGTCGGGCCGGCGCAGGCCGATGTCGAGCACCTGGGCGCTGGTGCCCGACAGCCGGCGCAGCGCCTCGGCCAGGGTGTCGGTGCCGCCGGTGACCGGCACCGACAGCCGCCGGGTCTGCCGGTCGGCGTGCAGCTCGCCGTGCGACAGCGGGCGTAGCGCGTCGGTGACCACCGCGAGCTGCTCGACAGTGCCCACGGTGAGCTCCAGCCGCTCGCCGCCCACCTGCGCCTTCAGCTCGTCGGCGGTGCCGCGGGCGATGACCTGCCCGCGGTCGATGACCACCATCCGGTCGGCCAGCCGGTCGGCCTCCTCCAGGTACTGCGTGGTGAGCAGGATCGTCGTCCCGTCGCTGACCAGGTCGGCGATGAACTCCCACATGCCCAGTCGGCTGCGCGGGTCGAGGCCGGTGGTCGGCTCGTCGAGGAACAGCACCCGGGGCCGGGCGATGAGCGAGGCGGCGATGTCCAGCCGGCGGCGCATGCCGCCGGAGTAGGTCTTCGCCGGGCGGTTCGCCGCGTCGGACAGGTCGAAGCGCTCCAGCAGCTGGCCGGCGCGTGAACGGGCCTCCCGCTTGCCCAGCCGGTACAGCCGCCCGACCATCTCCAGGTTCTCCTGCCCGGTCAGGTACTCGTCGACCGCGGCGTACTGGCCGGTCAGCCCGATCATGGCGCGCACCTGGTCGGCCTGGCTGAGGACGTCGAGCCCGGCCACCTCCGCCCGCCCCGCGTCGGGCTGCAGCAGGGTGCTCAGGATCCGGACGACGGTGGTCTTGCCGGCGCCGTTGGGCCCCAGCAGCCCGAGGACGGTGCCCTCGGACACGGTGAGGTCGACCCCACCGAGCGCGGTGTTCTCCCCGAAGCGCTTCACGAGCCCCTCGACGACGACGGCATCGGTCATGCTGCGCACGCTAGGCCCGTCCACCGACAGTTCCCACTGCCTTTTCGGGGGGCCCGACGGGTCGGTTCCATGAACACTCCTGACGACGACGGTGGTCTCCCGGGCCGTCGCGGTGCGGCGGCTCAGGGGTGCAGACCCGCCCCGCCGGGAGAACTCATCGGTCGGTCAGTCGACGCGCGGTGCGTACCCGGCCGCGGTGAGGGCGGCCAGCACGTGCTCGGCGTGGTCGGGGCCGCGGGTCTCCAGGTGCACGCCGACCTCCACCTCGCCCAGCACCAGGCGCGGCGTCAACCGCTCGTGCTCGACCGAGAGCACGTTGGCGGCCAGGCCGGCCAGCTCGCGCAGCAGCCCGGCGAGCGACCCCGGCCGGTCGGGCACCTGCACCCGCAGCGACAGGTAGCGCCCGGCGGCGGCCATGCCGTGCTGGACGACCTTCATCATCAGCACCGGGTCGATGTTGCCGCCGGAGACGACGGCCACGACCGGTGCTGCGAAGGCGCCCGGGTCGACCAGCAGCGCCGCGACGGCGGCCACCCCGGCCGGCTCGACCACCAGCTTGGCCCGCTCCAGGCAGAACAGCAGCGCCCGGGACAGGTCGCCCTCGCTGACCGTCACGACGTCGTCGACCAGGCCGGAGACGTGCGCCAGGGTGAGGTCGCCGGGGGCGGCGACGGCGATGCCGTCGGCCATGGTCGCCATGGTGGTCAGCGGCACCGGCCGGCCGGCGGCCAGCGAGGCGGGGAAGGCGGCCGCCATCGCCGCCTGCACCGCGACCACCCGGACGTCGGGACGGCGGGCCTTCACCGCCGCGGCGATCCCGGACACCAGCCCGCCCCCGCCGGTGCAGACGACCACCGTCGCCACGTCCGGGCACTGCTCGAGCACCTCCAGGCCCACGGTGCCCTGCCCGGCGATCACGTCGGGGTGGTCGAAGGGGTGGATGAACACCGAGCCGGTCGCCTCGGCGAACTCCACCGCCGAGGCGATCGCCTCGGTCAGCGTCTCCCCGCCGAGCCGGGCGTCCGCGCCGTAGCCGCGGGTGGCGGCGACCTTGGGCAGCGGGGCGCTCTCCGGCATGAAGACGGTCGCGGCCGCGCCGAGCTCGCGCGCGGCCAGCGCGACACCCTGCGCGTGGTTGCCGGCGCTGGCCGCGACCACGCCCCGGGCGCGCTCGGCGTCGCTGAGCCGGGCGATCCGGGTGTAGGCGCCGCGGATCTTGAACGAGCCGGTGCGCTGCAGGTTCTCGCACTTGAGCCACACCGGCCCACCGACCCGTTCGGCCAGCGCCCGGGAGTGCTCCAGCGGCGTCCGGCGCACCACGCCGTCCAGCAGCTCCGCGGCCGACTCGACGTCGGCCCCGCTGACCAGGGGCACTGCACCGGGGACGGACACGCTGCTGATCCTCGCAGTCCCCCAGGTGCGCGGGCCGACGGACACCCGGGCGTCACAGGTCCGTCGTACCGTGGTCGAGGTGACGGACGCCGCACTGACGGGGACCTCCCAGTCCCCCACCCCTCCCGCTCCCACGACCTTGGGCGAGCTCCGCGCCAGCGGTGTCGCCCCCCGGCCGGTCAAGGCCGAGATCCGCCAGAACCTGCTCGCCCGGCTCGCCGCCGGCGAGCCCACCCTGCCCGGCATCGTCGGGTTCGAGGACACCGTCGTCCCGGAGGTCGAGCGGGCGCTCATCGCCGGGCACGACCTCGTCCTGCTCGGTGAACGCGGCCAGGGCAAGACCCGGCTGATCCGCACGCTGGTCGGCCTGCTCGACGAGTGGACCCCGGTGCTGGTCGGCAGCGAGCTCAACGAGCACCCGCTGCAGCCGATCAGCGTCTGGGGCCACCGGCAGGTCGCCGAGCACGGCGACGCCGCCCCGGTCGGCTGGCTGCACCGCAGCGAGCGGTTCGGCGAGAAGCTCGCCACCCCGGACACCAGCGTCGGCGACCTGATCGGCGACGTCGACCCGATCAAGGTCGCCGAGGGCCGCACCCTGGGCGACCCGGAGACGGTGCACTACGGGCTGGTGCCGCGCACCAACCGCGGCATCTTCAGCGTCAACGAGCTGCCCGACCTGGCCGAGCGGATCCAGGTGGCGCTGCTCAACGTGCTGGAGGAGCGGGACATCCAGATCCGCGGCTACCGGGTGCGGCTGCCGCTGGACCTGCTGCTGGTGGCCAGCGCCAACCCCGAGGACTACACCAACCGCGGCCGGATCATCACCCCGCTCAAGGACCGGTTCGGGGCCGAGGTGCGCACCCACTACCCGATCGAGCTCGCCGACGAGGTGCGGCTGCTCGAGCAGGAGGCGCAGACGACCTGGCTGGGCGGCAGCGGTGCGTTCGCCACCCCGCTGGTGCCGCAGCACCTGGTCGAGATCGTCGCCCGGTTCACCCGGCTGGTCCGCGAGTCCAGCCACGTCGACCAGCGCTCCGGCGTCAGCGCCCGGTTCGCCATCGCCGGGCTGGAGACCGTGGCCGCCTCGGCGGTGCGCCGGGCCGCCGTCGCCGGGGAGAGCCGGCCGGTGGCGCGGGTGGTCGACCTGCCCAGCATCGTCCCGGCCAGCCGCGGCAAGGTGGAGTTCGCCGACTCCGGCAGCGACGCCGACGACGACCGCGACCTCGAGGTGCTCGAGCACCTGCTGCGGCAGGCCACCGCACAGACCTTCCGGGCCCGCTGCGGCGGCCTGGACCTCACCGGCCTGCAGGAGCACTTCACCGGCGGGGACACCGTGGAGTCCGGTGACCTGGTGCCGGCCGCCGCGCTGCTCGGGCAGCTGGGCACCATCCCGCACCTGGCCCAGCTGCTCGGCCGGCTCGGGGTGCCCGAGGGCGAGCAGTCCGCCGAGCAGGCCGCCGCCGCCGTCGAGTTCGCGCTCGAGGGGCTGTGGCTGACCCGCCGGCTGGCCAAGGACACCGACGGCGCACGCACGGTCTACGGGGCCTGACATGCCCCAGCGACGGCACGGCGGGTACCGGTACGGCAAGTGGCACGGCGGGCCCGACCCGCTGGCCCCGCCCTACGACGTGGCGGCCGCGGTCGACGAGATCGGCGACCAGGTGCTGGCCGGCAGCGGCGTCCGGGAGGCGATGCGCGACCTGCTGCGCCGCGGCGTCGACGGCCGGCGCGGCCTGGACCAGCTGCGGCGCACCGTCCGGGACCGGCTGCGGCAGGCCCGCGAGGCCGGCCGGATGGACGGCACGCTGGAGCAGGTGCGGGAGCTGCTGGACCGGGCGGTCGAGGCCGAGCGGACGGCGCTGTTCCCCGACCCCGACGACGCCGCCCGGCTGGCCGAGGCAGAGCTCGACGCGCTGCCGGAGGACACCGCCGGGGCCGTCCGTGCGCTGAAGGACCGCGCCTGGCGGTCCCCGGAGGCCGCCCAGGCCTACCGGGAGATCGAGGAGCTCCTGCGCCAGGAGGTGCTGGACAGCTCGTTCCAGGGGATGAAGCAGGCCCTGCAGCAGATGCAGGACGGCGACGGCGAGGCGATGCAGGCGGTCAAGGACATGGTCGCCGACCTGTCCGCGCTGGTCGACGCGCACAACCGCGGTGAGGACACCGACCAGCAGTTCGCCGACTTCATGGACCGGCACGGGCAGTTCTTCCCCGACGACCCGCAGACGGTGGAGGAGCTGATCGACTCCCTCGCCCGCCGGGCGGCCGCGCAGGAACGGATGATGGCCGGGCTGTCGGCCGAGCAGCGGGCCGAGCTGCAGGACCTGATGGGCCAGGCGATGGGCGACCTCGGTCTGCAGAGCGAGATGGCGCACCTGTCCGACGCGCTACGGCAGGCCCGCCCGGACCTGCCGTGGGGCCAGCGCGGCCCGGTGCCCGACGGGGACCAGCCACTCGGGATGGGCGACGCCACCACCGCCGTCGCCGAGCTGGCCGACCTGGAGGCGCTGTCCCAGCAGCTGTCCCAGGGCTACGCCGGCGCCTCGCTGGCCGACGTCGACGAGGAGCTGCTGGAGCAGGCGCTGGGCCGCTCGGCCGTCGACGACCTCGCCGCGCTCCGCCGGCTCGAGCGCGAGCTGGAGCGCCAGGGCTGGCTCGACCGCTCCGAGGGCGCGCTGCAGCTGTCGCCCAAGGCGGTCCGCCGGCTGGGTGCCACGGCCCTGCGCCGGGTGTTCGCGAAGCTCTCGGCCACCGGTCGCGGCGAGCACGACGTCGCCGACGCCGGGGCCGCCGGGGAGCTGACCGGGGCCTCCCGGGAGTGGCGGTTCGGCGACGAGCAGCCGCTGGACGTCGTCCGCACCGTGCGCAACGCCGTGCTCCGCAGCGCCGGCAGCCCGCGCGAGGAGGGCGTGCGCCGGGTCCAGATCGCCGTCGAGGACTTCGAGGTCGTGGAGACCGAGCGCCGCACCGGCGCCGCGGTCGCGCTGCTGGTCGACCTCTCCTACTCGATGGCGTTGCGCGGCACCTGGGGCGCGGCCAAGTCGACGGCGATGGCGCTGCACTCGCTGGTGACCACCCAGTTCCCGCAGGACGCCATCGAGATCATCGGCTTCTCCTCCACCGCGCAGGTGCTGCGCCCGGAGACCCTCGCCGAGCTCTCGGTGGACACCCTGCAGGGCACGAACCTGCAGCACGGCCTGATGCTCGCCCGCCGCTTCCTCGCCCGGCACCGGGACGCCGAGCCGGTGGTGCTGGTGGTCACCGACGGCGAGCCGACCGCCCACCTGGAGGACGACGGGACGCCGTACTTCTGCTGGCCGCCGATGCCCGAGACGATCGCCCGCACGGTGGCCGAGGTGGAGCGGGTGGCCCGTGCGGGCGCGACGCTCAACGTCTTCGCCCTGGACCCGGAGCCCGGCCTGGTGGAGTTCGTGCACGACATCACCGCGCGGGCCGGCGGCCGGGTGTTCCAGCCCGACAGCGACCGTCTCGGCGAGTACGTCGTCGCAGACTATCTGCGCGCCCGGAGGGGGCGGCGATCTCGGTAAGGCCTGCTCCAGGGGCCCGGCCCGAGCTTGCGAGGGTCGGGGAGGAGCAGGTCCTCCTGCTGCGCACGCGCCGGGGTCGTCGCGGTCGGTGACAGGCCGTGAGCAGGCCGTTCGCCGACGGCGCGCCGGCGCGGGATCGGGGAGACTGTTGTCGTGACCACCGAGGCGGAGTCCGGGACGATCACCATCGAGCAGGTCGACGCGGCGACGACCTACCCGCTGCGCGCCCAGGAGCTCCGCCAGGGCCGACCGCTCGAGATCGACGAGGACGACGCCCCGTACACGCTGCACCTGGCCGCCCGGGTGGACGGCGACGAGGTGGTCGGCGTGGTCCGCTTCCACCCGCGGGACTGCCCCTGGCGCGAGGGTGAGGGCTCCTGGCAGCTGCGGGGCATGGCCACCGACCCGCGGGTGCGGGGACTCGGGGTCGGCCGGGCCCTGGTGGCCGCGGGCCTGGCTCGGGTGGCCGCCTGCGGCGGGCAGCTGGTCTGGTGCGATGCCCGGGCGTCGGCCGTCGGCTTCTACGAGCGCCTGGGCTTCACCACCGTCACCGCCGACTACGACCTGCGGCCGGTCGGCACGCACCGCGGCATGCTGGTCGAGTTGCCGATCAGGTGACCGGGAGGGCCCCGCTGGAGCTCACCCCGGGGATCCGACCGGACCGGAAGGCGTTGACGAAGAGCCGGTGGTCGGCGCGGGTGCGCTCGGCGTAGGAGTGCGCGAAGGCGATCAGGTCGGCGATGAACTCCTCGCGCCGGTCGCCGATCATCTCGGTGATCGCCTCCTCGGTCTGGAAGTCGACCAGTTCGTGGTCGCTGTCGGCGTCCCCGACGCAGTGCATCTTGGCCGTGGCCCGCCCCAGCTGGGCGACCACCGGGAGGATCTCCTCCGGCTCGGTCAGGTCCTCCCAGTCCAGGTCCAGCTCGTAGGGCGAGAGCTCGGCGACCACGAAGCCGATGCCGTCGATCTCGGTGTGCCCGAGGAAGGCCGAGGCGTAGGACTGCAGCGCCCGCTGGCTCATCGCCGTCCGGTGCCCCTCGTGCTCGAAGTGCTCGCGGATCTCCGGATCGGTCACCACCCGGCTCGGCGCGGGCACGTTGCCCTGCTTCATGGACAGGACGACGTCGTTCTCCAGCGCCTGGTCGTACCCCTCGATCAGCACGTTGTAGGCCGGCAGCCCGGCGCTGCCGATGCCGAAGCCACCGGTGGCGACGACGTCCTTCACGTCGTAGGTGACCTCCCGGCGGCGCTTGCCCGGCGGCAGCGTCTCCCGGTACCGCTCGACGGCGGCCAGCACCCGGTCCCGCTCGTCGTCGTCCAGCCGGCGGGTGCGCGGGCGGTCGGTGAAGCGGCGCTGGTGCCCCTCGATCACCGTCATCCGCTCCAGCAGCGCGATCCGGGTGTGCTCGGTGGTCTCCAGCACGAGCTCGTGCACCGCGCCCTCGGTGTTCTCCCGGCGGAGGGCGAAGGAGCGGTCGTCGTCGGCGGCGACGAAGGCGTGCACCTGGTCCAGGTAGGACTCCAGGTAGCGGCGCAGCACGGCGTCGATCACGTCGTCGCCCAGCGCCTTGCGCCAGGCCAGCAGGGCGAAGCTGGCGGTGAAGCGGCGGAGGTCCCAGCTGACGTGGCCGAGGTAGGCCTCGTCGAAGTCGTTGACGTCGAAGACGATCCGGCCCTGCCCGTCCATGTACGTGCCGAAGTTCTCCGCGTGCAGGTCACCCTGGATCCACACCCGCGCCGTGCGCTCGTCACACCACGTGTCCTCCAGCGTCGCCATGTCGGCGTAGAACAGGCATGCCGATCCGCGGTAGAAGGCGAACGGGTCCGCGGCCATCTTGCGGAACTTGGTGCGGAAGGCATCGGCATCGGCGGACATCAGGTCGGAGAAGGCGTCCACGAGGACGTCGACGATCTGCTGCTGCCGTTCGTCGGGGTGCTCGCCAGCCAGGGTGATGTCCGCGCGGTCGTCCACGGCCCCACCGTAGGGGGTGGCTAGCCTGGTGATCAGCGCTCTGGACCGCAGCACGCGGCCGAGGAGCCGGGGAGAGAGGACGGGCCGGGTGACGCGAGCGAGCAGGGCGCGGCGGCTGGCGACCGGCGCCGCCTACGGCGGGGGTGGCGTGGGGCTGGCCGGCGCCGCGCTGGTGACGCTCCTGCGCGAGGAGGCCCGGGCAGCCCGGCGACGGGTCAAGGCGAACCCCTCCCAGGCCGATCCCCCCACCGGCAACGGCGTGTACGGCCGCGGCCGGGGCACGCCCCTGGTCTTCACGGTGCTCGGCGACTCCAGCGCCGTCGGGCTGGGCGTGGACGACGCCGGGGAGACCCCCGGGGTGCTGATCGCCGCCGCGCTGGTCGAGCTGGCCGAGCGGCCGGTCCGGCTGGCCAAGTTCGCCCGGTCGGGCGCGGTGTCCAAGGACCTCGCCGCCCAGGTGGACCAGGCGCTGCTCGAGCGACCCGACGTCGCCCTGATCATGATCGGCGCCAACGACGTCACCAGCCGCGCCCGACCCGCGGACTCGGTGCGGGCGCTGGCCGAGGCCGTCCGCCGGCTGATCGCCGCCGACTGCCAGGTCGTCGTGGGCACCTGCCCCGACCTCGGCACCATCCGGCCGATCGCCCAGCCGCTGCGGGTGCTGGCCCGGCGCTGGAGCCGCCAGCTGGCGGCCGCGCAGACGATCGCCGTGGTCGCCGAGGGCGGCCGCACCGTCTCCCTCGGCTCGGTGCTCGGCCCGTCCTTCGCCACCGACCGGGGGCTGTTCAGCGGCGACGAGTTCCACCCGTCCGCCGCCGGGTACGCCGCCGCGGCCGCCTCCCTGCTGCCCTCGATCGCCGACTCGATCGGCGTGTGGCCCGCGGCAGCCGACCGCGGACTGCGGCTGCGCCGGGACACCGTCCGGCCGGTCGCCCAGGCCGCGGCCCGGGCCGCCGGCCGCACCGGCACCGAGGTGCAGCCGACCGCCGTCCGCGGGAACGAGACCGGCCCGCGCGGCCCGTGGGCCCGGCTCCGCCGGCGGCGGCCCCCGGACATCCCGACGCCCGAGCAGGCCGACGAGTCCGCGCTGGAGGCCGCTCGGGAGTGAGCTCCCCGCCGCTCACCGACGGCGGAGCTACTCGGGGGTAGGTTCGCAGGCATCTGACGTCCGTCGCCGCCCTGCGAGGTGGCGCGCCTCATCGTGGAGGACCCATGCCCGAAGCCGTCATCGTCGCGGTCGCCCGCTCCCCCATCGGCCGCGCGTTCAAGGGGTCGCTGAAGGACTTCCGCCCGGACGACCTGGCCGCGACGATCACCCGGGCAGCGCTGGACCAGGTGCCCCAGCTGGACCCGACCGACATCGACGACCTGATGCTGGGCTGTGGCCTGCCCGGCGGTGAGCAGGGCTTCAACATGGGCCGGGTCGTCGCCGTCCTGCTGGGGATGGACCACCTGCCCGGGACGACGATCACCCGCTACTGCTCCTCGTCGCTGCAGACCACCCGGATGGCGCTGCACGCGATCAAGGCCGGCGAGGGCGACGTGTTCATCTCCGCCGGCGTGGAGATGGTGTCCCGCTTCACCAAGGGCAACTCCGACGCCATCCCGGACACGCACAACCCGCGCTTCGCCGACGCCGAGGCCCGGGTGGCCAAGACCGCCGAGAGCGGTGCGGAGAGCTGGCGGGACCCGCGCGAGGACGGCGACCTCCCCAACGCCTACATCGCCATGGGCCAGACCGCGGAGAACCTCGCGCTGCTCAAGGACGTCTCCCGCGCCGAGATGGACGAGTTCGCGGTGCGCAGCCAGAACCTGGCCGAGCAGGCGATCGCCAGCGGCTTCTGGGAGCGGGAGATCACCCCGGTCACCACCCCCGACGGCACCGTGGTCAGTGCCGACGACGGCCCCCGCGCCGGCACCACGCTGGAGGGCATCTCGGCCCTGAAGCCGGTCTTCCGCCCCGACGGCCGGGTGACCGCGGGCAACGCCTGCCCGCTCAACGACGGCGCCGCCGCGCTGGTCGTCATGAGCGACACGAAGGCCGCCGAGCTGGGGATCACCCCGCTGGCCCGGATCGTCTCCACCGGCGTCACGGGGCTCTCGCCGGAGATCATGGGCTACGGCCCGGTCGCGGCCTCGCAGCAGGCGCTGGCCCGGGCGGGGATGTCCATCTCGGACATGGACCTCGTGGAGATCAACGAGGCGTTCGCGGCGCAGGTCATCCCCAGCTACCGCGACCTGGGCATCGACATCGACAAGCTGAACGTGCACGGCGGCGCGATCGCGGTCGGGCACCCGTTCGGCATGACCGGCGCCCGGATCACCGGCACCCTGCTCAACGGGCTGCGCGCCCGGGACGGGCAGTTCGGCCTGGAGACGATGTGCGTCGGCGGCGGCCAGGGCATGGCGATGGTGCTGGAGCGCCTCTCCTGAGTGCCTGACGCCCCACACACGACCGTGGCCCGGTCCCCTCGCGGGGACCGGGCCACGGTCGTGTGTGCTGGGCCCCGTCCCGGAGGACGGGGCCCGTCGATCACTCGCGGAAGTAGCTGAGCAGCCGCAGGATCTCGATGTACAGCCAGATGACCGTGACCAGCAGGCCGAAGGCGATGTACCAGGCGAACTTCGGCTCGACGCCGCGACGGATCGCCTCGTCGGCCATGTCGAAGTCCAGCAGCAGCGTGAACGCCGCGACACCGATCACCAGGATGCTGAACCCGATGGCCAGCGGGCCACCGTCGCGCAGGCCCAGGCCGCCGTCGACGAAGAAGCTGGCGACCAGGTTGACGATGACGAGCGCCAGGACGCCGAAGAGCGCACCGACGATCCACCGGGTGAGCTTCGGGGTGACCCGGATGGCGCCGGTCTTGTAGACCACCAGCATCCCGGCGAAGACACCGAAGGTGCCGATCAGCGCCTGCGACACGATGCCGCTGTACTGGTCGTTGAACATCTCGCTGATCGCGCCGAGCGCGACGCCGTACAGCGCACCGTAGGCCAGCGTCGCGACCGGGTTGGCGACCTGCTTGAACGCGATCACCAGGCCGAGCACGAAGGCGACCAGGACGGCCGGGAGCGCCAGCCCCAGGGCGAGGGTGTCCGGCAGCACGGCCCAGGTGACGGCCGCGGAGACCACCGTCACGAGGAAGCTGAGGCCGGTCTTGGTGACGACGTCGTCCATCGTCATGTAGGCGCGGTCGGTCGCGGCGTACGGCGACGGAGCGGCGTACGGGTCGTGCTGGGTGGGTGCCCCGCCGTACGTCTGCTGCGGGGCAGCGGAGCCCCAGCCGGCGGACGGGCCGTTGCCGGCTGCCGGGAGGCCCCGGAAGGCCGGGTTGCTGCTGGGCATCGTCATCTCCTCGAGGTGACTGGTCGGGCCGTGGGGCTCAGCTTGATCCGCCCCACGCTGTCTGGTCCAACGCCAGGTCAGCGCCGGTAGTTCCCACTCCACGGGGACCACCCGGACGGGTGCCCCCGGTCGGGTTCGAACCGACACCGGGACCCTTTTAAGGGGCCTGCCTCTGCCGATTGGGCTACGGGGGCGATCGGGACGTGCGGGCTCGCAGGCCCGCCCGGGACCCTAGCTGGCGCGCGGGCCCGACCGGTGCTCGCCGGCACCGTCGTCGTCCCGGTCGGCATGGGCCGGCGGCGGGATCGACGGGGCCTGGCCGCCGGTGGCCGCGGCGACGAACTCCCGCCGCGGGTTCTGCAGCTGACCGAGCGCGATGACCTCACGCCGGAACACCGAGGCCAGCGCCCAGTCGGCGACCACCCGCACCTTGCGGTTGAGCGTGGGCACCCGGCTGACGTGGTAGGCGCGGTGCATCCACCAGGCGGGCCGGCCCTTGAGCTTGACCCCGTAGACCTGGGCCACGCCCTTGTGCAGCCCGAGGCTCGCCACCGACCCGGCGTAGGCGTGCCGGTAGTCCGTGGGCTGCTCGCCGTCCAGCACGGCCACGATGTTGTCGGCCAGCCTCTTGGCCTGCCGCACCGCGTGCTGCGCGTTCGGGGCGGTGGTCGCGCCGGGCTCGTCCTTGGTCAGGTCCGGGACGGCGGCCAGGTCACCGGCCGCCCAGGCGCCCTCCAGCACCGCGCCGTCCGGGCCCTCGACCTGCAGCGTGGCCCGGCAGCGCACCCGGCCGCGCTCGTCCAGCGGCAGGTCGGTCCGACCGAGCATCGGGTGCGGCTTGGTGCCCGCCGTCCAGACCAGGGTGTCGCTGGGGAACTCGTCGCCGTCGCCGGTGCGCACCACGCCGTCGTCGGAGACGGAGTCCAGCGTGGTGTTGAGCTTGACCTCCATCCCCCGCGCCTGCAGCTGCTGCACCGTCCAGGCACCCATGTCCGCGTCGACCTCGGGCAGGATCCGGCCGGTCGCCTCGACCAGGACCCAGCGCATGTCCGCCGGGGAGAGCCGGGGGTAGTAGCGCTGCAGGGCGTAGCGGGCCATGTCCTCCAGCTCGGCGAACGCCTCGATCCCGGCGTACCCACCGCCGACGAAGGTGAAGGTCAGCGCCCGCCGGCGCACCTGCGGGTCGTCGGTGGAGCTCGCGGCGTCCAGCCGGGCCAGCACGTGGTTGCGCAGGTAGATGGCCTCGCCGACGTTCTTGAAGCCGATGCCGTGCTCGGCCAGGCCGGGGATGGGCAGGGTGCGGGCCACCGAGCCGGCGGCCATCACCAGCACGTCGTAGCGCAGCTCGAACGAGTCGCCCTCGGCCGGCGTCACCGTCGCGGTCCGGTCGGCGTGGCTGAGCCCGGCCACCGCACCGGTGATGACCCGGCACTGGTCCAGCGTGCGCCGCAGCGGGACGACGACGTGCCGGGGCTCGACCGAGCCGGCCGCCGCCTCGGGCAGGAAGGGCTGGTACGTCATGTGCGGTTGCGGGTCGACCACGATGATCTCCGCGCGCCCGCGGCGGAGCTTCCTCTGCAGCCGCAGGGCGGTGTAGAGGCCGACGTAGCCGCCGCCCACGATCAGGATCACCGGTCGCTGGGCCATGACCTCACCGTAGGCCCGCGGGCTCCCGGGCGGGTCCCCGTCGCCGACGTCAGTCCGCGGCGGCCAGCTGCTTCGCCCGGTCGAGCACCGCGTCCAGCATCGGCTCGGTGAGCCTGCCGGTGAAGGTGTTCTGCTGGCTCACGTGGTAGCTGCCGAGCAGGGTCAGCGGGCCGTTCGGGCCGGCCAGCGACACCTCCACGCCGTGCCCGAACGCCGGCCGCGGCCGGGGCAGCGGCACCCCGGCGCCGGCCAGCACCGGCCACAGCGCCGTCCAGCCGAACCCGCCGAGCACCACGACCACCCGCAGCCGGGGCAGCAGCGCCAGCTCCCGGGCCAGCCACGGCGAGCAGGTGTCCCGCTCCTCCGGCGTCGGCGCGTTGGCCGGCGGTGCGCACCGCACCGCGGCGCACACCCGGACGTCGGTGAGCTCCAGCCCGTCGTCCTTGGCCACCGACGTCGGCTGGTTGGCCAGCCCGGCCCGCCACAGGGCGGCGAAGATCCAGTCACCGCTGCGGTCGCCGGTGAACACCCGGCCGGTCCGGTTGCCGCCGTGCGCGGCAGGGGCCAGGCCGACGACGCCGATCCGGGCGTCGGCGGGCCCGAGCCCGGGCACCGGCCGCCCCCAGTACTCCTCCGCCCGGAAGGAGGCCCGCTTCACCCGGGCAACCTCCTCGCGCCAGCCCACCAGCCGCGGGCAGGCCCGGCAGCCGGAGACCCGTTCGTCCAGCACCGCCAGCTCCCGGCTGCCGGCCGCGGCCCGCACGACCCCGGCCGGCGAGCGGGTGACGGGGAAGCCGTCGGCGTCACGTGCCACCCCGACAGCACAGCACGCCGCTGCGAGGAGCGCGGGAGCCGCCCCCACGGCATGATCGGGGGGTGGCGAAGAAGCAGAAGGTGAAGACCCCGTTGCTGTACAAGCTGCTCGGCCCGGCGATGGCCATCCCGGCCGGGATCGTGGTCAAGAAGCTCGCCGACACGACGTGGGAGAAGGTGCGCGGCTACCCGCCGCCGAAGAACCCGGCCGCCCCCGGCGTCAGCTGGCCCGACGCGCTGGCCTGGGCCGCGGTCTCCGGTGCGCTGTACGCGGCCGGCCGGCTGGTCGCCGCCGCCGGTGCCGCCACCGTCTACGAGAAGATCACCGGCAGCCTGCCGCCGGGGGTCAACGCCGACAGCGCGGCCTGAAGAAGCGGAAGGACCCCTCTGCCCCCCACGCCTCGCAAGCTCGGCGCGGGACCCTGCAGAGGGGCCTCACGGCCCTGACGCCGCGGACGGCGTCAGGGCCGCGCGAGGCGGAGGGCGATGCCGTCGAGGATGTCGTGCTCGCTGACGACGACCTCGTCGAGGTCGAGGGCGTCCATGATCACCCGCAGCACCAGGGCTCCGGCGCCGATCACGTCGACCCGGCCCGGGTGCATCACCGGCGAGGCCACCCGGCGCGCCCGGGTCGCGGTCAGCAGGCCGGCCGCCACCGACCGGACGGCGCCCACCGGGATCCGGGAGCCGTGGATGGCGACCGGGTCGTAGGCGGGCAGCCCCAGCGCCAGCGCGGCCACCGTCGTCACCGAGCCGGCCAGCCCGACCAGGGTCGCCGCCTCCCCGACCGGCACCTCGGCGGCGACCAGCTCCAGGGCCGCGCGCACGTCGGCCTCGGCGGCCTGCACCTCGTCCGGCGGTGGCGGGTCGCTGCGCAGGTGCCGCTCGGTGAGCCGCACACAGCCCACGTCCACCGACCGCGCCGCCCGCACCCCGCCGGCGTCGCCGAGCACGAACTCCGTCGACCCGCCGCCGATGTCCACGACCAGGTACGGCGGCCGCGGCGCCGCGGCCCCGTGCACCCGGGCGGCGGCGGCCAGCGAGGCGGTGGCCCCCAGGAAGGAGAGCTCGGCCTCCTCGACACCGGAGACCACGTCGGGCAGCTGACCGAGGGTGGCGGTCACCATCGCCTCGAAGTCCTCGCGGTTGGCGGCGTCCCGGCTGGCGCTGGTGGCCACCATCCGCACCCGCTCGGCGCCCAGCTCGCGGGCCTGGGCGGCGTACTCGGCGAGCACCCGGCGGGTGCGCTCGATCGCCTCGGGCGCCAGCCGGCCGGTCGCGTCCACCCCCTGGCCCAGCCGGACGACCTCCATCCGGCGGAGCAGGTCGGTGTGCGGCCCCTCCGCGGGCACGTCAGCGACCAGCAGCCGGATCGAGTTGGTGCCGCAGTCGATCGCGGCGACCCGGGTCACGCCTGCTCCCGCACGTCGGCCGGGTCCTGGGCCGAGGGCTGGGCGCACGGCCCGGCCGCCCACCACTTTCCCATCTCCGCGACCGCACGGTCACCGATCGGGTTGACCCCGGGCCCGGCGGCCAGGGCGTGGCCGGCCAGGGCGTGCAGGCACTTGACCCGGTCGGGCATGCCGCCGGCGCTGGCCCGGGTGGGCAGCACGTCCCGGGAGTCCCGGGTGGCCAGGAAGGACTCGTGCGCCGCCCGGTAGCCCGCCGCGAGCTCCGGGTCGGTGGCCAGCTCCGCCTGCCAGTCCCGCATCCGACCGGCCGACTCCAGCCGGCTCGCGGCCGCCGTCGCCCGTGGGCAGGTCAGGTAGTAGAGCGTGGGGAAAGGGGTGCCGTCCTCCAGCCGGGGCGCGGTCTCCACGACGTCGGGCTGACCGCAGGGGCAGCGGTGCGCGACGCCGACCAGCGCGCGCGGCGGGCGGCCCAGCTGACGGGCGATGACGGCGCGCTCGGCATCGGTGACCGGCGGCGAGACCGGCGCGGGGTCGGGACTGTGCACCCCAGAAGTCTGCGGCAGCGCCTCCGCTGTCCTGTCACGGCCCCCTCCCGGGCTCCGCCCTGAGCCTGCGAAGGGTGGGGAGGAGGGGGTCCTTCTGCTGCGGAGCTCGTCAGTCGGTTGCCGGGGGGTCGCCGTCCGCCTCGGCGAGGGAGCTCAGCAGCCCCTCGTACCAGGGCACCGGCGCGTTCCGTGCGGTGCTGCCGGCCGGGTCCTGGGCGGTGTCCCCGGGGTCGCCGGCGTCCCCGACGACGACCAGCCGGTCGCCGGGCAGCACCATGGTGAGCCGCTCCCGGGCCTGCTGGGCGATGTAGGCCGGGTCGGCCTGCCGGTCGAGCTGGGCCTGCAGGTCGGCGGCGCGCTGGTCCAGCGCCTGCTGCTCGGCGGCCAGCTCGGCCAGCGCCTGCCGCCCGGCGACGTACTGGCGCAGCGGCCCGGCCAGGGTCAGCGCCAGCAGCAGCACCAGCGCACCCAGCAGCACGGCCCGGCCGGTGAACCTCGGGCCGCGCCGGGGTGCGGTGCTGCGCGCCGGCCGCCGGGTGGTGCGGCGGCCCGGCCGGTTGTCGGCCGCGCCGCGGGCACCGGCCCGCACCGGACGCGACGAGGTCCGGCGGCGGCTGCCACCGGGCCGGGCGCGGCGGGTGCGGGCGGTGCTCACGGGGTGCTGCGACTCAGCCGCGGGCAGCCAGGCGCGGGAACGCGGCGGCGCCGGCGTAGCGCGCGGCGTCGTCCAGCTCCTCCTCGATCCGGAGCAGCTGGTTGTACTTGGCCACCCGCTCGCTGCGGGCCGGGGCACCGGTCTTGATCTGCCCGCAGTCGGTGGCGACGGCGAGGTCGGCGATCGTGGTGTCCTCGGTCTCGCCCGAGCGGTGGCTCATCATGCAGCGGTAGCCGTTGCGGTGGGCCAGGTTGACCGCGTCCAGGGTCTCGGTGAGCGTGCCGATCTGGTTCACCTTGACCAGCAGGGCGTTGGCGGCACCGCGGGCGATGCCGTCGGCCAGCCGGGTCGGGTTGGTGACGAACAGGTCGTCGCCGACGATCTGCACCCGGTCGCCCAGCTGCTGCGTCATCGACACCCAGCCGTCCCAGTCCTCCTCGTCGAGCGGGTCCTCGATCGAGACGATCGGGTAGGCGTCGACCAGGCCCTTGTAGTAGTCCACGAGGTACTCGGCGGAGCGGGTCTGCCCCTCGAAGTCGTAGCCGCCGTCGGTGTGGAACTCGGTGGCGGCGACGTCGAGGGCGAAGGCGATGTCGGTGCCGACCGTGTAGCCGGCCTTCTCCACGGCCTCGACGATGAGGTCGAGGGCGTCCCGGTTGCTGGGCAGCGACGGGGCGAAGCCGCCCTCGTCACCCAGGCCGGTGGCCAGGCCGCGCTTCTTCAGCACCGACTTCAGGGCGTGGTAGGTCTCGGTGCCGACCTGCAGCGCCTCGGCGAAGCTCGCCGCGCCGATCGGGGCGATCATGAACTCCTGCACGTCGACGTTGCTG
Organism: Modestobacter marinus; assembly: GCF_011758655.1. Classification (NCBI taxonomy): domain Bacteria; kingdom Bacillati; phylum Actinomycetota; class Actinomycetes; order Geodermatophilales; family Geodermatophilaceae; genus Modestobacter; species Modestobacter marinus. The sequence continues at coordinate 367,627 of NZ_JAAMPA010000001.1, forward strand.
TCGGCGTGGGCGCCACCGTTGAGGATGTTCATCATCGGCACCGGGAGCAGGTGCGCCGAGGGGCCGCCGACGTAGCGGAACAGCGGCAGCCCGGCGGACTCCGCAGCGGCCTTGGCGACGGCGAGGGAGACGCCGAGGATCGCGTTGGCGCCGAGCCGGGACTTGTCGGGCGTGCCGTCGAGGTCGATCAGCCGCTGGTCGACCATCCGCTGCTCGGCGGCGTCGTAACCGACGAGCTCGGGGCCGATGACGTCCAGGACGCCGTCGACGGCCTGGGTCACGCCCTTGCCGCCGTAGCGGGTGCCGCCGTCCCGGAGCTCCACCGCCTCGAAGGCGCCGGTCGAGGCGCCGCTGGGCACGGCGGCCCGGGTGATCGTCCCGTCGTCGAGGGCGACCTCGACCTCCACGGTGGGGTTTCCGCGCGAGTCGAGGATCTCCCGCGCGCCTACTGCATCGATGCTGGCCACGGTCCGCAGCCTAGCCAGCCCCCGGGGTCCCGCGGCACACCCGCGCCGACGCCGACCGGGCCGGCCACCGGCGGGTGCCTGGGACGATGGCCCACGATGACTCCCCCGACCACGCCCCGCCGGCACCGGCGCGCCGCCCGACAGCTGGTGCTCGGGCTGGTCCCCGTGCTGCTGGTCGGGGTCGTCGTGCTGGTCGCGCTGGCGCTGCGCCTGCCCGACGTGCAGGCGCCGCTGGCCGCCGCCGACCGCACCGCGACGGCGACGGTCGTCGCGGCCGGCACCGCCCCCGGGGGCCGTGGGCTGGACGTCACCTTCCGCGACGAGGCCGGCCGGGAGCGGACCGGCGTCCTGGAGCTGGCCGAGCCGCTGGACGTGCCGGTCGGCGCCCAGCTGACGGTGCAGTACGCGGCGTCCGAGCCGGCGGAGGACCCGGTCCCGGTGTACACCGACGGGGACGCCGCCCACGCCGCGGTCGGGGACGTCGTCTTCGGCCTGGTCGCCGTGGCGCTGGTGCTGGCGGTCGTCACCGGGCTTACCCTCCCCCGCCTGCTCGGCCGGCCGCGGCTGCGCTCCCGGCCCGCCACCGCGGTGACCGCCACCCACCTCGTGGTGAGCCTGGGCCTGCTCGTGCGCAGCTGGCTGGAGCTGGAGACGCCGGCCGGACGTCGCTGGCTGCCCGTGCACTGGGTACCGGAGCTGGACCGGCTGCCGCCGGGCACGCGGATCGAGGTGCGCGGCGACCCGGCGCGGGGCCGGCTGGTGCTGCCCGTGCTCGGCGGTGCGGAGCTGTGGCCGTCGGGCCGGCTGCGCAGCCAGGAGCCGCGCGGGGAGGTGCGGCAGGCACCCGTCGTCCCCGACGCCGTCGAGGTGGGGCTGGGCCGGCAGGCGCGGGTGGACGGCGTGCTGCCCGTCGTCGCCCCGGTGCTCGGCCTGCTGTGGGCCTACGTCGACAGCAGCGGCCCGCTGGGCTTCGCCGCGGCGACCGCGCTGTCGGCCGCGGTGCTGTTCTGGGTGCCCCAGGTGCTGGGCTCGGACCCGCAGGCCACCCGCCAGGGCTGATCGGCCGGCACACCCCGGCCGGGGATCAGCCGAGCGGCTGCTCGCGGGACTCCTCGTCGGCCCGGGCCCGCTCGGCCAGCTCCGCCTCGCTGGGGCCGGTGAAGGCCCGGGAGCGTTCCCTCGCCTCCTGGCTGCCGGTGAAGAGCCCGGCCTGCGCACCGGCCGGCCGGGCGCCGTCGACCGCGGCCGGGCCCCGCGGCGCGACGTCCGGGCCGGCGACGCCCTCGTTGCGCACCTTGGGCAGCGCCGTGGGGTGCTCCCGCTGCAGCCACCGGACCAGGCCCTCGCGCACGTGGCAGCGCAGGTCGAACAGGGTGGGGCCGTCCTTCGCGCTGACCAGCACCCGGACCCGCACCACCGCTCCGACGGCGTCGGTCACCTGGAGCACGACGACCCGCTCGTCCCACAGCTCGTTGCCCACCACGAGCCGGTCCAGCTCGGCGCGCATCTCGTCCAGGGGTGCGGTCCAGTCGACGTCCAGCTCGACCGACCCGAGGACGGCGGACTCCTTGCGGGTCCAGTTCTCGAAGGGCGTCGTGGTGAAGTGGGTCGAGGGCAGCACGAGCCGCCGGTCGTCCCACACGTGCACCACGACGTAGGTGAGCGTGATCTCCTCGATCCGGCCCCACTCGTCCTCGACCACGACCACGTCGTCGACCCGGATGGCGTCGGTGAAGGCCAGCTGCATCCCGGCGAACACGTTGGCCAGCGAGGTCTGGGCGGCCAGCCCGACCACCACCGACAGCACCCCGGCGCTGGCCAGGATGCTGGTGCCGGCCGTGCGGGCCGCGGGGAAGGTCAGCAGCATGCCGGCGATCGCCAGCACCGCGATCACCGCCACCGTCAGCCGGCGGATCAGCGTGACCTGGGTGCGCACCCGCCGGGCGTGCCGGTTGTCGACGACGTCGACGTCGTAGCGGGCCAGCGCCAGGTCCTCCACGACGAACGCGGCGACCGCGATGAGCCACGCCACCACGCCGATCAGGACCAGCCCGAGCACCCGGACGACGACGTCGCGCCAGTCGCCGACCCCGGGCGCGGCGTCCAGCACCAGCGTGACCGCGAGCAGCACGAGGAGCACCCGCAGCGGCCGGCGTCCCCGCCGGGACAGGTCCGCCACGACCGGCGAGCGCACGGCGAAGCGGCGCACCATCGCACCGATCGCTACGGCGACCAGCCAGGCCGCCAGTGCGGCGCCGGCCACGACCAGCAGCAGCAACCAGGTGCTGCGGGGCAGCGCCGCGGAGACGTCGTCGTCGGCGGCGAACAGGTGCAGTGGTGTCAGCGGCACGCGGCGGGATCTCCTTCGTCGTCGTCGTCGGGGCGGGCGACCGGGCACGTCCCCGGCCGCCGTCCACGCTAGGGGTCCGGGGCCGGGGACGGCGCCGGGCGATGACCCGGACGGGGCAGGTCAGCCGTCGGCGCGGGCGTGCGCGGCGGCGTCGAGCTCGTCGGCGTAGCGGCGGACCGCGGTGCGCAGCACGTCCTCGGCGTCCCACCCGCGCTGCCGGGCGGCGACGACCAGCCCGAGCAGCTGCTCCCCGAGCTCGGCCGGGTCGACGGCGGTCAGCTCCGCGGCCGGCGGGGTGGGCAGCCCGGCCCGCGCGGCCCGCCCGGCCAGGGCCGCGCCCCAGGAGCTGGCCGGCTGCGAGCGGGAGACCCCCTCGGTCGGCGAGCGGCGCTGCTTCTCGGTCCGCTTGATCTCGTCCCAGCCGCGCTCCACCGCCGCGACGTCCCGGGGGCCGGCGTCGGAGAAGACGTGCGGGTGCCGGCGGACGAGCTTGTCGACCAGGTCACCGGCCAGGTCGTCGACGTCGAACCGCCGGTCCGGGCCGGCCTCGGCGGCGACCCGGGCGTGGAAGGCGACCTGGAGCAGCACGTCGCCCAGCTCCTCGCGCATCGCCACGGGGTCGTCGTCGACGATCGCGTCGTAGGCCTCGTGCGCCTCCTCCAGCAGGTAGCCGCGGAGCGAGGCGTGGGTCTGCTCGGCGTCCCAGGGGCAGCCGCCGGGCGAGCGCAGCCGGTCCATCACCGCGACGACGTCCAGCAGCCGCGCACCGGGCGGTTCCGGGGCACCCGCGACCCGCGGGACCCCCTCCCAGCCCTCGGCCTCTTCGGCGGTGGCCAGCAGGACCGCACCCGGGGCCGCCGCGGCGGCCGCGGCGCGGTCCGGGACGTCGGTCACCGCGATCCCCTCCGCCCGCAACGCCGCGGCGGAAGCGGAGGCACCGGGCAGCGCGAGCACGGCCGGGGCGGAGGTGACCGCCCGCCAGCCGGCGGCGGCGAGCAGTCCGGGGAGGCGGGGGCTGACGGTGAGCAGGAGCGCGACGGGCACCCGGTCAGTCTCCGGCAACCCCGGCGGCGTCGTCCCCGGCGTCCCCCAGGAGCTGCACGACGCCGCCGTCCGCGGCGACCACCCGCCCGTCCTCCAGGACGCCGAAGCGCGGGTTGACCACCAGGTCGAGGTCGTCGCGCACCTCGGTCACCAGCGCGGCGCCGGCCTCCGCGGCCGCGGCGGCGGCCTGCTCGGCCAGCTGCGGGCGCACCTCCTCGAACGTGAGGACGGCGACGTCGCGGACGAAGCCGACCACCACGCCGCCGGCCTCCGGCAGCGGCAGGGTGAAGCCCTGCCCGGGGGGCGTGGTGGCGATCGGCTCGGCCAGCACCGGCGGCAGGTCGGCCGGGGCGCGGGCCTCGATCTGCGGCAGGGTGTTGGGCCCGGCGTACTGGGCGGCCAGCGCCGGGTAGCCGGCCGGGTCGGCGGTCAGCTGGGCCAGCACGGCGTCGGCGGTCGCCTGGTCGGGCACCGTCACCAGGCCGAGCTGCACCTGCGCGAGGCCGGCGCGGACCTGCTCGTACTGCTCCCGCAGCGCCTCCTCGGAGGGCTCGGCGAGCCCGGCGGCGACCGCGGCGCGCTGGCGGACCAGCTGCTGGCGGACGTTCTCGACCACGTCGGCCTCGTTGGCGCCCTGCTGCTGGGCGACCTGCGCGAAGACCGCCTCCGGGTCGGCGCCGCCGAGCAGCTCGGCGATCCGCTCCCGCACGTCGGCGTCCGACACCTCGACGCCCCAGCGCCGGGCCACCTCGTCGTGCAGCTCCGCGCCGACCTGCAGGCTCAGCACCTGGCGGGTGTAGCCCACCTCGTCGCCGGCGGCGTACGCGGCGATGGCGGGGTCGGCGAGCCGGGTGTCGACCGCGTCGTCCAGCTCGGCGACGGTCACCTGCTCGTCACCGACGTAGGCGGCGACGTCCGGGGACGTGCGGCACCCCGCCAGGCCACCCACGCCGGCGGCACCCACGAGCAGGACGGCGAGGAGTCTGCGGCTCGGCACGGCGCGAGCGTGCCACACCCGGTGTGACCGGCGTCGCACCCTGCACCGTCCAGCGTCGATCAGGTCACCTGATCCAACACTGTCCTCCCGCACCAACGCTGGTGCGGGAGGACAGTCAGTGATCAGGTGACCTGATCACTGCTGGGCGCGAGAGGTCAGGAGGCGACGGCGACGGGCTGCTCCAGGACCGAGGACAGCAGCGCGTGCAGCTTCTCCAGCAGGGCGACGTCCCGCAGCGGCGTGCGCCGGTCCGGGCCGACCGGCACCTTGATCGACACGGTGCGCACCGCGTCCTTGTAGGTGGCCCCCTCGGCCAGCCGGGACAGCTTCATCACCTGCGACTCGCGGAGCTCCACCGGACCGACCCGGACGTTGCGGCCCTGCATCGACACCTCCGTGACCCCGAGCCGGCGCATGGCCGCGCGGAACCGGGCCACGGCCAGCAGGTTGAGCACCGGGGCGGGTGCGGCGCCGTAGCGGTCGGTGAGCTCGTCGAGCACGGCCTGGGCCTGGTCGTCGTCCTGGACGCTGGCGACCTTGCGGTAGGCCTCCATCCGCAGCCGCTCGCCGGGCACGTAGTCGTGCGGCAGGTGCGCGTCGACCGGCAGGTCGACCCGGACCTCGGCCGGCTCCACGGCCGGGGACTCCCCGGTCGCCTGGGCCCGGTAGTCGCTGACCGCCTCGCCGACCAGCCGCACGTACAGGTCGAAGCCGACGCCGGCGATGTGCCCGGACTGCTCGCCGCCGAGCAGGTTGCCCGAGCCGCGGATCTCCAGGTCCTTCATCGCCACCGCCATGCCGGCCCCGAGGTCGGTGTTGTGCGCGATGGTGGTCAGCCGGTCGACCGAGGTCTCGGTCAGCGGCCGCGAGGGGTCGTAGGTGAAGTAGGCGTAGGCCCGCTCCCGGCCACGGCCGACCCGGCCGCGGATCTGGTGCAGCTGGGAGAGGCCGAAGGTGTCGGCCCGGTCGACGATCAGGGTGTTGGCGTTGGGGATGTCCAGGCCCGACTCCACGATCGTGGTGGCGACGAGGACGTCGTACTCCTTCTCCCAGAAGCCGACCATGATCTTCTCGAGCTCGTGCTCCTTCATCTGGCCGTGGCCGACCGCCACCCGGGCCTCGGGCACCAGGTTGCGGATCTTCGCCGCCGCCTTGTCGATCGACTGCACCCGGTTGTGGATGACGAACACCTGGCCGTCGCGGAGCAGCTCCCGGCGGATCGCCGCGGCCATCTGCTTGTCCTCCCACGCACCGACGTAGGTCAGCACCGGGTGCCGCTCCTCCGGCGGGGTGAGGATCGTCGACATCTCCCGGATGCCGGTGAGGCTCATCTCCAGGGTGCGCGGGATCGGGGTGGCCGACATCGACAGCACGTCGACCGCCGTCCGGACGCTCTTCAGGTACTCCTTGTGCTCGACACCGAAGCGCTGCTCCTCGTCGACGATGACCAGCCCCAGGTCCTTGAACCGGGTGGTCGGCTGCAGCAGCCGATGGGTGCCGACCAGGACGTCGATCTCCCCGTCGGCCAGCTTGCGCAGCACCTCGTCGGACTCGGCCTTCGACTGGAACCGGGACAGCACCGCCACCGTCACCGGGAACTGCGCGAACCGCTCGGAGAAGGTCTTGAAGTGCTGGTTGGCCAGCAGCGTCGTCGGCACCAGGACGCCGACCTGCTTGCCGTCCTGCACGGCCTTGAACGCCGCCCGCACCGCGATCTCGGTCTTCCCGTAGCCGACGTCGCCGCAGATGATCCGGTCCATCGGCACCGGCTGGGACATGTCCGCCTTGACCTCGTCGATCGCGGCCAGCTGGTCGGGGGTCTCGGTGAACGGGAAGGCGTCCTCCAGCTCGCGCTGCCAGACGGTGTCCGGCCCGAAGGCGTGGCCCTTGGACGCCATCCGGGCCGAGTACAGCCGGATGAGCTCCGCGGCGATCTGCTTGACCGCCTTGCGGGCCTGGTTCTTCGTCTTCTGCCAGTCGGCACCGCCGAGCTTGGACAGCGCGGGCGCCTCGCCGCCGACGTAGCGGGTCAGCTGGTCCAGGGAGTCGGTGGGCACGAACAGCCGGTCCGGCGGCTGGTTCCGCTTGCCCGGCGCGTACTCGACGATCAGGTAGTCGCGCTGCCCGCCGTGCACGGTGCGGCTGACCATCTCCACGTACCGGCCGACGCCGTGCTGCTCGTGCACCACCAGGTCACCGGGCTGCAGCTGGACCAGGTCGACGGCGTTGCGCCGGCGGGCCGGCATCTTGGTGGCGTCCTTCATCGAGGTGCCGCGCTGGCCGGTGAGGTCGCCCTCGGTGACCAGCGCCAGGCCCACGGCCGGGAAGGTGAAGCCGGCCTCCAGGTTGCCCTGGGTGATCAGCGTCGGCCCCGCGGTGGGCGCGGCCTCGATGCCGGGCACCAGCCGGGCGCCCAGGTCGGCCTCGGTGAGCTGGTCGGCCGCGCGCTGGGCGGGGCCGGGGCCGGCGAAGGTCAGCGCGACCCGCCAGCCGTCGCGGCCCCAGCTGCGCAGCTGGTCGAAGGCGCGCGCCTGGTCGCCGTGGAAGCGCTCGACCCCGGTGGCGTCCAGGGTGACGTGCTGCTCGTCGTCGTCCGGGGAGAGGGTGAAGGTGCCGGTCGTCCACCAGGGCAGACCCCGGGCCCGGGCGGCGTCCTGGACGTCGGCGAGGTCGCGGAAGGAGGAGGCGCCGAGGTCGATCGGTGCCTGGCCGGCCTCGGCCGCGGTCTGCCAGGAGGCGGCGAGGAACTCCTCGGCCGTGCGCACCAGGTCGGCGGACCGGCTGCGCACCCGCTCGGGGTCGCAGACCAGCACGTGCGTGCCCGGTGCCACCAGGTCGGTGAGCAGCTGCATCTGGGAACCACCGATGAGCGCCGGGATCAGCGACTCCATGCCCTCCACGGCGATGCCCTCGGCGAGCTTGCCGGTGACCTCCGCGAGCTCCGGGTGGTCGACCCCCAGCTGGACGGCGCGGGCCCGGACGTCGGCGGTGAGCAGCAGCTCGCGGCACGGCGGGGCCCACAGCCGGTCGGGCCGCTCGTCCAGCGAGCGCTGGTCGGCGGCGGAGAAGTAGCGCAGCTCGTCGACCTCGTCGCCCCAGAACTCCACCCGCACCGGGTGCTGCTCGGTGGGCGGGAAGACGTCGAGCAGGCCGCCGCGGACGGCGAACTCCCCGCGCTTCTCGACCAGCTCGACCCGGGTGTAGGCGGCGTCGGAGAGCGCCTGGGCCACCGTGTCCAGCTCGGCGGTCTGGCCCGGCGCCAGCTCCACGGGCACCAGGTCGCCCAGCCCGGGGGCGAGCGGCTGCAGGACGCTGCGCACCGGGGCGACCAGCACGTCGACCCTGCCGTTGTCCCCGGGGTGGGTCAGGTCGCGCAGCACGGCCAGCCGGCGGCCGACGGTGTCGGCGCGGGGGCTGAGCCGCTCGTGCGGCAGCGTCTCCCAGGCGGGGAAGACCTCCACCCGCCGGTCCGGGACGAAGCAGCGCAGCACCGCGGCGAGCGCGTCGGCGTCCCGCTCCCCCGCCGTCACGACCAGCACCGGCACGTCCGCACCGGGGGCCGGTGCGGCCAGCGCCGCCGCCACCAGCGGCTGGACCGGCGGCGGTGCGGTGACGGACAGGTCGGCCGCGCCCGCCTTCGCCACCACGGAGGCAACGCCGGCGTCGGACAGGACGACGTCGAGCACGCCGCGCAAGCTCACGGAGGTCACTCCAGTTCCTGGGCCCACTCCGTGTCCGCGGGAGAGCAGAGCGCGCCGGGTGCGCGCGGGGGCCGTCGACCAGGTTAGTCCCGGTGGCGGAGGCCTGCGGGGTCGCTCAGGAGGTCAGGGCGCGGGCTCCGCGGCCCACCGGCTCCTGGGCGTCGATGGTGGCCAGCGCCCTGCGCAGGATCGTGCTGGAGGTGTGCACCGTGTACGGGAAGTACTGCACCCGGACGCCGACCGCGGCGAAGTCGCGCTCGAGCTTCGCGCCCTTGGCGGTGCCCCGCCAGTCGTCGCCCTTGAACAGGACGTCGAACCGCACCTCGCGCCAGGTGTCGATCTTCTCCGGCACGACCTCGGCGTGCACGTCGTCGACGAAGCGCAGGGCGCGGACGATCTCCATCCGCTCGGCCAGCGGGATCACCGGCAGCCGCCCCTTGGCCTGCAGCAGCATCTCGTCGGACACGACGCCGACGACGAGCCGGTCGCAGTGCTCCGCGGCGTGCTTGAGGACGTTGAGGTGGCCGATGTGGAACAGGTCGTACGCGCCGGGCGCGTAGCCGGTCACGGTCATGTCACTCCTCTGCCGGGCGGTCTGCTGCACCGACGACGCTAGGTGCCCGGGTGACGGAGCGTGAGCATTGAACGGAACTGCACCCGATGAGGCGACGCATTCCGGGCCTGCACCACCCGTTCGGGGTCACCCTGGGTGACCCAGCGGACGTCCGGGTCAGGCGCGGGGCGCGAGCGCCGGGACCCGCTCGCGCACCAGCCGCTTGATCCGCCGGACGGCGGAGTCCCGAGCGCCTCGCAGACCGGTGAACTCGTTGAACGGCAGGTCCAGCAGCTCCGGCCAGGCCCGGGAGAGGACGTCGTCGCCCAGCCGCTCGGACCACCGGTGCTCCAGCGGCAGCGCCAGCATCGCCTCGAACAGCGTCCGGCCGGCGAACGGCGAGAGCTCGAACCGCGAGGTGCGGTTGCCGTAGTGGCCCGGACCCGCCCAGCAGGACAGCCGTTGTTCGACGTAGGCCAGCTCGAGCACGGTCGGGTACGGCAGGTCCGGCAGTTCGGCGAGCCAGCGGCCGGCGTGCTCCAGGTAGACCGGGAGGGCCGGCAGCCGGAGCCGCCGCAGCAACGTCTCCGGGGACACCGGGCCGTCGTCCGGGTCGCCCGGCCGGTACGTGTGCGCCCGGCCCACCTCACCGGCGGTGCCGGGGAGCAGCACCCGGGCAGGGTCCAGCTGGCGCAGCGTCTCGTGCGCCTGCCACAGCTCCCCGCCGACCGCGTGGCCGGTCACCGTGAGCCACTCGTCCAGCTCCTCCGGCCGGGTCGTGCGGACCGGGAGGAGGTCGTGCGCCAGCCCGTACCGGTCGGCCAGCCGGGTCGCCAGGTGTGTGTCCACGGTGGGCGGTCCGGGCTGGGCGAGGGTGAAGAAGACCGCCTCCGGCAGGACCTCCCGGGCGCAGCCCAGCAGCAGCCGGGAGTCCCGGCCGCCGGTCAGCGAGAGGGTGAGCGGGTGCACGGCGGCGACCGCGGCGATCGTGCGGCGCACCCCCTCGTGCACCACGGCGGCCACCTCGTCCCCGTCGGCGGTCCCCGGCACGGGCGGCAGCCAGTGCCGGGCGGTGCGCCAGGTGCGCAGGTCCAGCGAATGGTCGGCCTGCAGCCGGCGCGTCCCCACCGTGAGCGTGAGCCCGAAGGGCAGCCAGGTGCCGCGGTCCGGGAACCCGGTGACCTCGGCCAGCTCCGTGTCGAGCTCACCACCGATGAGGGCCGGGACGGAGGCGACGGTCCGCCGGTCCGCCGAGTGCACGGCGGCCAGCGAGCCGTAGGCGTCCAGGACGACGGTCGGTTCGTCGTCGGGCAGGAGCACGAGCAGGAAACGTCCGGCCAGCCGCCGGTGGAGCGCGTCCACGGCGGGCCAGTCCAGTCGTGTCCGTTCGCCGGTGTCCAGCACGACCGGCCCGCCGGTCAGGACGCCGTCGAGCACCGGGTGCCCCAGGCACCAGCCGAGCGGGGCACCGGCACGGTCGAGCACGTCGACGACGGGCAGGCCGTGGGTGCCCAGCGTCCACCCGGAGCTGCTGCGGCGCACCCAGCCGGCCGGCACCCGGTCGCCGTCCTCGCTGAGCACGAACTGCCCGACGTGCGCGCTGCGCTCCACCGGCTCGGTCACGCCCGGACCGCGCCGTCCGCGGCGCGCGTGCGGGGTGCACCGGCGGCGGCTGCCACCGTCGCCACGGCCTCCCGGATCCGCCGCACCGCGCGTGCGTGGTCCTCCGGCGACCGGCCGTAGGGGTCCTCGACGTCGTCGTCCGGGCCGGGCACCCGCCGGCTGCGCAGCCGGGGGGCGGCCGCGGTCAGCGTCGCCAGCCGCTCGGCCGGTCCGGCGCCCGCGACGTGCCCCTCGTCGACGGCGAGCCCGGCCAGGGCCGCGAACTCGCGGAGGCTGAAGGTGCGGCGGAGCGCCAGCGGCGCCTGCTGCACCAGCTCCGACCGGTGGACCCGGGTCATGGTGAGGACGAGGTCGGCCTCAGACACGCCTTCGGGAGTGACCTGCCGGGCCCGGAAATCGGGCAGCGGGTCGCCGAGCGCCGCGGCCGCCCCGGCGTCCAGCCCGGCGCCGGTCAGCGCGGACAGCCCGGCGCTGGCCACCGTCACGTCGGCCACCGGGCCGAGCTGCTCGCGCAGCAGCGCCTCGGCGACCGGTGAGCGGCACACGTTGCCCGTGCACACCACGAGGACGCCGAAGGGGGTCCCCGACCGGGCGGCAGGCGCGGTCACGGCCGGCCGCGTAGCCCGGCGCTGCCGGCGGTCGGGGCAGCCAGGACCGGTGCCGGGACCCGGGTCGGGGCGCTGCCGGCGACACCGTGGCGGGGCCGGTAGTCGTAGGCCTGCTCCTTGCGTTCGACCTGGTTCAGGACCACGCCGAGCACGGTGGCCCGGACCGTCTCCAGCACCTGGAGGCTCTCGGTCACCTGGGCCCGGCGGGCCCGCACGGCGTTGACGACCAGGACGACGCCGTCGGCGACGCGGGAGAGCACGGCGCCGTCGGCGACCGGGAGCAGCGGTGCGCTGTCGAGGACCACGTGGTCGTAGGTGCCGCGCAGCTGGTCCAGCACCGCGGCCATCGCCGGGGACCCGAGCAGCTCCGTGGGGTTCGGCGGCAGCGGTCCGGCCGCCAGCACCTGGAGCCCCGAGGACCCCCAGTCCTGGGCCACGTCGGCCACCGCGGCGTGGCCCAGCAGCACGGAGGTCAACCCGACGGAGCCCTCGATGCCCAGGACGCCGTCCAGCGACGGCCGCCGGAGGTCGGCGTCCACCAGCAGCACCCGGGCACCCGTCTCGGCCAGCGCTGCGGCGAGGTTGGCCGAGACGGTGGACTTGCCCTCGGCCGCCACCGCGGAGGTGACCAGCAGCACCCGACCGCCGGCCCCGTCGGTCCGCACCCCGGGCAGGGACAGGAACTGCAGGTTGGTGCGCAGCTGCCGGAAGGACTCCGCCTGCGGGGCGTGCGGGTCCGCCTCGACGACCACGGGGCGCTCCGTCCCCTTCGTGCGGACGGCGCCGATCGTGCCGATGAGCGGCCGGTCGGTGAGGGCGGCCAGCGTCCCGGTGTCCCGTACCCGGGTGTCCAGTGCCGCGCGGAGCAGCAGCAGGGCGCAGCCCAGCACGAGCCCCGCGACGAGCCCGGCGAGCGCGTACAGGGTCGTGTTCGGCGCCGCCGGTCGCACCGGCACCTCGGCCGGGGCGACGGTGGTCGCCTGCACGGTCGGCTCCCCGTCGGCGTCCTCCGGCGCGAGTTCCTCGACGGTGCGGGACAGCGTGTCCACCACGGCGTCGGCGATGCGGGCGCTGCGGACGGCGGAGGTGTCGGTCACCGCGACCTCCACGATCACGGTGTCCACCGGCGCGGAGGCCTGCACCCGACCGGCCAGCGCCGACACGCCCATCGGCAGTCCCAGCTCGTCGATGACCGGCTGGAGCACGGCCGGGGTGGTGGCCAGCTCGGCGTAGGAGGTCACCTGGTTCTGCGTGAACGTCGAGCCCTGCACCAGGTCGGAGGCGGTGTCGCCGTACTGGAGGGAGAAGTAGACGCTGGCCGTGGACCGGTAGGTCGGCGCGGTGGTCAGGGCCCAGGCCAGCCCGGCCAGCAGACCGACGAGCGCCGCCGCGGTCGCCCACCGCCACCGGCGCCGCAGCACCGCCATCAGCTCACCGAGTTCCATGCTCTCCCCACCTGACCGAGCCGCCTCGTCGTGCGGTCCGACACCGTCGGCCGGACCCGGCGACGGAGCGAGACGGACCGTCGAGGCCTGTCACTCCGAGCAGTCTCGGCCATCCGGGCGGCCGACCCCGGGCGACGACGGCCCCTCCCACCCCATCGGGTCACCGCCGGCCCGGAACTCGCCGCCGGACGACCCCAGCGGCCCACCGACCGGTGAAGATCGAGGTCAACCGGTCGGTCAGGAGGTCCCGCAGTGCAGCCCAGCGAACTCGTCGCGGCGCTGGCCCGACGCTGGGCCGTCCTCATCGTCATGGCCCTCGTCGGCGGCGTCGCCGGCCTGCTGGTGTCCGCCGCCGCCCCGACGACCTACCGCGCGAGCACCTCGCTGTTCGCCGGGATGTCCCAGGTGTCCGCGGCCTCCGGCCTGGGCAACAGCTCGCTGGTGGCGCGGGAGCTGCTGCCCTCGCTGGCTGCGGCGGGCCGCACGGCCGCCGTGCTGCAACCGGTCGTCGACGAGTTGGGGCTCGCCGGTGGCCCGACCGGACTGGCCGCCGACGTCGAGGTCACGGTCGGCGAGGACGTCGCCGTGCTGACCGTCGCGGCCACCGCCCCGACCCCCCGGCAGGCCGCCGCCGTGGCCGGCGGCGTGGTCGAGCAGCTGCGGGCGCTCGCCGACGGGCAGTACACCGACGCCGGTGGCCGGCCGTCCCTGCAGCTGGTGACCATCACACCGGTCGTCGAGCCGCGGACGCCGTCGGGCCTGCCCTCCTCCCGGGCGGCCCTGGCCGGTGGGTTGCTGGCCATGGCCGCCGCCGCCCTGGTCATCGGGCTGCGCGAGGCCTGGGACCCCCGCGTCCGGACCGCCGGCGACCTCGCCGGGCTGACCGCCGTCCCCGTGCTGGCCGAGGTGGATCGCGCCGCCGTCCGGCTGCCCTGGACACCCCCGGCCGGTCCGGACCTCCGCGCGGCGAGCACCGAGCGGCTGGGCTGGCTGCTCACCGGCCTCCCCGGGGCAGCGCAGGGCGCACGGATCGGACTGGTCGGCGCACCGGCGGACCTGGCAGGCCCGGACCAGACCGCCCCGCACGCGCCCCGGACGGTCCCCGTCGGGCTCGACCGGCTGGCGGCGGACCGTTCCGCGGTGGCCGGCATCGACGGCCTGGTCGCGGTCGTCGACGTCCGCCGCGCGACCCGCGGCGGGGTGGCCCGACTGCTGGCCGCGGTGGATGCCTCCGGCCGCCCGGTGCTCGGCGCCGTCCTGGACGGGGTGCTGTCACCGGCGGCGGACCGGCGGACCCGCTGGCTCGCTGGGCTCTGCGGCGACGCGGCCGGGTCGCGGTACGGGCGGGCCCGTCCGGGCGAGTCGGCCGGCCCCGCGCGGTCGACCAGGGTGGTCGCCCTCCTCGCCGTCCTCGCCCTGGGCCTGGACCAACGGCTCCCGGTCGAGACCGACACCGGGCTGCTCGCCGCGGCCCTGCTGCTGCCCGTGTGGATCGCGCCGATCCTCCGCCACCGGGGCACCCGCTGGCTGACCGGCCTGGCCGCCGTGGCCCTCGCCTGTGGGGTGCTCCTGACCCTGGCCAACTCGGTGGAGCACGACTTCGCTCCGCGGCAGGCGTTGGCCACCAGCCTGTCCGTCCTCGGGGCGCTCGGCGCGATCGGGCTGCTGCTGTGGGCTCGGACGGTGTGGCCGCTGGGCGTCGTCGGGGTCACCTACGGGGTCGGCGCCCTGGTCAGCGGGGTGCTGGACGTCCCCGGCTCGGACAACGCCTACAAGTTCGAGCTGTCCTTCCCGGTGACCATCATCGTGCTGTCGCTGCTGGTCGGCCGGGTCCGCCCCCTGCTCTCGGTGCTGGCGCTCGGGGTGCTGGGACTGTTCAACATCGTCAACGACGCCCGCAGCGCCTTCGGCTTCTGCGTGATCGCGGCCGGGCTCGTCCTCTGGCAGGCCCGGTCGACCCGGGAGCCCGACCGACCGCGGCCACTGCGCACCGTGCTGCTGCTGGCGTCGGCCCTGGTGGGCGCCTACGCGGCGATCACCCAACTGCTCGTCTCCGGTGCCCTGGGTGCACAGGTGCAGGCCCGCTCGATCACCCAGATCGAGCAGACCGGGACCCTGCTGCTCGGTGGCCGGCCGGAGTGGACCGCCACCTGGGCGCTGATGCAGGAGAACCCGTTGGGCTTCGGGCTCGGCACCGTGCCCGCAGCCGGCGACATCGCCCTGGCCAAGCAGGGCTTCGCCGTCACGCACGTGCCCACCGCCGAGGGCTACATCGAGCACTACATGTTCGCCGGCCGCTTCGAGCTGCACTCGGTGATCGCCGACCTCTGGTCCAACGCCGGCCCGGCCGGCCTGCTCTGGGGCCTCCTGCTGGGCGGCCTGCTGGTCACGTCCCTGGTCCGCCAGCTGAGCCGGCGGAGGGCGTCCGCGCTGACCTGCCTGCTCGTGCCCGCGAGCCTCTTCTGGCTGGCCTTCGGCCCGCTTCCGGCGAACCTCCCCGACATCGCCATGACGCTCGGTCTGGTGCTGCCGCTGCGGGAGGCACTGCCGGGGAGGCGGGTGCCGCCACGGCCGGCCGGTGCCCGACCGGTCGACCGCGGCGAGGCCGAGCGGGAGACCGCGGTCAGCGTCCTCCGGTAGCGGCGCCGGGCTCACCGGCACCCTGGAACATCCACTCGTCCGCAGCCAGCCGCCCGTCCCGGTGCGGCAGGTCGGCCAGCACCGAGGCCGCCGGCCGGCGGGCGCGCAGCGACCGGACCAGCCCGGCCGCGACCTCCGCCACCGGCGCGCCGGCGGGGAGCACCTCGTGGCCGTGCCCGGCCAGCCAGTCGGCGAGCCCGGTCTCCTCGGTGGTGACCACGGTGCACCCGTGGGCCAGCCCCTCGACGACCGGCAGCCCCACCTGCTCGCGCCAGGTGGGGGTCCGCTGGGACAGCAGCACGAGGACCGCCGCCCGGCGCTGGTGGCGGTGCACCTCTTCCCGGGGCGGGGCCACGACCACCTCCACCCCCGGCACGCGGTCGGCCAGCTCACGGCCGGCGGACTCCAGCGGCCCCTGGCCCACCAGCGTCAACCGGGCCGCCGGGTGCTGCCGGACCACCTCCGGCCAGGCGGCGACCAGTTCACCGAGGCCCTTGCGTGCCGCGAAGGCGCCGACGAAGACGACCTGGTCGGGGTCGCGGATCGCCGGGACGGCGCAGTCGCACGGGGCCGGGAGGGCCGGGACGACCGCCGTCCGGCAGTCCTGCAGCTCGGGCCCGAGGTCCGCGGCGTAGAGCTCTGCTGCCGCCGAGGTGCCGAAGGCGAGCCGGTCGACCCGCCGGGCCACGAACCGGGTCATGGCCCGGTCCAGGCGGGCACGCACCCGCCGGCGGAGGTGCGCGTCGGGCTCGGGTGCGTAGTTGTCCCGGTTCTCGATGGCGTAGGAGACGACCAGCGTCCCGGTGCGGTGCAGCCGGGCGGAGAGGCCCGCCGCGGCCACCGCGACGGAGGTCTTCCACAACCCGGGGCGCAGCAACGGCTCGTTCACCTCGACGGCGGCCAGCCGCGACCGCAGGATGGTGACCGCCAGCGAGGGGAGCCTGCCCCGGACCAGGTCAAGCCCCTCGGTCAGCGCCGGGTCGAAGTCGTAGCGCCAGCGCTGGTGCAGGATCGTCGCGGGGGGCAGCGCGTGCGCCCGCTCCAGGTGCGCGCTGCGCACCGAGCCGTAGACCCGGGCCCTGCGGTAGCGGGTCTTCCTCACAGCAGGTGAGGGTATCGGTACGCTGCAGCACCGGCCGGGCGCCGGCCGGCCGAGGTGGCTGCCTCCGGTCCCCCCACCGCAGAGGAGTCGACCGGGTGAGCCGACGGCTGACCGTGCTGCAGTCCTTCCCCGAGCCCCGCGCGACGACCAACCCCTACGTCGTGACGCTCCGGCGGAGCCTCGACGCGCGGCCCGACCTCGAGGTGCTGACCTTCAGCTGGTCCCGGGCGCTGCGGGCCCGCTACGACGTGCTGCACGTGCACTGGCCGGAGAACCTGCTCAAGGGGGGCACCCGAGGGCGCGCGCTGGCCCGGCGACTGCTGTTCGTGGCGCTGCTGGCCCGGCTCACGCTGCGGTCGACCCCGGTCGTGGCGACCGTGCACAACCTCCGGCCGCAGGAGGGCCTCCCCCGCTCCCAGCGGTTCCTGCTCGGGCTGCTCGGCCGGCGCGTCGCCGTCCGGGTGCTGCTCAACGAACAGACCCTGGTGCCCCCGGGGACGGCGGCCGTGACCGTCCTGCACGGGCACTACCGCGAGTGGTTCGCCGACCACCCCCGCCCGCCCCGAGAGCCCGGCCGGGTCGCCTACGTCGGGCTCATCCGGCCGTACAAGGACGTCGGTCGGCTGATCCGGGTGTTCGGCACCACCGCGGACGCCGCCCCCTCGGCCCGGCTGCAGGTGGCCGGGCAGCCGCTGACCCCGGAGCTGGCCGACGAGCTGCACGCGGCGGCTGCCGCCGACCCCCGGGTGGAGCTGACGCTGGAGTTCCTGCCCGACGACCGGCTGGTCGACGCGGTCGGCCGCGCGACGCTCGTGGCCCTCCCCTACCGCGAGATGCACAACTCCGGTGCCGCGCTCATGGCGCTGTCCCTCGACCGGCCCGTCCTGGTCCCCCGTAACCCGGTCACCGACCTGCTCGCCGCGGAGGTGGGCGAGGAGTGGGTGCACCGCTATGACGGCGAGCTCAGCGGTGCCGTGCTGCTTCAGGCGCTGCAGCAGGCCGCGGACCACGAGCCGGGGTTGCGCCCGGACCTCGGACGGCGCGAGTGGGACCAGGCCGGCCGCGACCACGAGGACGCCTACCGGTGGGCCGTCCGGCTGCGGGGTCGGCGGCGGGACGCGGACCCCGAGCCGCACTGACCCGCGTACCACCGGTGCGGGTCAGCCGGCGTGGGACGTCGCGGCGGGCACCCGGCGGTACTCCTGGTAGACGACGCCGAGGGTCCCCGCCAGCAGGCCCGCGCCGCGGCAGGCGGTCCGCAGACCCCGGGCGCGGTGCACCCGGGAGCGCAGCGCGGCGCCGACCAGCCACCGCGCCAGCCCCCCGGCCAGTCGCGGGCACCCCCGACGTGCGGCCTGGAGCCGGGCCGCCCACCGCGCCCCGGGTGTGGCCGCGAGCGCCAGGTCGACCCGGCTTGCCGAGTTCCCGGACCGGAACGCCCGCCGCAGCACCCAGTCCCGGGTCATCCGCGCGGCGGGTACCGCATCCGTCACCACGGCCTCGTCGCACCAGGTCATCGGCCCCACCTCGGCCAGCTGGCGGGTGAACAACGTGTCGCTGCCGCCGCTCAGCCCGAAGGTGACGTCGAAGCGGGTGCCGGCGGCGCGCACCGCGGCCACGTCCAGCAGCAGGTTGTTGGTGGCGGCGACGTCGATCGGGGTGTCGGTGGCGAGCCGCCGGCGCCGGAAGAACGCCCCGTCGGCGACCCACGGGTCCAGTGGACCGGCGAAGTCGGAGACGACCGCCCCGGCCACGGCGACGGCGCCGGTGCGCCGGTGCGCGGCCACCAGGTGCCCGAGCCAGCCGGGGTGCGGGCGTTCGTCGTCGTCGATGAACACGAGCAGGTCGCCGGTCACCTCGTCGAGCACCCGGTTGCGCGCGGCGGCGATGCCCGGGGCCGGCTCCACCACGTGCCGCGTGCGACCGCCGCCGACCCGCTCGACCACCGGGCCACCGCTGCCGTCGGGGTCGTTGTCCACGACGAGCACGTCGACGGCGAGCCCGTCGCGCTCGACCTCGGTCGCCTGCTCGAGCAGCAGGGGCAGCAGGGCCGCCAGGTCGTCGGGACGCCGGAAGGTCAGCACCCCGATGGTCACGGTCCGTGCGGTCACGGCTGGTCCTCTCCTGCGCCGGTGACCAGCTGGGCCACCCGGGCGCGGTACCGGTCCGGTGCGTGCCGCAGCCGGGCCTCCTCGGCGTCGGTCAGGGCATCGGCGGTCACGTCCGGCCACCGGGCGACGACCCGCTCGACGGCGTCGGCCCACGCCACCACGTCCTCCGGCGGGACCGCCTGGGCCGAGGCGCGCCCCGCGACGGCCTCCTGCAGACCACCGCAGGCGCTGACCACGACCGGCCGGGCGGCCAGCACCGCCTCCACCGCCGTGTTGCCGAACGGCTCGGCCAGGACCGAGGGCACCAGGACCACGTCCGCACGGGCGAGCGCGTCCCAGACGTCGGGCACGAAGCCGGTCAGCTCGACCCGGTCGGTCAGCCGGGCGCCCGCCACCTGGTCGCGCAGCTGCTGCTCGAACCACTCGTAGCCGGGGAAGACCGCGCCCAGCAGCTGCAGCCGGGCGTCCACCCCCCGCGACACGAGCTCCGCCAGGACGGCGACGGCCACCTGCGGGCCCTTGCGGGGGGAGAGCCGCCCCACGAAGGCCAGCTGCACGGGCCCGCTCAGCCGGGACCGGGCGGGCTCGGTGCTGGGCGGGCCGCCCACGCCGTTGTCGACCAGCACCGCTCGCGCCCCGGTGCGCGGCAGCACGGCCGCGAGCACCGAGCGGCTGTACTCGCTGTTCACCAGGACCGTGCGCGCGGCCAGCGCGGGCAGGGCCAGCGCCAGGCGCACCGGGGCGGGAGCACGGTCCTCGGCCTCGTGCACGTGCAGCACCACCGGACGGCCGGCGACCCGGGCCAGCAACGGCCACAGCGGGAGGGTCTGGGTGTTCACGTAGACCGGACCCGAGCCGGTCCGCCGGAGCAGCCGCCAGGCCGGCCGTATCCCGGTCAGCAGGTCACCGGCCAGCCGCAGCGCGCCGCGGGGGGTCAGCGCGCTCTTGCGCAGCACCGGGGTCGGGCAGGTCTCGACCCGGGCCCCGCGTCCGCGCAGTTCCGCGGCGAGCGGGCCGTCGCCGGGGAGGGCCACCACGACCGGGGCGCCGGCCTCGACCAGGCCGGTCACGGACTCCAGCAGCATGCGGTCGGAACCGTAGAGCTCGGCGCCCGGGTGCACCACCAGCACGGCCGTCGGCGTTCCGGTGCCGGTCCGGCCGGCACGGCGGGTGAGCAGCGCCCGGGCCGCGACGGCCAGGCCCTCCACCGAGCCGTGGACGGCGGCGAGCAGCAGGCCCGGCTGGTGCAGCAGCTGGCGGCGCCCGCCCCGCAGCAGGATCTCCCGGCTCACCGCGGGGGTGGCCCAGACCCACCGGAGCAGCTGGCGGCGTCCCAGGTTGCGGGCGGCGAACAGCAGCCGGTTGCGGCAGTTGTAGCGGTAGTAGAGGGCCGACTTCGCCCGCCCGCGCCGGGGGCCCTGGGTGCCGCCGGCGTCGTGCACCGCGACCAGGTCCGAACGGACCGTGAGCGTCCCGCCCGCGGCGAGGCAGCGGTGGCTGAACTCGACGTCCTCCCAGTACAGGAAGAAGTCCTCGGCCAGCCCACCGGCCCGGCGGAGCAGGTCGTCGTGCACCACGAGGCAGGCGCCGGTGAGCCACTCCTCGACCGGCCCGCCCGGCCGTGACCGGGGGCCGGCCGGGCGGCGTCCGCGGAGCCGGCCGGTGTCGGTGTAGAGCTGCGCGCCGTCGAAGAAGACGGCGCCCTCTGGGGTGACGATGCGCGGGCTGAGCAGGGCCAGCGGCTCCCGCAGGCTGTGCCGCCGCAGCTCCTCGACCACCGCGGGGGCGATGCTGGCATCGGGGTTGAGGAGAAGGAACGTGACGCAGCCGGCCTGCCGGGCAGCGTCGATGCCGGCGTTGACCGCTGCGCCGAAGCCCCGGTTGTCCGGCAGCGCGACGAGGTCCCAGCCCCGCGCGGCCGTGAGCGTCTCGACGGCCTGCCGCTCCGCCGTGGAGGAGAAGTTGTCCACCACGACGACCCGGACCGACGGACCGGTCGGGTCGGCCCCCGCGAGGTTGGCCTCGATGAGGCGGGAGGACCCGTAGTTGACGACGACGAGGCCGAGCACGCCCGTCGCCTCGCCGGCCCGCTCGGCGGGGCCGGGCACGGGGCGCGTGCCCGACCGGAGCGTGCTGCTCACCTGGTGTCTCCTCCTGTTGCGCCGTCCACGGCGACCTCCTGCGGTGCCGGCTGAGCGGCCGCCGCGGCACGCAGCCTGCGGCGCACGTACCAGGCGCTGGCCAGCACCTGGGAGCAGAGGACGCCGACGATCGAGCCGATCACCGGCCCGGCTGCCCCCAGCGGCCCGGCGAGGAACCACGACAGCGCGACGTTGAGCGGCAGCGCGCAGACGATGCCCATCGCCTGGAACCGGAGCCCGCGGGCGTCGGTCATGAACATGCCGAGCGGGTACTTCACCGCCTGCAGCACCATCAGCACCGCGAAGCTGACGAGCAACAGCGGGCCGAGCGTGATCCTGCCCCCGGAGGCCAGCTCGGTCAGCAGCGGCGCCGCCAGCGCGACCGCGAGGCCCATCGCCGCCGCCACGGCCCCGAACACCGCGGCCATCGGGAACGGCGAGCGGTCCCGTCCCCGGGCCCGGGCCCGGGCGAAGACGGGCCAGAGCGTGACCCCGGCGGCGCTGACCACCGCCCAGATGGGGGTGAACATCTGCGACGCCAGGTTGTACTCGGCCAGCACCTCGGTGCTCGACCGGTGGCTGAGCACGATCCGGTCGGTCTGCATCGCGATCGGCAGGGCGATCATCTGCACCAGCATCGGCCAGGCGACGTCCAGCACCTGCCCTCCCCGCTCGGTGCGCAGGTGGCGGACCCGGCGGAGCACGTCCCGCGCGGCGGGGCGCAGTGCCCGGGCGGCGAGGAGGGTGCACACCCCGGCCAGCAGGAGCGTCGTGGCGTACGGGACGACGGGGACCGCCGACCCGGCGGGCAGGTCAACCCAGAGCAGGACGGCGAGGACGGCGAGGACCAGCGGCGTCTGGAGACCCAGCACGGCGATGGAGACGTGGTTGCGGCCCAGCCCGGAGAGCACCCGCTGGCCGATCCCCAGGGGCATGGCCAGGGCGATCAGGGCCAGGCACGCACCCGCCGCGAGCGACCCCGATCCGGGCATCAGGCCCTTCCCCAGCAGCGCCGGCCACAGGCCCAGGGAGGTGATCGCGGCGGCGAACAGCAGGAGCACCACCGCGGAGCCGACGAGCACCCGCACGGCGGTGACCAGCACCCGGCGGACGTGCTCGTCGCTGCGCGGGGAGTCCGACGCCCCGACGGCGTTCATGACCGCGGCCGACATGCCGAGGTCCGCGAAGGGCAGCAGGGCGCCGATCCCGACGAGCAGCCCGTACTGGGCGAAGGCGGCCTCGCCGTACTCCTCGATGATCAGCCGGGTCACGACGATGCCGAGCAGCGCGGACACCGGCAGCACCAGCAGCCGGACCCCGCCGCTGCGGGCCATGGCGGTCCAGACGCTGCGCCGGTCACCGGAGTCGGCCGGGCGGGGGTCGGGACCGGCCTCGACCGTCGGTCCGGGAGGCGGCTCGACCGTCCTGGTCACGCCGGCCTCCCCCCTCGTCCGTGGTCGTCGCCCGCGCCATCGTGCGCCGGGGCCCTGACGAGGCTGCCAGGCCGGAGCCGCCGCAGGGGCCAAGCGGCCGAGACCCTCACCCGAAGTGGTGCGCGCCGGGGACCGGGTCGACGGACCCGGCGGTCGGTTCAGACGGCCGGCTGGGTGCCGGCAGCGCCGGCCCAGTAGTCGGTCACCGAGACCGTCGTCGGGACCGCGGTCGCCGACCCCGACAGGTACGTCGCCAGCCCGACCGCACCGGTGGCCTGCAGCTCCGCGGTGTCATCGGTGGCCGAGACCTGCCAGTCCGCCGGCTCCGCCGAACCCTCCAGCCAGGCCTTCCCCTGCAGCGTCGTCGTCCCGGCACCGGAGACGTCCACCCGGACCTGCAGCACCGTCCCCGGCACATAGGTCACCCCCGGCAGCACCCCCGACCGCAGGG
The DNA here is from genome assembly GCF_011758655.1 of Modestobacter marinus. NCBI lineage: Bacteria > Bacillati > Actinomycetota > Actinomycetes > Geodermatophilales > Geodermatophilaceae > Modestobacter > Modestobacter marinus. Next base: position 390,293 of record NZ_JAAMPA010000001.1, read on the forward strand.
TCCGCTCCGCGCCACCGACCACCCGGGACACCCCCAGGCTCACCCGACCATCGGCCAGGAACTTCACCACGCCCCGGTAGAACGTCGACCCGTTGCGCCGGGTCGTCAGGTACACGTACGTCCCCGCACCCGTCGGCGCCGCGTCCAGCCGGATGCCCGCCTGCACCGCCACGTCCTGCACCTGCACCGCGTTCAGGTACGCCGCCGCCGACCCACCGGCCCGCGCCATCGTCAACTGCGCCACACCACCGGACACCGACGTCGTCCCACCCGCCGGCGTCCACGCCCCACCGGTCTCGGCCTGGCCCAGCCCCGCAGCCACCGACCGCTCGAAGGAGTCCACCGCCAACGCCGGCGCCACCGGCTCCTCCGGGACCTCAGGGGTCTCGGGCTCCTGCGGGGCCTCGGGCTCCTGCGGGGTCTCCGGCTCCTGCGGGGTCTCCGGCTCCTGCGGGGTCTCCGGCTCCTGCGGGGCCTCGGGCTCCTGCGGGGCCTCGGGCTCCTGCGGGGCCTCGGGCTGCTGCGGGGTGGCCGGGGTGGCCGGCCGGGTACCGGCGACGCCGGCCCAGTAGTCGGTCACCGACACCGTCGTCGGGACCGCGGTCGCCGACCCCGACAGGTACGTCGCCAGCCCGACCGCACCGGTGGCCTGCAGCTCCGCAGTGTCATCGGTGGCCGAGACCTGCCAGTCCGCCGGCTCCGCCGAACCCTCAAGCCAGGCCTTCCCCTGCAGCGTCGTCGTCCCGGCACCGGAGACGTCCACCCGGACCTGCAGCACCGTCCCCGGCACATAGGTCACCCCCGGCAGCACCCCCGACCGCAGGGTCCGCTCCGCGCCACCGACCACCCGGGACACCCCCAGGCTCACCCGACCATCGGCCAGGAACTTCACCACGCCCCGGTAGAACGTCGACCCGTTGCGCCGGGTCGTCAGGTACACGTACGTCCCCGCACCCGTCGGCGCCGCGTCCAGCCGGATCCCCGCCTGCACCGCCACGTCCTGCACCTGCACCGCGTTCAGGTACGCCGCCGCCGACCCACCGGCCCGCGCCATCGTCAACTGCGCCACACCACCGGACACCGACGTCGTCCCACCCGCCGGCGTCCACGCCCCACCGGTCTCGGCCTGGCCCAGCCCCGCAGCCACCGACCGCTCGAAGGAGTCCACCGCCAACGCCGGCACCACCGGGCCCTCCGGGACCTCCACCGGCGCGATCACCGTCACCGGCTGCTGCACCGATGCGGTCGCACCGTCCTCGTCGGTCACGGTCAGCGTCACCGGGTACGTCCCCGCCTCTGCATAGCCGTGCGAGACGGTGGCCCCGCTCCCGGTCGAGCCGTCGCCGAACTCCCACGCCCAGTCGACGACCGAGCCGTCGGTGTCGGCCGAGGCCGACCCGTCGAAGGAGGCGACCAGGTCCGCGACCGACGAGGCGAACGCCGCCTGCGGTGCCGTGTTGACCGGCGGTGCGGTCACGGTCACCGAGCTGCTCTGCTGCGCGGTGGCACCGTCGTCGTCGGTCACCGTCAGGGTGACCGGGTACGTGCCGGCCTCGGCGTAGGTGTGCGAGACGGTGGTCCCGGTGGCCGTCGCACCGTCACCGAGGGTCCAGGACCAGGAGAGGACCTGCCCGTCGCGGTCGCTCGAGCCGCTGGCGTCCAGCGTCGCCGACAGGCCGTCCACCGCACTGGTGAAGGCCGCCGTCGGCGCGACGTTGGGGGCCACACCGGTCGTGCCCACGGTGTGGTGGCGCGCCACCACGTCGGCGGGGAGCGCCGTCGGGTAGACGGCGACCTCGTCGATCGACCCGTTGAAGTACGGGGCGCCGCTCCAGGACCGGTCCCCGCCGATCCGCCAGTAGCCGCGGTAGGCCTGCGCCTTGGTCACCGCAGCGCGTGACCCGACGAGCCGGCCGTCGACGTACAGCGCCATGCCGTTCGGCCCCAGCGACGCGGCGACGTGGTGCCAGCGCCCGTCGTTGTACCGGGTCGAGCTGCGGACCACCTGCGACGAGCCCGGGTAGACGCCGAAGGACACCCGGCCGGTCCCGTCCATGTACACGTGGCGGTCGTAGCTGCCGCTCAGCCCCGTGTTCGCACTGCCGAACCCGACGATCTTGCCGCCGGACCAGCTGGTGGTCTGGAACCAGGCCTCCACGGTGAAGGTCTGCGGGCCGTCGATCGCGGTGCGCGTGGCAGCCAGACCCTGCGTGCCGTCGAACTCGAACGCGGTGTCGGTGTCGCCGGCGAGCGCACCGGACCGGCCGGCGGTGACGCCGGCGCCCACGGTCAGGTCCTGGCCGCCCGCGTGGTCGTACGCGGTGGTCGACCCGGGCGCCTCCCCGAGCGGCCAGTGGTCCTGGGCCCCGTCGGCGGCGACGGTCTCCGCGTACGGCCGGGCCGGTGCGGCCGGCCCCCCGGCCGTCTCGACGGTGGTCCAGTCGGACGTCGACCGGTTGCCCATCGGGTCGGTCACCGTGACCCGGTACCGGTGCGAGCCGGCCGGGAGACCGCGGTCGATGAAGGTGAGCACCGGCGCGTTCCAGAACCGGGACGCCCGGGTGACCGTGTGCACCGGCGTCGTCGTGTCGCCGTCCCGGTAGACCCGGTAGGTCAGGTTCTCGTTGTCCCGGTCGCTGCTCGCCGTCCAGCTGACCCGGGCCACGCCTGCGTCCAGCGGGGTCACGGTTGGGGTGAGCTGGGCGTTGTACGACGGCCCGATGGCGTTCGGTGCGATCGAGGGGACGGCGAAGCGGACGAGGCCCTGCTGGGCGACGCCGTTCACGGTCGGGAACTCACCGCCGTAGACGACGTACTGGTCGTTGCCGGCGACGCTCCACGGCCCCTGGGCCTGACCGGTGTAGGTGCCGGCGTCGATGGTGGGGAACCAGTTGAGCAGGCTGGGCGCCGGCTGGCCGACGAAGTTGCCGGTCTCGGTGCCGACCGTGCCGGTGGCCGCCTTGCTGAAGGCGATGCCGCGGTAGAAGCTCCACGGGTCGGTCTGCGGCCAGCCGCCGATGTTGCTGCAGACGTGCGGGTGGCCGGCGACGTAGGCGACGGTCCCGGAGGCCCAGACGGAGTAGCTGTCGCCGTGGCAGTCCTCGATCCAACGCACCGCGCCCGTCTCGGGGTCGGCCGCGGCGACGCCCTCGAGGTTGCCCTTGCCGAAGGTGTAGCCGGAGGCGTAGACGGTGTCGTCGTCGACCGAGAGGCTCAGCACCGCGGCGGTGGAACCGGTGTTGTTCACCACGCGGCCGACGGCGAAGGGGACGGCCTGGCCGGAGGCCGCGTCGATGGCGCCGATCCCCTGGGCCACCTGGCCGCCGGAGGCGACCGGTCCCCCGAGGGTGGTGAAGGACCCGCCGGCGACGACCTTGCTGCCGTTGGGCGTCAGCGCCAGCGCCGTCACCTGGGAATCGGCGACCGGCGCCCACGGGAGCAGGGCACCGTTGCTGCGGGAGACCGCGGCGAGCCGGGTGCGGGCCTCCTGCCCCACGGCCTTGAAGATGCCCCCCGCGTAGACGGTGGTGTCGCTGACCGCGATCGCCTTCACCTGGGAGTCGAAGGCCGGCTTGAAGGTCGGGTCCAGGGCACCGGTGGCGGTGTCGTAGGCGGCGATCCGGTAGCGCGCCTGGCCGTCGGCGCGGGTGAAGCTGCCGCCCACGTAGAGCCGCGAACCGTCCGGGGACGCGGCGAGCGCCTTGACCTGCCCGTTGAGGTCGGGCGCGAAGCCGGTGAGGAGCTCGCCGGTGCGGATGTCGTAGGCCAGCAGGTTGTTGCGGGTGGTCTCGTTCGTGCCGGCCGGCGCCCCCGCGGGGCGGGCCTTGGTGAACTCCCCGCCGACGTAGACGGTGTTGCCGACCACGAGCTGCTGCCAGACGACGCCGTTGATCTGCACGGTGGGCAGGGCGTCGGCGGTCACGGTGACCGGCGTCGCCGGGTCCGCCGGGTCGGCCGGCGAGGAGTCCGCGCGAGCCGTCCCGGTGGCCAGGCCGCCGAGCGTGCCGGCGAACAGCAGCATGGCGAGCAGCCCGGCCAGCAACGCCTTGGGCGCCGCCGTGACACGTGCAGACATTCGTTTCCCCACTCGGTCGAAGAGGTCACCCTGAGCCAACAGCCAGGGCGACTCCCGGACACTAAGCGTGAGCACCGACCCGGCCCCATCCCCCGTTCCGGTGACCGTACGTAGGGATCACCCCCCGTTCGGGAACTCCTGCAACTCTGCGTGCCCTTGTGGTTGCACTGGGTATGACACAGCATGAGAACCGAGTTCGGTCCCGGACGCATGAGTGGCCCTCCCGACGGTGTCGGGAGGGCCACTCGTGTGCTCGCTGCCGGCCGCGGCCGCTCAGCGCGAGAGGACGGTCAGCGCGGGTGGTGTCGGCGCGGGGTCGCGGTCAGCGCACAGCGCCGGAGAACACGGCGCGCGGGGCGTCGGCGCGCAGACCCACCTGGACGGTGACGTCGTCCTGTGCCGCGGCGGGCACGCTGAACACGTAGACGCCCTCGACGCTGCCGCCCGCAGGTGCGTTCCCGGAGAGGGGCGCCTGGGACGGGTCGCCGAGCGGTGTCGCCGGTACCCGGTCCGGGCCGGAGAAGACGTTGACCGAGACCCCGTCGACAGAGGTCAGCTCCCCCGTCGTGTTGTCGATGCGGACCGTGACCCGCACCGCCGGACCGGCGACGTCCCCGGGGCCGGTCGCCTGCCCGTCGATCGACTCGATCCGGACCACCGAGGCGGTCACCCCCGCCACGTCCACCGTGACGTCGAAGGCGACCGGCGTCAGCTCCTCCGGGAGGGTGTCCGCGACGACCGGTGCGGCGTCCGGCGACGTGCTGGTGGCCGGGGCCGGCACCGGGTCACCGGGGTCCGTCCCCTCGGCGGGCTGTGCCGTTGCCGATGCCGTCCCGGACGCCGAGGGCGACGCAGTGACCGTCGACGCCCCGCCGGCCGCGGTCGTCCCGTCGTCGTCCCCGCCCCCACCGACCACGGACCCCAGGACGACGAGGAGGGCCACCACCGCGACCACGGCCACCGCCAGCACGACCCCGCGTCGCCGGCGCCACCCCTGCGGTGCCCCGTCCTGCCCTGCCGCTGCGCTCATCGCCCCAGCCTCTCCATCTCGCCGAACCACTTGACGCACGCCAGGGCCAGGTAGCCGGCCGTGGCGAGGAACAGCAGGCCGTAGGCCCACAGGAAGACCAGCGGCGCACCCAGCAGCAGGAACACCAGGCACAGCAACCCGTAGTCGGTCGGCGCCACCAGCAGCGACCGCAGCACGCTGGGCCGCTCGCCGGCGGTGTGCGCCGCGCGGGTGCGGACGCCGTGCTGGGCACGCAGCGACTCGTTGAGCAGGGTGCCGAAGAACAGCACGACCGAGACGGCGGAGAAGCCCAGCGGCAGCAGCAGCCACGCCTCGCCCTCGACGAGCCCGGACCGGTACCAGCCGATCAGCAGCGCGAGGTGCAGGCTGGCGATCTTGAGTGCGTCGACCATGTGGTCCAGCCACTCGCCGGCCGCGGAGCCACCGCCCCGCAGCCGCGCCAGCTGGCCGTCGGCGGAGTCGAAGGCGTACCCGAGCACCAGCAGCACCGCGACCGCCAGGCCCATCGGCCAGGACGGCGGCACCAGGGCGAGCACGGCGATGCCGCTGAACGTGCAGACGGCGCTGATCCCGGTGACCGCGTTCGGGGTGAGCCCGGCGTGGAAGGCCAGGGCCGCGAGCACCCGTCCCAGCTTCCGGTTCACGAACCGGGAGTAGGCCGGGGCGCCCTGGGCACCCTTCTGCGCGCCGGCCAGCCGGCGCACGGTGTCGGCGACCGTCCCCTCCGGGCGGGCCACGGAGGCGGGCACCGTCGTCACGACTGCGCCGTCCGGGCCGGCGGGACGTCGCCCGACGCGGCCACTGCGGGTCGCGCGGCCGGCCGGTCGGCTGCCCGGCGGGGTCGAGGGGCACCGCCGCCCTGGGGGACGGGGGCGGGCTGGACCAGCGGCCACTCGTTGGTCCCGATGCCGGCAGCCGGCCCGAGCCGCAGCCGCCGGCCGCTCGGGCGGGTCCGGGGGAAGGCCCGGGCGGCCAGCGCGCGGCACAGCTCCTCGTACCGGGCCGCCACGTGGTCCCAGTCGTACCGGGCGGCGAGCAGGCGCGCCCGCTTGCCGCGGCGGCGGAGCTTCTCGGGCTCGCGCTCGGCCTCGTGCAGCGCGGAGGTGACGTCGTCCGGCGTCCGGAAGTAGCGCCCGCTGGACTCCAGCACCTCCCGGTTGAAGGAGACGTCGTAGGCGATCGTCGCCGCGCCGGCGCCCAGCGCCCGCAGCAGGGAGGGGTTGGTGCCGCCCACGGAGTGCCCGTGCAGGTAGGTCGCGCAGTGCACGTACAGCTGGTCGAGGAGCTCCTGGTCCCAGACCCCGCCGAGGAAGCGCACCCGGTCGTCGGCGAGCGCGTGGACGCGGCGGGTGTAGTCGTCGGCGTAGGGCGCCGACCCGACGACCACGAGCGGCAGCTCGGCGTCACTGCGCCGGTAGCCGTCGACGATCACGTCGACGTGGTTCTCCGGCTCGAAGCGGGCGACGACGAGGTGGTAGCCACCCGGCGTCAGGTCCACGGACGACAGCCGGTCGGACCCGGCGCCGTCGGTCTTCGGCGCGCCGTAGGCGATCTGCTCGGTCGGGGCCGCGAACTCGTCGCGGTAGTAGTCGGCGATGCCCTTCGCGTCGGCGATCAGGGCGTCGGACCAGCGGACCGACAGCGCCTCGACGACGCGGTAGTAGCGCTTGCCGATCCCGCCCCACTTGGCGCGCTTCCACTCCAGGCCGTCGACGTGGGTGGCCACCGGGATGCCGGCCGCCCGCAGCAGCGGCAGCCACGGCGCGTTGGCCGCGTTGAACACGATCGCGGCGTCGACCCGGTGGGTGAGCAGGTGCGCGACCGACAGGCCGGTGTGGCTCAGCGTCTCCAGCGACCGGCGGCGCAGGGCGGGCAGGTGCACCAGCCGCATCCCCAGGTGGGTCGCCGGCCGCGGTCCGCCGGTGGTGGTGCGGCAGTAGACGACGACGTCGTGACCGGCGTCGGCCAGGCGCCGGCCCACCTCCTCGACGGCGGTCTCGAAGCCGCCGTACCGCGCAGGCACGCCCCGCGTCCCGACCAGGGCGATGCGAAGGGCGCCCGACCTCCTCGGTGGCATGGCCTCTGGCTCCGTTCCTCGGAGTCGGCGCCGGCCTCGGGAGGAGGAACGGCGACCGACCGACGTGCACGTGCTGGACGGGCCGTGCCGGCCGTCCCCACCCCGACCCTCCCCCGGCTGCGGAGCGGCGTCGCCGTTCGCAGCGGTGCGCTCACCCGGAGGGAGGACGCCGGAGCCCGTTCGTGGCCGCCGGTTGCGTTGCGCGGGCTCAGTAGGCGCCGGACGCCGAGACCACCGCGCGGGCGGTCTTCCAGAGGATCTGCACGTCCAAGGCCAGGGACCAGTTCTCCACGTAGCGGAGGTCCAGCCGGACGGCCTCCTCCCACGGCAGGTCGCTGCGACCGGAGATCTGCCAGAGCCCGGTGAGGCCCGGCTTCACCAGCAACCGGCGGCTGACCGAGGTGTCGTAGCGCGCGACCTCGTCGGGCAGCGGCGGGCGCGGGCCCACCAGCGACATGTCCCCGATGAGCACGTTGACCAGCTGGGGCAGCTCGTCCAGGGAGAGCCGGCGCATCCAGCGCCCGACCGGCGTCACGCGCGGGTCCTGCCGCATCTTGAACAGCAGCCCGTCGGCCTCGTTGCCCGCCGCGAGCCCGGCGACCTGCTGGTCGGCGCCCACCACCATGCTGCGGAACTTCAGCATCGTGAAGTGCTGCCCGCCGAGCCCGACCCGCTGCTGGCGGTAGAGGACCGGCCCGGGGCCGGACAGCCGGACGGCCAGGGCGAGCGCGAGCAGGACCGGGGCTAGGAGGAGCAGGGCGGCGGAGGCGACCGACCGGTCGAGTGCCCCCTTCACCACCCGGCGCCAGCCCTCGAACCGGGGCTGCTCGACCGAGAGGAGGGGCAGCCCGTCGAAGGGCCGGATGTGCAGCCGCGGCCCGGCCACCTCGACCAGCCCGGGGGCCACGAGCAGCTCCAGGCCGGAGCCCTCGAGCTGCCAGGACAGGGTCCGCAGGTACTGGGACGCCGTCTCGCTGGCCGAGGTGACGGCGATCGTGTCGGCCCCGACCCGGCCGGCGAGCCCGAGGACGTCGTCCAGGCCGGCGACCGGCAGGCCGGCCACCCGGGCCACCCGGGCGCGGTCGTCCGGTGTCACGCAGAGGCCGACGACCTCCAGCCCGGCGTGCCGGGTGTGGTGCAGCCGGTCGACCAGGTCGAGGGCGGCTCCTCCGCGCCCGACGACGACGACGCGCTTGACGCAGCGCCCGTCCATCCGCCGGCGGTGCAGCACCCGCCGGGCGGCGTAGCGCCCGACCAGCGTCGCCGCGGTGAGCGCCGGGACGGCGAGCACGACGAGCGCGCGGCTGAGGTCGAGCTCGGCGGCGTAGCTGACGAAGCCCATCCCGGCGAGCAGCAGCAGACCGGCCCGGCCGACGCGACGGAACTCGTCGCTGCCGACGCCGAACCAGCGCTCCTCGTAGGCGCCCGTGACCGCGAGCAGCGCCGGCCAGGCGGCGACCAGGCTCAGACCGGCCCAGGCCAGGACGCTGCCCAGCACCGGCCCGTCGTGGGCGAGGAGGACCACGGCCGCGGCCGACGCCGCGATCAGCGCCTCACCGAGGACCAGCCCGGCGCGGTGCCGCCGGACCCAGCGGGCGGTCCCCCGGGCGGGGGCGACGGCGGCCGGCAGCCGCAGCACGGTCGGGGTGGACGGGACCGCCGCCGACGGTGCGTGACCGATCAGGTCGGTCGTCTCCGCACGTTCGAGCAGCATGGGGCCCCCAGGTTCTCCGCAGTGATCACGCACAGTCCGCCGGCGACACGCAGGAGGGGCACGCATCCGGGACGGACCCGGACGAGCCGCTGCACTGGTGACGCTCAGCAACCATCACAGGCGGTGACGAGCGGGGGCAACGCAGCCGGCGGTGCTTCACCCGATGGGGACGGGCCTCCGGCCGCTACCACCCGTCCGGGCGACGGTGCGCCCGGAGGGTGGTCAGCTGCGGGGGTGGACGGTGTTCTGCGCCGCCTCCAGGCCGCGCTCGAGCAGCAGCTCGGTGGCGTCGGCGGCCTCGGCGACGAGCAGCTCGAGGGTCTTGCGCTCGGTCGCCGAGAAGTCCTTGAGGACGTAGTCGGCGGGGTCCTGGCGGCCGGGCGGCCGGCCGATCCCGACCCGGACCCGCAGGTAGTCGCGGGTGCCGGTGGAGCGGGAGATGGAGCGCAGGCCGTTGTGCCCGCCCTCGCCGCCACCGCGCTTGAGCCGCACCACGTCGAAGTCGAGGTCGAGCTCGTCGTGGACGACGACCAGGTCGGTGGCGGGCAGGTGGTGGTAGTCGAGCAGCCCGCGGACCGGGCCACCGGACTCGTTCATGTAGCTGGACGGCACCGCGAGCACCACCCGCCGGCCCGCGAGGCGGCCCTCACCGGACTGCGACCGGGCGCGGGGGCCCTTGCCCGGTGACAGCCGGACGCCGGCCCGGGCGGCCAGCTCGGCCAGCACCATCGCACCGACGTTGTGCCGGTTGCCGGCGTAGCCGGGGCCGGGGTTGCCCAGCCCGACGACCAGGAACGGCCCGTCCGACACCGGGGCCGGCGGGGCGGGGGCGGGGGACGCCGCAGGGGCGCCGGCGGTGCCGGCGCCCCTGCGGGCCGTGCTCTCGGTCAGCGTCGTCCTCCGGTGAGCGTGGTGCTCAGTCGTCGCTGGAGTTCTCGGCGGCGTCCATCGACTCGCCACTGCCCTGGTCCTGCGGCTCCGGGACGACGTCGCCGTCGGTCTCGGACTCGTCGCGCTCGATGCCGGCCTCGGCCTCGGCCTCCTCCAGCTCGGCCTCGAGCTCGGCGGCGGTCGGCGCACCCAGGAAGCCGATGACCAGCGCCTCCGGGTCGGTGATCAGCGTCGCGCCGGCCGGCAGCGGCAGGTCGCCGGCGGTGATGCCGTTGCCCGCGGTACGGCCGGTGATGTCGACCTCGATCGACTCCGGCAGGTTGGTGGCGTCGGCCTCGACGAGGACGCTGTTCAGCTGGTGGTTGCTGATCGTGTCCGGGGCCGGCTCGCCGGTGATGACGACCGGGACGTCGACGGTGGTCTTCTCGCCGCGGCGGACCAGCAGCAGGTCGACGTGCTCGTGGATGCGGGTGATCGGGTCCCGCTGGACCGCCTTGGTCAGCGCCAGCTGGTCCTTGCCGTCCAGCTCGATGGTCAGCAGCACGTTGGTGCCGCCGTTGCGCAGGGCCGCGGCGAACTCGCGGGCCGGCAGCGACAGGTGGACGACGTCCTGGCCGTGCCCGTACAGGACGGCGGGGACACGGCCCTCGCGACGGGTCCGGCGGGCACTGCCCTTGCCGAACTCGGTGCGGGGCTCGGCGGCGAGGCGGAATTCAGCCACGGTGGTGTGCTCCTCAACAGGTGGATCGGGTCTGTGTGCTCAGCGCACGAGCGCGGCACACCCCTGGAGGGCAGACGCACGTCGATCACGGAGTCGGAGAACCGCTCCCTCGCCGGGCAACTCCACGAGCGTACCTGAGCCCCGAGGCCCCCGAGACGGGGACGTGGGACGACTCCCCAACGTCACCAGCGGAGGGCCCCAACGCCACCAGCGGGGGAACCCCGGACCCGTCGACCCGAAGGGGCGTCTGCGGGACCGGCCGCGGGGCCGGAGGCTCCCGGGCGGGACCGCAGGTGGGTCCGTCTGCGGCGACGTCACGGGGCCCGGAGGGTCCCTGACGTCGCCGCAGGCAACGGCTCAACTCAAGCCGGGCACGCCCCCTGGCCGCGGTGCGGCCCGGAGGGTCGCCGTCCTACGAGGCCCCGCCGAACAAGCTCGTCACCGAGCCGTCCTCGAAGACCTCCTTGATCGCCCGGCCGAGCAGGGGGGCGATCGAGAGCACGGTCAGCTTGTCGAAGCGACGCTCGGGCTCGATCGGGAGCGTGTTGGTGATGATGACCTCGCTGACCCGGCTGTTCTTGAGCCGGTCGACCGCGGGGCCGGAGAGCACCCCGTGGGTGGCGGCGATGATCACGTCGGCGGCGCCCGACTCGAACAGCGTCTCGGCGGCCTTGGAGATCGTGCCGCCGGTGTCGATCATGTCGTCGACCAGGATGCAGACCCGGCCCTCGACCTCACCGACGACCCGGTTGGCGACGACCTCGTTGGGCCGGGTGACGTCGCGGGTCTTGTGGATGAAGGCCAGCGGGGTGCCGCCGAGCTTGTCGCTCCACCGCTCGGAGACCCGGACGCGGCCGGAGTCGGGCGAGACGACGGTGAGGTCGCGGTCGCCCCACTTGCGCTTGACCTCGTCGATGAGCAGGTCCATGGCGAACAGGTGGTCGACCGGGCCGTCGAAGAAGCCCTGGATCTGCGCGGTGTGCAGGTCGACGGTCATCAGCCGGTCGGCGCCGGCGGTCTTGAACATGTCGGCGACGAGCCGGGCGGAGATCGGCTCGCGGCCGCGGTGCTTCTTGTCCTGCCGGGCGTAGGGGAAGAACGGGGCGACGACGGTGATCCGCTTGGCCGAGGCGCGCTTGAGCGCGTCGACCATGATCAGCTGCTCCATGAGCCAGGTGTTGATCGGCGCGGTGTGGCTCTGCACCACGAAGGCGTCGCAGCCGCGCACCGACTCCTCGAACCGCACGAACAGCTCACCGTTGGCGAACTCGTAGGACGAGGTGGGGGTGGGGGTGACGCCGAGGTGCCCGGCGATCTCGGTCGCCAGCTCGGGGTAGGCCCGGCCGGAGAAGAGCATCAGGCTCTTGTTGGTGGTCTGCCTGATCGCGCTCATGATCGCCCTTGCTGGTCGTCGTCCGTCGCGGCCGGGGGCCGGTCCGCGGACTCGGTGGTCCGTGTGTCGATGGCTGCGGCGGCCGCTGCGTCGCCGGCCGCTGCTGCTGCCTCTGCGCCGGGCGTGCCCGGACGGCGCCGCGCCACCCAGCCTGCCACATTGCGCTGGCGGGCCCGGGCGACGCCCATCGCCCCGGGCGGGACGTCGGTGGTGATCACGGAGCCGGCGGCGGTGTAGGCCCCGTCGCCCACGGTGACCGGCGCCACGAGCATGGTGTCCGAGCCGATCCGCACGTGGTCGCCCACCGTGGTGCGGTGTTTGTCCACGCCGTCGTAGTTGACGAACACCGTCGCGGCGCCGATGTTGCTGCGCTCCCCGATGGTCGCGTCGCCGACGTAGGACAGGTGCGGCACCTTGGAGCCCTCGCCGACCTGGACGTTCTTCGTCTCGACGTAGGCCCCCACCTTGGCCCCGCGGCCCAGCCGGGTGCCGGGGCGGAGGTAGCTGAACGGGCCGACGGTCGCGGCCGGGCCGATCTCGGCCAGCTGGACGTGCGACCGGACCACCGACGCCCCCTCCCCCACCTCGGTGTCGACGAGCGTGCTGTCCGGGCCGACGACCGCGCCGGCAGCGACGGTGGTCGCGCCGAGGAGCTGCGTCCCGGGGTGCAGGACGGTCTCCGCTCCGACCTCGACGGTCACGTCGACCCAGGTGGTGAGCGGGTCGACGACGACCACCCCGGCGCGCATCAGGTCGTCGAGCACCCGGTCGTTCATGGTGCGGCGCCGGGCGGCCAGCTCGCGCTGGTCGTTGCAGCCCAGGGTGTCGTCGGGGTCGGCTGCCCGGTGCCCGCCGACCGGCGCGCCGTCGGCGACCAGCAGGCCCAGGACGTCGGTCAGGTACTGCTCGCCCTGGTCGTTGGCGGCCCCGACCCGGGTCAGCGCCTCCCGGACGGCGGCGGCGTCGCCGACGTACACCCCGGCGTTGACCTCGCGGATCGCCCGCTGGGTGTCGTCGGCGTCCCGCTCCTCGACGATGGCCCGCACCGCACCGCCGGCGTCCCGGACGATCCGTCCCAGGCCAGTCGGGTCGGCCACCTCGGCGGTGAGCACGGTGAGCACGTCGCCGGCCTGCTGGTGCGCCCCGACCAGTGCGGTCAGCGTCTCCTGGCGCAGCAGCGGCGCGTCCCCGTTGAGGATCAGCACCGCGCCGCGCACCTCCGCGAGCGCGTCCAGGGCGACCGCCGCGGCGTGCCCGGAGCCGAGCTGCTCCTGCTGCACGACCGGGAGCGCCTCGGGGGCGATCTCGCCGAGGTGGGCGGTCACCGCCTCCCGCCCGGACCCGACGACGACGACGGTCTGGGCGGCCCCCAGCGGGGCGGCCGCCGCCAGCACGTGCCCCAGCAGCGAGCGGCCGCCGAGCGGGTGCAGCACCTTGGGCAGGCGCGAGCGCATCCTGGTCCCCTGCCCGGCGGCGAGGACGACGACGGCGCCGACGGCGCCGTCCGGTGCGGGCGTGGTGTCCTGCAGGGTCACGGAACGAGCTCCTCGCGATGGCGATGGTCGGGCGGCGCGCGTGGGCGCTGAGTGGCTGGGGGACTCGGACTCGAACCGAGACTGCACGGCTCCAAAGGCCGGCGGGCTGCCGATTACCCCATCCCCCATCGACGGGCCCACCGGGCAGAACCGCGGCGACCCACCCTGAGCCTAGGGCCGACGTCGGGCGCGGGCACCCAGGCCCGGTCGGCACCCGCGTCGGACGGGGGCCGGGGACACCCGGGGCCCGAGGTCGTTCAGCCCACCAGGCGGGCGCCGTGGACGGGGCCGTGCACGGCCCGCACGGCCCGGAACACACCCGCGCCGGCGAGCTCGGCGGCCAGCCGGACGGCGCCGTCCTCGTCCTCGGCCAGCGCGGCCACCGTCGGGCCGGAGCCGCTGACCAGGGCCGCCCGCGCCCCGGCCTCGGTCGCGACCTGCATCGCCCGGGCCAGCTCGGGGCGCAGCCGGAGCGCCGGCGCCTGGAGGTCGTTGTGCAGCGCGGCCGCCAGCGCCGACGCCGGACCGCTGTGCAGTGCGGCGAGCACCGGCTCGGTGGTGGCCATCAGCTCGCCGTCGGGCAGCGTCCCGGCCGCCCGCTGGGCGTCCAGCTCGCCGTAGACCGTGGGGGTGGAGAGCCCCTCGCCGGCGATGCCGAGCACCCAGTCCCAGCGCCGGCGGGCCAGCACCGGGGTCAGCCGCTCGCCCCGCCCGGTGCCCAGCGCCACCCCGCCGAGCAGGCTGAACGGCACGTCACTGCCCAGCTGGGCGGCGAGGGCGGCCAGGTCACCGCGGGTGGCCCGGGTCCCCCACAGCGCGTCGAGCGCGACCAGCGTGGCCGCGGCGTCGGCGCTGCCGCCGGCCAGCCCGGCCGCGGCCGGGATCGACTTGTCGACGGTCAGGTGCGCGTCGGCCGCCACCCCGGCGTGCCGGGCGAGCAGCTCGGCGGCCTGCCAGACCAGGTTGCGCTGGTCGGTGGGCACGCTCGCCGGGCCGGCGCTGCCGTCGGCCCCCTCGCCGCGGACGGTGAGGGAGAGCCCGTCGGCGCGGCGGACGGTGACCGTGTCGAACAGCGACACGGCGAGGAAGACCGTCTCCAGCTCGTGGAAGCCGTCGGCCCGCAGCGGCCCCACGCCGAGGTGCACGTTGACCTTCGCGGGCGCCCGCGCCGTGACGGCGCCGTTGCCGGCGAGCCGGCCGGGGCCGCCTGCGGTCGCGTTGCTCACCGGGTCATCCTGCCCGCCGGTCCGCCGTCGTCCACCGGCCCACCCTGTCGCCCGGCCGTGCCTCGCGCTACTGCTCGTTCGCGGTGACCGGCTCGGTGGCCGCGAGCCGGGCGAAGTCGGTGACCGACAGCTGCTCGCCCCGCGTGGTCGGGTCGATGCCGGCGGCGCGCAGCCGGACCTCCGCGGCGGCCGGGCTGCCGGCCCAGCGGGCCAGCGCCGCGCGCAGGCCCTTGCGGCGGGTGGCGAAGGCCGCGTCGATGACGGCGAAGGTGGCCGCCCGGTCGCCGGGCGGCGCCGGGCGGCGGGTCAGCGCGACCAGCCCGGAGTCGACGTTGGGCACCGGCCAGAAGACCGGCCGCGGGACGTTGCCGGCCCGCCGGACGTCGGCGTACCAGGCGGCCTTGACGCTGGGCACCCCGTAGGCGGGTGTGCCGGGCGCGGCGGCGAGCCGGTCGGCGACCTCGGCTTGCACCAGCACCAGCGAGGTGCGGATGCTGGGCAGCAGCTCCAGCAGGTGCAGCAGCACCGGGACGGCGATGTTGTAGGGCAGGTTCGCCACCAGGGCCGTGGGCGGGGGCCCGGGCAGCTCCTGCACCCGGAGCGCGTCCGCGGTCACCACGGTGAGCCGCCCGGCCAGCTCCGGGGCCCGCTCGGCCACGGTCGCCGGCAGCCGGTCGGCCAGCCGGGGGTCGATCTCCACGGCGGTCACGTGCGCGCAGGCGGGCAGCAGGCCCAGGGTCAGCGACCCGAGACCCGGTCCCACCTCGCAGACGACGTCGTCGTCCTGCAGGTCGGCGGTCCGGACGATCTTGCGGATCGTGTTGGCGTCGTGCAGGAAGTTCTGCCCGAGCGTCTTGGTCGGTCGCAGGTCCAGCTGCTGGGCCAGCTCGCGGATCGCGGCCGCGCCGAGCAGGGCCGTCACGCCCGGCCCCGCCGCACGCGGGGCTCCGGCCCCGTCGCCGGCTCCCGACCCGGGCCCGCGAGGGCCGGGTGGCGACGGGGTCCTCCCACCTGCATCAGCCGAACAGGCGGGGGCCGCAGTGCGGCCACTGCCCCGCGCCGGAACGCGCGTACAGCATCTGCGCCCGCATGGTCTGCTCCTCGGCCGACGCGGCGGCCGGGTCACCGCTGCCCCCGACGGCGGCCCAGGTGCCCGTGGAGAACTGGTACATGCCGCGGTACTTGCCGGTGCCGCTCACCGCGGTGGGCCGGCCACCGGACTCACAGGCGGCCAGCGCCGCCCAGTTCAGCCCGTCCGCGCTGACCACGGCCGCCGGGGCGGCCGGCTTCTCCTTGGTGCCCACGGCCACCTGCTGGTCGACCGCCGGGGTGCTGACCTCGACGCCGAGCTGCTCCCGCCCGGTCTCGACCCCGTCGGTGACGGTGACCCGCCAGGTGACCGTCTGCGCGCCCTCGACCCCCTTCTGGGTGACCGTGCGCTGACCCTGGAAGGCCTCCGGGTCCGGCGTCTCGACGGTCGCGTAGTCCAGCGGCCGGACCTCGGTGACGTCGGTGACGACGACCCGGGTGACGCGCAGGACCATCGCGTCCAGCAGGGGCTGCTGCGGGTAGACCGAGGTGCGGTCGGTGGCCGACAGTGCGATGCCCTGCTCGGCCAGCAGGTCACCGGCGGTGGCCGCGGTGGTGGTGACCACCCGCTGCTGCCCGTCGGCGACCAGCGTGACGTCCTTGGTGGTGGTGATGGCGAGGTCCATGCCGTCCAGCGGCAGACGCTGGCTGCGGCTGGCCGACAGCACCAGCTCGTCGGTGCGGTACCCGAGCTCGTCGAGCGCGTCGGCGACGGACAGCGCCGTCGTGTGGACGTCGGTGCGCACCCCGTCGACGGTCAGGGCCAGCGGGCGGGCGCGGTTGAGCACGATCGTGGCGCCGTCGCCGATGGCGTCGCCGGGGTCGGGGAGGACGACGTCGTGCGACGCGGGCCGCAGGCCCTCGTCGGCCAGCACCTCAGCGGCCGTGCCGGCGTAGGTGCGCACCTCGCGCGACTGGCCGTCGACGGTCAGGGTCACCGTCTTCTGGGCGGCGAAGTAGGCGGCGGAACCGCCCACCAGGCCCAGCAGGACCAGGGCGAACAGAATCGACTTCAGCGATCGGTGCACAACACATCCACGGGTCACGGGCCCCGGGCAGGGGAACGAGGGCGACAGCCGACGGACCCACCCGGAGGGCGGCGTCCATCGCCGTGCGGCCCGACGAGCTCCGGGTCCGGGAACGGTCACCCGGGCAGGAACGGACGCCCAGGTGTTCCCCACCCCGGCTTGTCGGTCACGGCACGATAACGAACGCCTGGCGGAAGAGAACGGTGCACGAGCAGGGAATCACCATGTCGACCCAGCACTCCGCAGGCGCGCCGACACCCTGCGTGAGAAACGCGCCGTGAACCGACCGAGCCGGCCGGGTCGGGGCCGTGCGCAAGGCCACACCGGCCGGACGGCGTCAGGCCAGCGCGGGCGAGCTCTGACGCACCGGGCGCAGCCAGGTCAGCAGGAACCCGGCGACCACCAGTCCGGCGATGATCGCGGAGAACCCGCCCGCGACCAGGGCCACCGGCAGCAGCCCCGCACCGTCGGAGCTCACCCGGTCGCCGAGGTCGATCGCGGCGCGGAGCAGCAGCGCCCCCAGCGGCAGCAGGGCCAGCACGCTGGCCGCGGCGACCGACAGGTGCGCGGTCCAGGTGCGCTGCGCCTCGTCGACCGGCACGTCGGCGCCCTCGGCGGGCAGCGGGCGCAGCAGCACCCGCAGCAGCGCGGTCTCGGCCAGCAGCCACCCGGCCAGCGGCACCGCCGTCGCCGTGGCGACGACCGGCGACGCCAGGTCGTCGACCTGCAGCAGGGCGGTGAGCACGACCCCCGCGACCGCACCGCGCATGGTCCACAGCAGCCAGAGCGAGATCTGCTCCGACCGCCGGGGGCGGCGCGGCGGGCTGGTGGTCGCCCAGCGTGGCCGCGGCCGGGTCGCCTCGGCCAGCAGCACCCCGGCCAGCGAGCCGACGGCGAGGGCGGGCACCCAGAGGAAGACCGACGCCTCGGCGAACACCACCACGGTGCTGACCACCAGCGCCACCCCGAGCAGCAGACCGAGGAGGCGCACCCGGTGGGCGTGCGTGGCCTGGCGGGCCAGTTGCGCGGTGGCCTCCGGCGTCACCGGGACGAACTCGACACCGGCGGAGGCGACGGCCCGCCGGCCGGCGGCGAGCGACCAGCCCCGGGCCAGCAAGGCGGCCGGGACCATCAAGGCGATGAAGAGCACGACGGCGATGAGACGGCCCACCCTGGTCATTGTCGTCCTTCCGGACGACACCGCCACCATGTGCCGTCCCCGGGTTCGCGGAGCACCGCCTGGGGCCCTGGCCGCCGACGTCGGGGCGATCACCCGGAGAGGGTGATCACCCCCAGGAGCCGAAGACCCGTTCCGCCGTGCCGGTCAGCGCCGCGCAGAGCTGGTCCAGGGGCACCCCGGTGACCTCGGCCAGCGCCCGCACCGTGTGCGGTACCAGCCGGGCGGAGTTGGGGCGCCCGCGCAGCGGGGCGGGGGTCAGGAACGGGGCGTCGGTCTCGACCAGCAGCTGGTCCAGCGGGGTGAGCGCCGCCGCCTCGCGCAGGGCGCCGGCGCTGGAGAAGGTGACCGTGCCGGCGAAGGACAGCACGTGGCCGCGCTCGAGGCAGGCCCGGGCGAACCCCGCGTCGCCGGAGAAGCAGTGGAAGACGGTGTGCTCGGGAGCACCCTCGTCGTCCAGCACCCGGAGCACCTCGTCGTGGGCGTCGCGGTCGTGGATGACCAGGGCGATCCCGTGGCGCTTGGCGATGTCGATGTGCGCCCGGAAGGACGCCTCCTGGGCGGCCCAGCCCTCCGGGCCGGTGCGGTAGCGGTCCAGCCCGGTCTCCCCCACCGCCCGGACCCGGGGCAACGCGGCGAGCCGGTCGATCTCGGCCAGCGCCGCCTCGGTCGCCGCACCGGCGCCGGCCTCGTTCGGGTGCAGCGCCACCGCCGCCAGCACGTTCGGGTGCCGCGCGGCCAGCTCGGCCGACCAGCGCGAGGACGCCACGTCCACGCCGACCTGCACCAGCCGCGGGACGCCGACGGCCACGGCGGCCGCGATCGCCTCGTCGACCTCGGCGTCGGTGGGCTCGCGGTCCTCGCCGCCCACGGCGATGTCGAAGTGCGTGTGGCTGTCGACCGCCGGGGACGGCAGCGGCTCCGGGGACGGCGGCGGCTCACCCCGCCGGTTCGCCCGCGAGGACGCCGACCGGCTCACCCGGTCACCCGGAGGGCAGAAATGGCCATTTCTGCCCTCACGGCAGGTCGGCCGTCTCGGCTGTGTCGCGGGTCATGCTCCGCCGTCCGTGCCGCTGGTGCCCTTCTCCTCCAGCCGCGCGAGCTCCTCCTCCACGATCGAGGGGTCGAGCTTGGTGAACACCGGCTTCGGCGGGGCGAGCGGGGTGCCCGGCGGCGGCAGCGGCGTCGAGGCCCAGACGGCCTGCGCCTGGTCGTAGGCCCCGGTGATGATCGGGTACGGGGAGCCGTCGTCCAGGTCCTCGGTCTCGACCACCTGCGGGGCGGCCGACCACACGCCGGTGCCACCCAGCAGCTCGTGCACCTGCTGCGCGGAGTGCGGCAGGAACGGCGTCAGCAGGGCGTTGCAGTCCTTGATCGCCTGCAGCGCGGTGTGCAGCACGGTGTCCCGGCGGTCCGGGTCCTCCTTGAGCTTCCACGGCGCCTGGTCCGACAGGTACTTGTTCGCCTCGCCGACGACCCGCATCGCCTCGGTCGCCGCCGCCTTCTGCCGGTTGCGCGAGAGCAGGTCACCGACGGCGTCGAAGGCCCCGGACGTGGTGGCCAGCAGCGCCCGGTCGGCGTCGGTCAGCTCCCCCGGGGTCGGGACGGCGCCGACGTTCTTCGCGGCCATCGACACCGAGCGGTTGACCAGGTTGCCCCAGCCGGCGACCAGCTCGTCGTTGTTGCGGCGCAGGAACTCCGCCCAGGTGAAGTCGGTGTCCTGGTTCTCCGGGCCGGCCACGGCGATGAAGTAGCGCAGCGCGTCGGCGTCGTAGCGGGACAGGAAGTCGCGGACGTAGATCACCACGTTGCGCGAGGAGGAGAACTTCCGCCCCTCCATGGTCAGGAACTCGCTCGACACCACCTCGGTCGGCAGGTTGAGCCGGCCGTAGGAGCCCGGCGTCCCGCCCTTGTCGCCCTCGCCGTTGTAGCCGAGCAGCTGGGCCGGCCAGATCTCGGAGTGGAAGACGATGTTGTCCTTGCCCATGAAGTAGTAGGCGTCCGAGTCCGGCGCCTGCCACCACTGCCGCCAGGCCTCCGGGTCACCGGAGCGGCGGGCCCACTCGATCGACGCCGACAGGTAGCCCACGACGGCGTCGAACCAGACGTAGATGCGCTTGTCCGGCCGGTCCCGCCAGCCGTCCAGCGGCACCGGCACGCCCCAGTCGATGTCCCGGGTGTAGCTGCGCGGCTTGAGGTCCTCCAGCAGGTTGACGCTGAAGTTCAGGACGTTGGGCCGCCAGCTCCCCCGGGTGCCCAGCCAGTCGCCCAGCGCCCGGGTGAACGCCGGCAGGTCCAGGAAGTAGTGCTCCTCCTCGACGAACTTCGGCGTCTCGCCGTTGATCCGGCTGACCGGGTTGACCAGGTCGATCGGGTCCAGCTGGTTGCCGCAGTTGTCGCACTGGTCGCCGCGCGCGCCGTCGTAGCCGCAGATCGGGCAGGTGCCCTCGATGTAGCGGTCGGGCAGCGTGCGGCCGGTCGACGGGCTGATCGCGCCCAGGGTGGTCTGCGGGAAGACGTAGCCGTTCTTGAGCAGCCCCAGGAAGATCTCCTGGCTCACCGCGCGGTGGTTGGCCGTCGTCGTCCGGGTGAAGAGGTCGTAGCTGAGCCCGAGGCTGGCCAGGTCGTCGACGATGACCCGGTTGTTGCGGTCGGCGATCTGCCGGGGCGTGATGCCCTCGGCGTCCGCGGCGACCGTGATCGGCGTCCCGTGCTCGTCGGTGCCGCTCACCATCAGCACCTGGTCGCCGGACATCCGGTGGAACCGGCTGAAGACGTCGGAGGGGACGCCGAACCCGGAGACGTGCCCGATGTGCCGCGGGCCGTTGGCGTAGGGCCACGCGACGGCGGTGAGGATGTGCCGATCTGTCACGGCCTGAGGGTAGTGACCGGCGTCCACCGCCTCGACCGGCGCGTCCTCAGGGGGCGTCGGTGACCGCGACGGTGCTCGGTGCGGGGAGGTCGGCGGCGGGGACGCCCACCACGGCGACGGCGGCCAGCGCCAGCCCGATGCCGGCCAGGGTGACGCCGCGGAGCACGCGGTGCTCGACCACGGGAGCGCGGCGGGTCGGGCGGGGCCGCCCACCGGCCGCCACCCAGGCGAGCGCGGACGGCGCGGTGGCCAGCAGCAGCTTCCCGGTGGGGACGGCGAGGCCCAGCAGTGCGAGAGCGGGCAGCGGCGCGCCGTCGAGCGGGCCGACCGCCACCAGCAGGACGCCGTCGGCGCCGACCAGCCCGACCGCGCAGAACACGACCAGCAGGGCGATCTCCCCGCAGGCGACGGCGACCAGCAGCATCCGGCCGGCCCCGTCGACGAGGCCGGCCCCACCGCCGGCGCACGCCACGACCCAGCCGGCGAGCAGCAGCAGCGTTCCGGCGACCAGCCAGCCGGAGGGGCGCACCCCGGAGCCGAAGACGCCCTCCAGGCTGGTCAGCCCGAAGGCGAGCAGGCCGAGGGCCTCCAGCACGGAGAGCCCACCGGCGGCGGCCACCGTCGCCGGCAGCCGCACCGGACGCACCGTCGCCGGGACGACGGGGGTGGCGCGGGGGGCGTCGAGGACGGCGCTGGGCACGGGGGGGTCTCCTGACCGCGGGAACGGGTGTCCCGGTTCAGGTCGGGCGTTCCGGCGGCCGGCCGCAGGCCTCCCGGACGGGTCTCACCCGCGGGGGTGAGACCGGCGGGAGGCGGGGATGCTGTACCCCGACAGAACCGAGGGAGGACCGGTGACCGACACCGAGAGCACGACCAGCAAGCGCCCACCCGCGGCCCTCCCGCAGACCCTGCGTCCCGCCCCCGCCGGTGCACCGCGCGAGGTGCGGCCACCGCGGGACGGCGGCGACCCGGTGGTCGACTGCGCCGTCTACGTGCGGGGCGAGCGGCTGGACGTCACGCCGTCCGAGGCGCTGGAGGTGGCCCGCGAGCGGGGCGGCTTCGTCTGGCTGGGTCTCTACGAGCCCTCCGAGGCGGAGCTGACCGCGATCGGCGAGCACTACGGCCTGCACCCGCTCGCCGTGGAGGACGCCGTCTACGCCCACCAGCGGCCCAAGCTGGAGCGCTACGACGACGCGATGTTCATGGTGCTCAAGACGGCCAGCTACGTCGAGCACGACCAGCTGACCGCCACCAGCGAGGTGCTGATCACCGGCGAGATCATGGTCTTCGTCGGCCGCGACCACGTGATCTCGGTCCGGCACGGCACGCACGGTGAGCTGGGCGAGCTGCGCACCCAGCTGGAGCAGCAGCCGGACCTGCTCTGCAACGGGCCCTCCGCCGTCCTCTACGCGATCGCCGACCACGTCGTCGACGACTTCCTCGACGTCGCCAACGCGGTGGAGGAGGACGTCGAGGAGGTCGAGACCTCGGTGTTCAGCCCGAGCCGCACCGACGACAGCGGCCGCATCTACCAGCTCAAGCGGGAGCTGATGCAGCTGCGCCGCGCGGTGCTGCCGCTGGAGCTGCCGCTGGCCACGCTGGTCGACCGGCCGAACGAGCTGGTGCCCGAGGCGATGCGGTCCTACTTCCGGGACGTCCAGGACCACGCGCTGCGGGTGCGCGACCAGGTGACCGGCCTGGACGAGCTGCTGACCTCGATCCTGCAGGCCTCGCTGGCGCGCACCTCGCTGGCCGACAACGAGGACATGCGGAAGATCTCCGCGTGGGCCGGCATCATCGCGCTGCCCACCGCCATCGCCGGCATCTACGGGATGAACTTCGTGTACATGCCCGAGCTGGACGAGCGCTGGGGCTATCCCGCCGCGCTGCTGGTGATGCTGCTCTCCTGCCTGGCCCTGCACCGCGGCTTCAAGCGCACCGGCTGGCTCTGACCCACCCGGCGTCCCGCGCCGTTGGTCACTGGTCGCTGTCTCCACCTCGGCGGGACAGCGACCAGTGACCAACGGAGGCGGTCGCCTGTGGATGCGGGATCGGTGGTGACGGCTCGTCGGGCACGGTGCCGTGTGTGCCTGCTGCCGCCGTCCCCGCCGAGTTGCGCGCCATGGCCTTCCTCGGTTCCGACGCCGTCCAGCGTGGCCTGCTCACCACGGGGCAGTTGCGCAGCCAGGTCTGGCGGCGGATCTGGCCGGACGTGTACGTCCACCGGGACGTGCCGTGGTCGCACGGCCTCCGAGTCCGGGGCGCAGCGCTGCGCTGGCCGGACGCCGTGGTCACCGGGCGCAGCGCGGCCGTCGTCTGGGGCGTCGACCTGGCGGGGCCGGACGACGACGTCGAGCTCACGCTGCCGGCGCCGGCGAACCGGGTCCGGGTGGCCGGTCTCCGCTTCCGGCGGGCCGACGTCGACGCCAAGCGCGTGCTGCGGCACGACCGGCTGTGGGTCGCCAGTCCGGAGCAGACCGCGGTGCAGCTCGCCGGCGCCCTCCCGCTCGACGACGGCGTCGTGGCGGTGGACCGGCTGGTGGTGGCGGGCGGAGCCGACCTGGCTGAGGTGCGCTGGCTCGCCGGTGCCGCCATGGGCCCCGGGAGCAGACGGGCCCGGCACGCCTGCGCCCTGGCCGACGGGCTGGCCGAGTCGCCGCAGGAGACCCGGGTGCGGTTGCTCATCGGTCGCAGCCAGCTCCCCGCGCCGGTGGCCCAGCACCGGGTCGTGGACGGCGGCCGGTTCGTCGCCCGCGTCGACTTCGGCTGGCCGGCCCAGCGGGTGGCGCTGGAGTACGACGGGCTCTGGCACGCGGAGCCCGGTCAGTTCGCCCGCGACCGCGAACGCCTCAACCGGCTGCGCGAGGCCGGCTGGCAGGTGGTGTTCGTGACCGCAGCGGACCTGCACGCCCCCGAACGCCTCATCGCCCGGATCGCCGCCGCCCTCGCCGTTGGTCGCTGAGCGTCGTCCCGTTCGCCGGAGGACGACAGCCAGTGACCAATGGCGAGGGGGTCAGGGGCGTTTGGCGGCCAGGACGGCGTCGTAGACGTCGCGTCTCGGCAGGCCGGTGCGGGCCATCACGGTGCGGATCGCCTCCTTGCGGTCGGCGCCGGCGGCCTCCTCCGCTGCGACCTCGGCGGCCAGCTCGGCCGGGGTCAGGCTGGCCGGGCCGGCCACGGCGCCGGCGACCACCAGGGTGATCTCGCCGCGCACCCCCTCGGCGGCCCACTCGGCCAGCGAGGCCAGCGAGCCGCGGCGGACCTCCTCGTGGGTCTTGGTCAGCTCCCGGCAGACCGCGGCGGGCCGGTCGGCACCGAGGGCACCGGCCGCGTCGGTCAGGGCGTCGGCCAGCCGGTGCGGCGACTCGTAGAACACCATCGTCCGCGGCTCGGCGGCGAGCGCCGCCAGCGCCGACCGGCGCTCCCCGCCCTTGCGCGGGAGGAACCCCTCGAAGGTGAAGCGGTCGCAGGGCAGCCCGGAGACGGCCAGCGCGGTCACGACGGCCGACGGCCCGGGCACCGAGGTCACCTCGATCCCCGCCTCGATCGCCGCCCGCACCAGCGTGTAGCCGGGGTCGGAGACCGACGGCATGCCCGCGTCGGTGATCAGCAGCACGGTGCGGCCCTCGGTCATCGCCGCGACCAACCCGGGCAGCCGGGACCGCTCCACGGTCTCGTGGAAGGTGACCACCTTGCCGGTGAGGGTCACCTCCAGGTCCTTGGCCAGCCGGTGCAGCCGCCGGGTGTCCTCCACCGCCAGGACGTCGGCGTCGGCCATCGCCTGCCGCAGCCGCGGGCCGACGTCGCCGGGCTGTCCCAGCGGTGCGCCACCCAGCACGAGTCGTCCGGTCATGGCATCGAGCCTGTCACGGCGGCTGACCCAGCTCGGCCACATACCCTGGCCGGCATGGCGGTGCTGGTCCCGGAACGCACGGAGTCGGCCGCCGAGGACCCCACTCCCCGCCGCTCCCCACCGCTCCCCCGGCCCCGCCGGCAGGGCACCCCGACGCTGCCGACCGACCGGGTGCTGGCTGCGGTGCTCACCGCCGTGCTCGGGCTGGTGACCCTGGTGGCCCGGCTGTGGGACATCGGCTACCCCACCGAGCTCGTGTTCGACGAGGCGTACTACCCGCCCGAGGGCGCCGAGCTGCTGGAGCTCGGCTACGAGTACAACCGCGGCTACACGTTCATCGTCCACCCGCCGCTGGGCAAGTGGCTCATCGCGGCGGGCGAGCAGGTGTTCGGGTACGGGCCGCTGGGCTGGCGGGTGCCGAGTGCGGTGGCCGGGACGGTGGCGGTCGTCGTCCTGACCCGGCTGGCGCGCCGGCTGACCGGCTCGACGCTGCTCGGCCTGCTCGCCGGCCTGCTCCTGGCGGTGGACGGCTTCTCCTTCACCCTCGGCCGGATCGGCCTGCTCGACGTCTTCCTGCAGGTCTTCGTGGTCAGCGCGGTGGCCTGCCTGGTGGTCGACCGCGACCGCGTGCGGCAACGGGTCCGGGACGGCGCCGACCGGGTGACCGCGGCCGGCTTCCGGCTCGGCCCGCGGGGCTGGCGGATCGCCGCCGGGGTGCTGTTCGGCTGCGCTTGTGCGGTCAAGTGGAGCGGGGTCTGGTTCCTGGCCTTCTTCGCGGTCCTCTCGCTGTTCTGGGACCGGGCGGCCTGGCGCGAGGCGGGGGTCCCCCGGCCCACCTGGACGGCGCTGCACCGGGGCCTGCCCGGGGCGACCTGGGCGCTCGCCGTCGTCCCGGTGCTGACCTACCTGGCCTCCTTCACCGGCTGGTTCCGCGGCGAGAACGCCCAGGGCCGGCACTGGGCCGCCGAGAACCCGGACACCTCGTTCGGCTTCGTGCCGGACGCGCTGCGCTCGCTGTGGCACATGCACGGCGAGTGGCTGGACTTCCACAGCGGCCTGTCGAGCCCGCACCCGTGGGAGTCCAGTCCGTGGTCGTGGCTGGTCGACGGCCGGCCGATCCTGCTGTGGAACCCGCAGGGGCTCACCGACGCGGCGGGCGACCAGGTCGTCCGGTACATGCTCATGCTGGGCACGCCGACGCTGTGGTTCCTCTTCACCCCGGCGCTGCTGTGGCTGGGCTGGCGGGTCCTGGTCCGGCACGACCAGGCGGCCGTGGTCGCCCTCACCGCCATCGCCGCCGGCTGGGGCACCTGGTTCCTCAACCTCGACCGGACGATGTTCATCTTCTACATGGCCCCCGCCCTGCCGTTCTTCGTGCTGGCGGTGGTGCTCGTGCTGCAGGACGTGCTGGGCCCGCCGAACGCGTCCCCGCTGCGCCGCCAGGTGGGGCTGGGCGTCGTCTGCCTGTACGTGGCGGCGGTGGTGGTGACGTTCGCCTTCTTCCACCCGGTGCTCACCGGGCAGCCGCTGTCGCAGGCGGAGTGGCTGCAGCGGATGTGGTTCCCCTCCTGGTTCTGAGCGCGGGTGTCAGCACGACCGGTCCTCAGCGGCGGAGCTCGGTCAACCGGCCGGTGGCCGCGTCCCAGGTGATCGAGCCGCCCTGGAAGTCCGAACGCCGTCCGCCCGGGATCGTGTACTCGTCGCTCGTGGGATAGCCGAGGTAGGAGCGTTCCCAGCCGAGGGCGGCCCACCGGGCCCGGATGGAGCCCTCCACCTGCTGCGCACCGGTGCCCGGCGTCCAGTAGATCGACCCGCCCTCGAAGTGGTTGAACCGACCGACGCCGTCCGGGGTGCTGGTCTCGTCCGTGAGCGGGAAGCCCAGGCGGCCTCCCTCCCAGCCGAAGCGGGCCCACGCGTCGTAGATGCCGCCGTACACGCTGCGGGCACCGACGCCGGGCAGCCAGTAGATGCCGCCCTCCTGGAAGTCGTTGTAGCGGCCACGCCCGTTGGGCGTGCTCTGCTCGGAGCTGCGCGGGTAGCCGTGGACGCTGCGCTCCCTCCCCATCGCGGACCAGAGCTCACGGATCGACCACCGACCTGGTGGGCGCCGGTGCTCGGCGTCCAGTAGACCGAGGAGCCGAAGGCGAAGTCGTTGTAGCGGCCCACGCCGTCGGGGGTGGCGGTCTCGTCGGTCAGCGGTTCGCCGTGCCTCAGCTCGCCGCCCAGGTCCAGGTAGGTGACGCCGATCGAGCCGTGCACCTCGTGGGCCCCGGCCCGCGGCGACCAGTACATCCGGCCGCCGCTGTACACGTGGTAGCGGAGGTCGGCGTCCCCGACCTCCGCGGCGACAGGAGCCCCCAGCACTGCCCGGACCCCCGGGTCGGTGGCGTACCGGCGGTCGATCGGAGTGAGGTAGTCGACACCGAGGACCAGGTCCCGGTCGGGCATGGTCAAGGTCCGCGCCCGGGCTGTCCCGTCGGACCACCGCTCGAACGTGGCCACGCCGTCGGTCGCGACCGACGGGGCGATCAGCGAGACCGTCGCCCCTGCGGTGATCGGGACGCTGGCGCGGGCGACACCGTTCACGGTTATCGCGCTGGGGGTGCTGGCCTCGACCGTCAGGGTCCGGAGCCGGGGCTCGGCCACGAACGTCCGCTGGACGCGCACGCCCGAGGAGTCCCGTGCGCTGGCGACGACCTCCAGCTGGGTCTGGTCGCCGTGGTCGTCGAACGGCCGGGAGAACGAGGCGCCGGTGAAGGACTCACCGGGGTGGTCGTGGCAGTACCCCCCGCTGCAGTGCACGAGCTGCACGCTCCAGGTGACGGGCAGGGCGCCGTCCTCCCGGTCGGTGGCGGTCGCACTCGCGGCGACGGTCTCCCCCACGGCGAAGCGCCGGTCCGCCGGGGGGCTGGTGAGCGTGAGGACAGGGGAGCCGTTGAACGGCACGACCTGCAGCGTGGTCGTCCCGGTGGCACCGAGGACGTCGGTGACGGTGAGCCGGGCGGTGTAGCTGCCCCCTCCCGGCGGATAGGTGTGGACCACCCTCGGCCCCGTGGCCCGGGTGCCGTCCCCGAAGTCCCATTCGTGGGTCAGCGACTCGTCGTCCAGGTCGCTGGAGGCCGTGCCGTCGAAGGTCACCGTCCCCGTGGCCGGGTCGGTGGTGAGCGTCGCGGAGGCCATGGGGGCTCGGTTCCCGGGCACGTAGACGAGCCGCTTCAGCACGCTGCCGCCGATGTCGGCGTACACCACGTCCCCGTTGGACCGCAGCGGCGAACTTGACCGGCAGGCCGTTCCCGACGCCGAAGCCCTCGGCCTCCGGAGCGCGGACCAGCCGCCCCTGGGCGTCGTAGCGCAGGGTGTAGACCCGCTGGGACGAGTAGTCACCGAAGAAGTAGGCCCCGCGGTACTCCTCGGGGTAGCTCGCGCCTGAGTAGACGATGCCGCCGGTGACGCTCGTACCGGCCGGGCCGTGCGCGTAGGTGTACAGCGGCGAGGACTGGGTCACCCCCTGGCACGCGACCAGGTCGGCGTACCCGGGTGTCGGGAACTCCCCCTCCCAGCACGGCCAGCCGTAGCTCGCCCCCGGGCGGATGAGGTTGACCTCCTCCCAAGTGTTCCAGCCGACGTCGCCGAGGACCGGCGCCCCACTGGCCGGGTCCAGGCTCATCCGGAAGGGACTGCGGAACCCGCTGGCGTAGACCCGGCTCCGCCACGAGGAGGGGGCGGCGGGGTCGTAGTAGGGGTTGCTCGACACCCCCCGGCCGTCCGGCAGGACGTGCAGCACCTTGCCGCGGCCGTCGTCGAGGTCCAGAGCGCCGAGGGCCCGCTCGTCGACGTACCGGAAGTCGGCTGCATCACCGATGCTGACCCACAGCGTGCCGTCGGGATCCGGGACGAGCGCCGTCATGGTGTGCACGTCGGACCAGCTCTCGAGGTCCCAGATGACCCGCTCGTCCGCCAGCCCGGTCGGCTCTGGAGCGCCGGTGACCGCCCACGAGCTCAACCGCATCGTCCACCGGCCGTCGACCGACAGTGTGCGGGCGGTGAAGATCCGCCGACTGGTCGCGTAGTCGGCGGGCACCGCCAGCCCGGTCAGCCCCAGGTCCTGCACGGTGACGACAGGGAGCTGGGCCAGCGTGCGCGCCTCGCCGGCGGCCGACACCCAGGCCACCCGGCCGTCCTTGCCCGTGGTGAACCAGCTGCCGTCGGGCGCGAACGCGAAGTCGGTCAGCGCCCCGTCCTGACCGCTCGGCAGGTCGCGGACGGTGAACCCCGCCGGCAGCGCGGCCGCCTGCGCCCGCCCGGGCACTCCCACCAGGGTCCCGGCCACGAGCAGCGCGAGCACCAGCAGCGCGCGCCCGGCTATCCCGATCCCCCGGGCCGACCACCTGGACCCCGCGCTGTCACGCTCCGCTGTCACCCGGAACAGGTAACAGGCAGGTCCGACGGATCCGGGAGGTCAGAGGCGTGCGGGTCCGACCCACCGGGCGGTGATCACTCAGCGCGCCGTTCGGGTCACGGACAGGCCATCGCGGGCGAGCAGGTCACCGGAAACGCGTCAGGCCGGGCCCTGGTGGGCCCGGCCTGACCGGGGTGGAGCTGAGGGGAATTGAACCCCTGACCCCCTCGATGCGAACGAGGTGCGCTACCGGACTGCGCCACAGCCCCTCGGACGGAGAGCTTACCGCCCGGTTCCTCCGGCGCTGCACGGGGGCAGCGCCGGAGGGTCCGTCAGCCGTTGACGACGCGCTTCGGGGCGTAGACGTCGATGTCGGCGAAGCCGATGTCCTCGTCGTCCAGGCCGACGACGGCGCTGTGCTGCCAGTCGACCGGGGCCGCGGTGCGCGCCGCGACGACCCGTCCGGGGCGCAGCGGGTGCACCGGGGCCAGCGGCAGGCTGGGGTGCACCTGACCGGCCTCGCCCGCCACCGTGGCCGGCGCGGAGGCCGGGCCGGCAGCCGCCGGGCGGGGCTGCACCGGACGGGCCTGCGGCTGAGCCGGGCGGGCGTGCGGTGCCCGCATCGGCGGACGGTGGGCGGCCCGGGCCGCGCGACGGGCGGCGGTCCGCCGCTCCCGCTTGGCCGCGGCCGCGGTCACCATGAGGTAGCCGACGACGGCGAGGTCCAGCAGCACCTGCGGCGCCCACAGCCACGACCGGTAGGCCACCGCACCGACCAGCGCGAGCACGGCCAGGGCGACGAGGCCGGCCAGCGTGCGACGGCGCCGGGCGTGCACGTCGACCTGCAGCTCACCGCTGCTGCGCAGCTGGGCCCGGTCGATGCTCACCCGCTCGGTCTCGGCGTGGACCACCGGGTCCACGGGCCGGCGCCGCTGCAGGGTCCGTCCTGAGTTGGCTGCACCGTTCCCCGTGTGCGTGTCGCCCCGGGTGACCACCATCGGCACCAGGACCACGAACCACAGCACGACGAGAGCGGCCAGCAGTACGCCCGATCCCATCTCGAACACCCCGATCCATCCCTGGCCCAGCGGAACGACCCCATCCCTGGGGCCACACGAGTCACATCCGTCACTCGGGAGTCAAGGTAAGGGCGCGGACTGCCGATACCCGGGACATCTCCCGGTGTGTCGGCGCGCGTCGTCGGCGCACCGGCGTGTCGCCGTCGGCACCGCGCGGGTCAGCGGGGTGCGCGGTCCCGCCAGCGGGCGAGCACCCCGCCCGGGAGCTCCCCGGCCAGCAGCGCGTAGCCGAGGTGGTCCCGCCAGGCACCGTCGATGTCCAGGTACTCGCGGAAGAGCCCCTCCTGCCGGAACCCCAGCCGTTCGACCAGCCGCCGGCTGGGGCCGTTCTCCGGCCGGATGTCGGCCTGCAGGCGGTGCAGCCCGACCGGGCCGAAGACGTGGTCGCAGACCAGCGCCACCGCCAGCGAGGCCGCCCCCCGCCCGGCCACGGACTGGTCGACCCAGTAGCCCAGGCTGCCGGAGCGCAGCGCCCCCCGGACGACGTTGTCGACGGTCACCTGACCGGCCAGCCGCCCCTCGTACCGCAGGGCGAAGGGCAGGGACGCCCCGACCCGGGCGCGCCGGGACGCCGCCCGGCGCATCGCCCGGTAGGCCGCCGGGGTGTGCCGCGCGGACCAGCTGAGCCCGGTGGAGGGCTCCCAGGGCAGCAGCCACGCCTCGTTCGCGGTGCGCAGCCGGGCCCACTCGCGGGCGTCGTCGCGGCGCAGCGGGTGCAGCTCGACCGGGCCCCACGACAGCCGCGCCGGCCAGCCCGGGTGCAGGGCCGGGTCCAGCTCAGCCCCCGAGCAGCATGGGCATGACGGTGACGAGTCCGCCGGCGGACACCTCGGTGACGTCCTCGTCCACCACGATCAGGCAGTTGGCGCGGGCCATCCGGGCGAGCATCGCCTGGTCGCCGTCCCCGATCGGCTCGACGACGTAGCCGCCGTCGGGGTGCCGCATGACCTGGCCGTGCAGGTACTGCCGGTACCCCAGCGGCGAGAGCAGCTGCTGGGCGGAGACGGCCTGCACGGTGCGCCGGAACAGCTGGCGCTTGCCGAGCATCAGCCGGATCGCCGGGCGGACGAACACCTCGAAGGCGACCAGCGCGGCGACCGGCTCACCGGGCACGCAGATCACCGGGACGGCGTCGGGCCCGAGCTTGCCGAAGGCGTGCACGGGCCCGGGGTGCATGGCCACCTGGGTGAAGGTGAGCCCGCCCAGCTCGTCCAGCGCCTCCTGGAGCAGGTCGTGGCCGCCGTTGGCGAAGGTGCCGGCGACCAGGACGACGTCGCTGCGGAGCATCTGCCCCTCCAGCAGCTCGACCATCCGCCGCCGGTCGTTGGGCATGATCCCCGCCCGGTAGGCCTCGGCGCCGGCGTCCCGCGCGGCGGCGGCCAGCGCGTAGCTGTTCACGTCCACCTGCTGACCGGGGCCGGCCACCGCACCGACGTCGACGAGCTCGTTGCCGGCGCACAGCACCGTGATCCGCGGACGCGGCCGCACGGCCACCCGCTCGCGCCCGACGGCGGCCAGCAGGCTGATCTGGGCCGGGCCGATGGGGGTGCCGACCTCCACGGCGACGTCGCCGGTCGCGACGTCGTCCCCGACCCGGCGGACGTAGCTGCCCGGCGCCAGCGCGGCGAAGACCTGCACCCGGGCGGCGCCCTGGTCGGTCCAGGCGGCGGGGACGACGACGTCGGCACCGGCGGGCAGCATCGCGCCGACGGCGACCTTCTGCGCGAGGCCGGCGGTGATCGAGGCCGGCTCGCCGTCACCGGCGGCGGTCTCACCGACGACGGCGAGGTCGACGGGCTGCTCGACGGTCGCCGTGGCGATGTCGGCCGCGCGGACGGCGTACCCGTCGAGCCCGGCCTGGTCGAAGGCGGGCAGCGAGCGCTGGCTGGTGACCAGCTCGGCGCAGAGCAGCCCCTGGGCGTCGAGCACCGCGAGCTCGATCGGGTCGGGCTGCGGGACGGCGCCGAGGATCTCGTCCAGGTGGTGCTCGACGGGCCGCAGCCGGACCCCGGACACGTCGACCGAGCCGGTGTCGGCGAGCGGGTCCGGGGCCCGGTCGCCGGTGGCGATGGCCGGCGAGGGGACCCGGTCGGAGGAGAACACCGACCGGTCGACCTGCACGGTGTCGTGGGTGACCACCGGCGCCGGCCCGGAGACCTGCCGGTTGTCCCGTGGTGACGGGACCAGCCCGCCGCTCGTCAGGTCCAGCTGGGTCGTGTCCCGGCCTCCGCCGGAGATCCACCCGCGTGTGCTGTCGTCGCTCATCCCCACCACCGTCGTCCTGCCGTCGTCGGGCCAGGTCCGGTGACCGAGGTGCCGGTCACGGTCGCCGATCGACGGACGTGCGGTCCGATGGTGCCCTCTGGAGGGGCGCCTCAGGCCGGCGACGCGCCCTCGGCGGGCAGGTCGGCGACGAAGTCACGCAGCCACGGGCCGAAGGTGGGGCCGAGGTCCTCGCGCTCGACGGCCAGCTGGACGACGGCCTTGAGGTAGTCCAGCTTGTCGCCGGTGTCGTACCGGCGGCCGGAGAAGACGACGCCGTGCACCGGCATGCCGTCCTCGACCAGCTTGAGCAGCGCGTCGGTCAGCTGGATCTCCCCGCCGCGGCCGGGCGGGGTGTCCCGGATCGCCGGGAAGACCTCCGGGGGCAGCACGTAGCGGCCGATGATCGCCAGCGTGCTGGGCGCCTCGTCGGACGGGGGCTTCTCGACCATGCCGGTGACCCGGAAGACCTCGTCGCCGGCGGCGTCCCCGGAGACCCCGGCCTCCTCGACGGCGACGGCGCCGTACTTGGAGATGTTGTCCGCGCCCACGTCCAGCAGCGCGACCACCGCGCCGCCGTGCTCGGCCTGCACGGCGAGCATCTGCTCGAGCAGGTGGTCGCGGGCGTCGATGATGTCGTCGCCGAGGAGCACCGCGAACGGCTCGTCCCCGACGAACGCGGCGGCCTGCAGGACGGCGTGGCCGAGGCCCTTCGCCTCGCCCTGGCGCACGAAGAAGACCTGCGCGACGTCGGTGGACTCGTGCACCGCGTCGAGCCGGCTCTGGTCGCCCTTGGCCTCCAGGGCGGTCTCCAGCTCCGGCGTCCGGTCGAAGAAGTCCTCGATGCTGCCCTTGTTGCGCCCGGTCACCATGAGCACCTCGCCGACGCCGGCCCGGGCGGCCTCCTCGACGATGTACTGCAGGGCCGGCCGGTCGACGACCGGCAGCAGCTCCTTGGGGACGGCCTTGGTGGCGGGGAGGAAGCGGGTGCCCATCCCGGCGACCGGGATGACGGCCTTCGTGGCCGGGCGCGGGCTCGGGGCGGACGGACTCGACATGCCGGGCAGCCTAACTAGCCTGCCGCCATGCCGGACTCCCCCGAGGTGGTGAACGCGAAGGCAACGCTGCGCGCGACGCTGCTGGTCGGGCGTGCGGTCCGCTCCCCCGCGGCCCGTGCCGCGGCGGCCACGGCGCTGGCCGCCGCGCTCGCCGAACGGCTGGCGGACGCCGCCGTGGTCGCCGGGTACGTGCCCACCGCCGAGGAGCCCGGGGCCGGCCGCTTGCCCGGCGCGCTGCCCGGCCGGCTGCTGCTGCCGGTCGTGCCGGCGCGCGGGCGGGAGCTGTCCTGGGCCGAGCACGACGGCCGGCTGGTCCCCGGCCGCTTCGGGCTGCGGGAGCCGGCCGGCCCCCGCCTGCCGCCCGGTGCCCTGGCCGCGGCCGACGTGGTCGTCGTCCCGGCGCTGGCGGTGGCCGCCGACGGCACCCGGCTGGGCCGCGGTGGCGGGTACTACGACCGCGCGCTGGCGCACGCCCGGGCCGGCGCCACGCTGGTGGCGGTGGTGTTCGACGAGGAGCTCGTGGACCGGCTGCCGGCCGGGCCGCACGACCGCCGGGTGACCGCCGTCGTCACCCCGTCTGCCGGCTGGCGGCAGCTCGACTGACGCGCCCGGCGGGCCGATGAGAGGGTGACAGACGTCTCCGTCGTCTCGTTGGAAGGACCAACCCCCTCGTGAGTGGCCCCCTGGACGGCGTCCTCGTCGTCGACCTGACCCGCGCCCTGGCCGGACCGCATGCCGGGATGATGCTCGGCGACCTCGGCGCCCGGGTGATCAAGGTGGAGAGCCCGGGCAGCGGCGACGACAGCCGCGGCTGGGGGCCGCCGTTCGTCGAGCCCGAGGGCGCGGGCCGGGAGTCGACGTACTTCTTCTCCGCCAACCGCAACAAGGAGTCGATCACCCTCGACCTCAAGGACGACGCGGACAAGGAGGTGCTGACCGAGCTGGTGCGCCGCGCCGACGTGCTGCTGGAGAACTTCCGGCCCGGCACCCTGGCCCGCCTCGGCTTCGGCACCGACGTGCTCGCCGAGCTCAACCCGCGGCTGGTGCAGCTGTCGATCAGCGGGTTCGGGCACGACGGGCCAGAAGGGCAGCGGGCCGGCTACGACCAGATCGCCCAGGGCGAGGCCGGGCTGATGTCGCTCACCGGCTCCGGCCCGGAGGACCCGCAGAAGGTCGGCGTCCCGATCGGTGACCTGCTGGCCGGCATGTACGGCGCCTACGGCGTGCTCGCGGCGCTGTACGAGCGCGAGCGCACCGGGGTCGGCCAGGTGGTGCGCACCTCGCTGCTGGCCGCCGTCGTCGGCGTGCACGCCTTCCAGGGGACGGCGTACACCGTGGCCGGCCAGGTCAACCGCGGCCAGGGCAACCACCACCCCTCGATCGCCCCCTACGGCCTGTTCCGCTGTGCGGGCGGGAGCGTGCAGCTGTCCTGCGGCAGCGAGGGGCTGTGGCGCCGGCTGTGCACCGAGTTCGGCTTCGATCCCGACGCCGAGGGCCTGGCCACCAACGGCGAGCGGGTCGGCAACCGGCAGCGGGTGATCGAGCTGCTGGAGACCGCCTTCGCCGAGATCCCGGCCGAGGAGCTGCTGGCCCGGCTGGCCGCGGCGGGCGTGCCGGCCGGCAAGGTGCGCACCCTGGACGAGGTCTACGCCTGGGAGCAGACGCTGTCCCAGGGGCTGGCGATCTCCGTCGACCACCCGACCGCCGGGCCGCTCACCCTGCCCGGCCCGCCGCTGCGCTTCTTCGCCCCCGGCACCGGCGGCGAGACCGAGACGACCCGTCGCGACCACACCCCGCCGCCGGTGCTCGGCGCCGACGGCGACGCCATCCGGACCTGGCTGCGCGGCGCCGAGGGCGTGCCGCAGCCGGCGGGCGAGGGCGCCGACGTCGAGGACGGGCACGCCACGTGACCACCTCGGCCACCACACCCCGGCCGGCCGGCCGGGGCGCCCGGCTCGACGCCCGGGCACTGCGGGACATCGTGCTCGACCCGGGGTCCTGGCGGTCCTGGGACTCCCCCGCACCGCCGCGCGAGGTCGACGACGCGTACGCCGCGGAGCTGGCCCGGGCGGCGGAGAAGAGCGGTCAGGACGAGGCCGTCGTCACCGGCGAGGGCACGCTGCGCGGCCGGCGGGTCGCCGTCGTCGCCGGCGAGTTCGGCTTCCTCGCCGGGTCGATCGGCGTCGCCACCGCGGAGCGGCTGATGGCCGCGGTGGAGCGGGCCACCGACGAGGGGCTGCCGCTGCTGGCCGCGCCGGTCTCCGGCGGGACCCGGATGCAGGAGGGCACCGTCGCCTTCCTACAGATGATCGGCATCACCGCGGCGATCGCCCGGCACAAGGAGGCCGGGCTGCCCTACCTGGTCTACCTGCGCGGCCCGACGTTCGGCGGGGTGCTGGCCTCGTGGGGCTCGCTGGGCCACGTCACGATCGCCGAGCCGGGCGCGGCCATCGGCTTCCTCGGCCCCCGGGTCTACGAGGCGCTGTACGGGGAGCCGTTCCCGCCGGGAGTGCAGACCTCGGAGAACATGGCCTCGCGCGGGCTGATCGACGGCGTCGTCCCGGTCGACGAGCTGGCCGACGTCGCCGACCGGGCGCTGCGGGTGCTCGCCGCCCGGGCGACCTGGCACCGCAGCGCCGCGGTCGAGGGGCCGGTCGAGGGCGACGGCACGGACGCCGACGACCCGGAGGACGGCCGCAGCGCCTGGGACGTGGTCACCGCGTCCCGCCGCAAGGAACGCCCGGGGGCACGCCAGCTGCTGCGGACGGCGGCGACCGACGTCGTCACCCTCAACGGCACCGGGGCCGGCGAGTCCGACCCCGGGCTGCTGCTCGCGCTGGCCCGCTTCGGCGGTGCTCCCTGCGTCGTGCTGGGTCAGGACCGACGTGGGCAGTCGCTGTCGGCGCCGCTGGGGCCCGGTGCGCTGCGCGAGGCAAGGC
Organism: Modestobacter marinus; assembly: GCF_011758655.1. Lineage (NCBI taxonomy): Bacteria > Bacillati > Actinomycetota > Actinomycetes > Geodermatophilales > Geodermatophilaceae > Modestobacter > Modestobacter marinus. The sequence continues at coordinate 426,711 of NZ_JAAMPA010000001.1, forward strand.
GCGGCATGCGGCTGGCCGCGGAGCTTCGGCTGCCGCTGCTCACCCTGATCGACACCCCGGGCGCGGCGCTGTCGGTCGCCGCCGAGGAGGGCGGGCTCGCCGGGGAGATCGCCCGCTGCCTGCAGGACATGGTGATGCTGCAGGCGCCGACCCTCGCCGTGCTGCTCGGCCAGGGCACCGGCGGCGGCGCGCTGGCCCTCGTGCCGGCCGACCGGGTGCTGGCCGCGGCCAACGGCTGGCTGGGGCCCCTGCCCCCGGAGGGCGCCTCGGCGATCGTGCACCGCACCGTCGACCGGGCCGACGAGCTCGCCGCCTCGCAGGGCGTGCGCGCCACCGACCTGTGGCGGGCCGGGATCGTCGACCGGGTGGTGCCCGAGCGGCCCGACGCCGCGGACGAGCCGGTGGAGTTCTGCCAGCGGCTGGGCCGGGTGCTCGCCCAGGAGCTGGCCGGGCTGCTCGGCCGGGACGACGTCGAGCGGGTCCGCGCCCGCACCCGGCGCTGGCGGCACCTGGGCCGCTGACCCGCCGGCCGCACCGGTTTCGCAGCGGTGATCAGGTCACCTGATCACCGACTGTCCCCCCGCACCAGCGTTGGTGCGGGGGGACAGTCGTGGGTGCGGGGGGACGTCGTCGGTGCGGCAGGTCGCCGTCGGTGCGGAGGACGCCGTCGGTGCGGGACGACGCCGTCGGTGCGGGAGGACGTCGTCGGTGCGGGAGGACGTCGTCGTACCCGCCCGCCAGGATGTCCGGCGTGGACAGCCGCCCGATCCGCCGCTTCCGTCCCGATCCCGGCCGAGCTGCCCCGACGGACGCCGAGCGCGCACGGTGGCCGGTGAGCGTGCCCGCCGTCGCCCAGCTGCTCGACACCGGCCTGGAGCTGCCGCACGGCGCCCTGGTGCTGGTCGGTGAGAACGGGTCGGGCAAGTCGACGGTGATGGAGCTGCTCGCCGTCACGCTGGGCCTCAACCCGGAGGGCGGCACGGTGAACACCCGGTTCAGCACCCGGCCCAGCGAGCCGGAGTCGCTCGGGCTGGTCGTCGAGCGCAGCCCGGGGGCCTCCCGGTGGGGCTGCTTCCTGCGCGACGAGACGCTGCACACCCTCTACAGCCACCTGGAGCAGATCAGCAGCCCCGACCCGAGCTACCACGAGCTCTCGCACGGGGAGGCGTTCCTCGAGGTGCTCACCCGGCGGGCCGGGGGCGGGGGCGGCACCTACCTGCTCGACGAGCCCGACGCGGCGCTCTCCTTCGGCGGCAGCCTGGCGCTGGTCACGGTGCTGCTGGACCTGGTGGCGTCCGGCGCGCAGGTCGTCGTCGCCACCCACTCCCCCGTCGTCGCCGCGCTGCCCGGGGCCCGGCTGGTGGAGGTCGGCGACTGGGGCATGCGGCCCACGCGGTGGGAGGAGCTGGAGCTCACCGTCAACTGGCGGCAGTTCCTCACCGACCCGGCCGCCTACCTCCGCCACCTGCGCTGAACCCGGCGGGCGACGGCGGGGTTGCCGACCTCCGCAGCGGGCACGGTCGTCCAGGAGCCGGTCAGACCCTCCGGCTCCCCGCCTCGGCCGCCGGCCGGGCTCACGAGGAGACCCCATGTCGAACGACCAGCACACCGTCCTGCGCTCCATGCACGACCTCGGCCTGGCCGCCTGGTTCGGCGGCAACCTGATGGGCGCCGTCGGCCTGAACAAGGCCGCGGCCGCCGCCCGCGACCGGACCGAACGGACCCGCCTCTCCTCGATCGGCTGGGGGGCCTGGTCGCCGGTGCAGGGGGCCGCGATCGCGGCCCACCTGATCGGCTCGGTCGGCATGCTGCGCGCCGACCGCGGGCGGGTCGGGACGGGGCCGGGTGCGATGGCGAACACCGTGGTCAAGAGCGTGCTGACCGTCGCCGCGATCGGGACGTCGGTCGCCAGCGGCGCGCTCGGCGCGAAGATCGGTGCCGAGTCACCGGTGCCCAGCAGGACGGCGACCACCCCAGCGGCCGACACCCCGTCGGACGTCGCCGGCGCGCAGAAGGCCCAGAAGCCGCTGCAGTGGGTCAACCCCGCGCTGACCGGCGTCCTCGTCGTGCTGGCCGCCCAGCAGGGCGAGCAGCAGCGGACGAGCTCCACCGTGCGCGGTGCCCTCGGCGCGGGCCTGGCCAGCGTGAAGGCGGCGGTCCTCCGCGCTTCCTGAGACGGGGGCCTGGGGCAGACGCCCGGGCGGCGCGGTCGAGGCGCCGGCCGGCGCCTCAGGCCGCGGTGGCCTGGTCGGCGGGGGTGAGACCCCAGGCCGCGGCGAGCAGCTCCAGGCTGCGCACCCGCTCGGCCACCCCGTGGGTGGAGGCGGTGACCATCAGCTCGTCGGCGCCAGTGTCGGCCGCCAGCCGGCGCAGCTCGGCCACCGCACGCTCCGGGCCACCGACGATCGCGTTGCTCGGCATGCCCTCGGCGGCGGCACGCTCGGGGTCGGTCGCCGCCTCCGCGAGGCTGGGCACCGGGCGCAGCCGGTTGGTGCGGATGGACAGCCGCATCAGCTGACCGGGCAGCGCCAGCCGGCGGGCCTCCTCGTCGTCGTCGGCCACCAGCGTGTTCGCGGTGACGACGGCGTAGGGCTGCGGCAGCGCCGCCGAGGGCCGGAAGGACTCCCGGTACAGCTCCAGCGCCGTCACGGTGTGCGGGCTGCCGAAGTGGTGGGCGAAGGTGAACGGCAGCCCGAGCTGCCCGGCCAGCTGCGCGGAGTAGCTGCTGGAGCCCAGCAGCACGACCCGGGGCGCGGAGACGGCGGCCGGGGTGGCGGTGAACCGCTCGGCCAGCCCGCCCTCGACCCGCTGGTCACCGAAGAGCCCGAGCAGGTCGAGGAGGTCCTGCGGGAACTGCTCGGCCGACAGGAGCTTCGGGTCGCGGCGCAGCGCCAGCGCGGTGTGCTGGTCGGTGCCCGGCGCCCGGCCGATGCCCAGGTCGATCCGCCCGGGGTGCAGCGCCTCGAGCAGGGCGAACTGCTCGGCCACCACCAGCGGCGCGTGGTTGGGCAGCATCACCCCGCCGGAGCCGACGACGATCCGCTCGGTCGTCGCGGCCAGGTGGGCGATGAGCACCGGGGGGTTCGTGCTGGCGACGGCCGGCATGTTGTGGTGCTCGGCGACCCACAGCCGCCGGTAGCCGAGCCGATCGGCGGCCTGCGCGACCGCGACGGTGTGCGCCAGGGCGTCGGCGGTGGTCTGCCCGGACCCGACGGTGGCCAGCTCGAGCACGGACAGGGGCAGCGGGGTCTCGGACATCACCGCGGGCAACACCGCCCCGGCGCACGGGCTTCCCGCCCGGTCAGCAGCCGGGCTCGGGCACCCGCAGGGTCGCCTCGGGGTCCAGCCGGTCGAGGACGGCGGTCAGCGCGTCCCCCAGCGCCTGCGTCTGGGCGGGGTCCAGTGCCGCGAACAGCCCCTCCCGGACGGCGGCCACGTGCCCCGGGGCGACCCGCTCCACGACGTCCCGGCCGGCGTCGGTCAGCACGGCGACGTTCCCGCGCCGGTCCTCGGCGGCCTTCTCCCGGCGCACCCACCCGCGTTCCTCCAGCCGGGCGACGGTGTGGGACAGCCGGCTCTGCGACTGGTTGGCGGTCCGGGCGAGGTCGCTCATCCGCCGGCTGCCGCCCGGGGCCTCGGAGAGCATCGCCAGGACCACGTAGGCCGCGTGGGTGAGGCCGGCGTCCCGCTGGAGCTGGGCGTCGAGCGTGCGCGGCAGCAGCTCGGCGACGGCCAGCCAGGCCCGCCACGTGCGCTGTTGCTGCTCGTCGAGCCACGGGGAGGACACGCCGGCTCACGCTACCGGCCGGACCCCCGCCGTCCGGCCGCCGAGGGAGACGCTCGTCATCCGGCGGGCGGACACCGGCCGACCGGCGTCGTCGACGTGACGATGATGATGCCCAGCCCGGTCATCGCCGGCTCGCAGCCGTTGGTGTCCGGAACGCGTTCTCAGACGGGTGACCGGGGCGCCGGCACGCGGTGGCCCGGGCCGGCAGGCTCCCCGGGCCGCGGGGCGCCGTCCGTCGGCCCGCCGGTCGTCGCGATGGTGCGCAGCGCCTCGCCCAGCACCGTGATGTCGGCCGGCGACGTGGTCGCGTCGCAGCTCACCCGCACCGCGCCGGGGAGCAGGTCGTAGCGGTCGGCGCGGGCGTCCGCGTGGAACCGCCGCACCTCGTCGTCGGACAACCCGAGCAGCCGGGTCAGGTACGGGTGGGCGCAGAAGCAGCCGTTGCGGACCCCGATGCCGTACCCGTCGGCCAGCCACGTGGCGACCCGGCCGTGCGGCACCCCGTCGAGGGTGAACGCGGCCACGGGGAGCCGGTCGCCCGAGGTCGGCCCCAGACGGCGCAGGCCGGGGACGGTGGCCAACTCGTCGTCCAGCGCACGGACGAGCGCGTCCTCCCGGCCTCGCCGGGTCTCGCGGTCGGCTGCGAGTTCCTCCGCGGCGGCGGCGAGGGCCACCGCGCCGACGACGTTGGGGGAACCGGCGTCGTCCCGGTCGGGGGGATCGGCCCAGAGGACCTCCTCGTAGGAGACCGCCCGCACGGCGCCACCGCCGACGAGGAAGGGCTCACCGTCCGCGAGCAGTCGGCGCGGCAGGACGAGCGCGCCCGCGCCGAACGGTGCGTGCATCTTGTGGCCGGAGAACGCCAGCACGTCGATCCCGGACGCCGCCAGGGTGACCGGCCGGTGCGGGACGAGCTGGGCGCCGTCGACCACGACCAGCACGCCGCGCTCCCGGGCCGCTGCCGCGACGGCGGGCAGGTCGGGCGCCCACCCGGTGATGTTGGACGCGCCGGTCACCGCGAGCACCCGGGGCCGGGGTGTTTCGTCGAGCGCCGCGACCACGGCGGCGACGTCGAAGACGCCACGCCGGTCGACATCGACCACCCGCAGCTGTGCGTGGCGGCGCCACGGCAGCAGGTTGGCGTGGTGCTCGACCGCGGTGGTGACGACGACGTCACCCCGGGTCAGAGCCAGCCGGAAGGCGACCACGTTCAGCGCCTCGGTGGTGTTCCTCGGGAACAACGCCACGTGCGTCGCGGGGTCGGCCCCCACGAACCGCAGCACGGTCTCCCGCGCCTCCTCGTACCGCGCGCTCGAGTACCGCGACTTGGCCCCGGCCCCCCGGTGGACGCTCGAGTACCACGGCAGGAAGTCCTGCACCGCACGGACGACGGCCGCCGACGCCGACGTCGTGGCCGCAGCGTCCAGGTCCACGTAGCGGCGGGTCGCACCGCCCACCGGGACCTCGACGTCATCGCCCACCAGACGGCCGAGGGGCCGGGACGCCGCGTTCTCCCCGAGTCGGTCGGTGGTCATCGGGCCCTCCTCGTCAGGAGCGGTGTGCCCCGATGCGTCAGAGCGGCGACGACGCCCCCAGATACCTCCTGCGATCGGATGCGGTCATCTCTCCCGCGCCCGTGCGGGCCGTCCTCCTCATCGCACGCACACGACTCGCCACGCTCCGCGCTCGCGCGCCGCGAACGTGACCCTCGCCGGCAGACGTGGACGCCGACAGTCCGACGGCGCATCATTGGCAGTCGCCCGGGCCGAGTGCCAGCCCGGCTCGGATCGGACGAGGAGCTCCAGCACCGTGCCCACCTACCAGTACGTCTGCACCAACCCCGAGGTCAAGCACGAGTTCGAGGTCGTGCAGTCGTTCACCGACCCTGCGGTCGCCACCTGCACCGAGTGCGAGGCGCCGGTGCGCAAGGTCTACGGCTCGGTCGGCGTGGTCTTCAAGGGATCGGGCTTCTACCGGACCGACAGCCGCAAGGGCGAGGGCGCCTCGACCAGCTCCGGCTCGGCGAAGGACTCCTCCGGCGGGAGCAAGGACTCCGGCGGCAGCAAGGAGTCCAGCAGCAGCAGCAAGGACTCCGGGAGCAAGACCAGCACCACCTCGAGCAGCACGGCGGCCACGTCGTCGAGCAGCTCGTCCTCCAGCGGCAGCGGGGGCAAGGCCGCGAACTGACCGGCGCACGGACGGCGGCGGTGCGCTGCCGCCCGTCCACAGCGGGCCCCGCGGTCCACAGCCTCGCGCCGCACCGGGACGGGTACGGCCGCCGCTCCTAGCGTCGCGGTGTGCCCCGTCTCCGCCGTCCGCGCTCCCCCGTGCACCTGCTGCGGCAGGTGGCTGCGGCGGCGCTCGTGTGCCTGGCCCTGGTCCTCGCGCTGCGCCCACCGCCGTCGGCGGCGGTCGGGCCCGGTGAGTCGACCGTCCCGGTGGTCGTCGCCGCGGCCGACCTCCCGGCCGGCACGGTGCTCACCGCCGGCGACCTCACGGCAGCCGAACTGCCCACCGGCCTGCTCCCGTCCGGGGTGACCGCCGACGCCGCCGGGTTGACCGGCCAGCTGCTGGCCGCACCCGTGCGCGCCGGCGAACCGGTCACCGACGTCCGGCTGGTCGGGCCGGGGCTGTGGTCGGCGATCCCCGACGGGCAGGTCGCGGCCCCCGTGCGGCTGGCCGACCTGGCGGTGGCGACGCTGCTGCGGGCCGGTGACCGGGTCGACGTCCTCGCCACCGGTGCCCCGGACGCGGCTGCCGCCCCGGCCGTCGAGGTGGTCGCCAGCGGCGCCCTCGTGCTCACCGCCCCGGCGCCGGAAAGCTCATCGACGGACAGCCCGGCCGGCGGCGGGCTGCTGGTGCTGGCCGTCTCCCCCGACACCGCGGCGGGGCTGGCCGCTGCCGCGGCGACCGCGACGCTCACCGTTACCCTCGGCCGACCGTGATCGAGGGGCTCCGCAGCGGCGTCCCCGCGACCGAGAGGTGCCGTTCGTGCTCAAGGGCTTCAAGGACTTCCTGCTCCGCGGGAACGTCATCGACCTGGCGGTGGCGGTGGTCATCGGAGCCGCCTTCACGGCCGTGGTCACCTCGTTCACCGAGTCGTTCCTGCGCCCGCTGATCGGGCTGGTCGGGGGCGGCGGCGTGCAGGGCGGCTCGTTCGAGGTCGACGGTCAGACCTTCGCCTGGGGCGACTTCGTCAACCAGCTGATCACCTTCGTGCTGACCGCGGCGGTGATCTACTTCGTGGTCGTGCTGCCGATGAAGGCGCTGTTCGAGCGCCGGGAGCGCGGGGAGCAGACCGGGCCGGTGCTGCCCACGCAGACCGAGCTCCTGGTCGAGATCCGCGACCTCCTGCAGGCCCAGCACGGGCAGCCGCCGGCGTCCGAGCCGGAGGCGCGGCACCGCGCCTGAACGCAGAGGTGCGGGGCAGGCACGGCCTCGTCCAGAGGCTCGCCCCGAGCTCGCGAGGGGTGCGGAGGACGAGGTCCTCCTTCAGTCGCTGCCCCAGTGCGGCGGCCGGTCCTCCAGGTAGCGGCGGTCGTCGTCGTCGACGTCGGCCGGCCGCTCACCCCAGCCGACGTCGCTGTCGTCGGGAGCCCGCACGGGACGCGGCGAGGCGGGTCCTTCTTCGCGTTCTGACACGCCCCCGAGGGTAGGCACGGTCAGCCGATCGGCTGGCCCAGCCCCTCGAGCACCTCCGCGCCCGGCAAGCCGGCCAGCACGGCGCCGGAGACGGCGAGCTTGCTCCCCCGGGTGCCCGAGCCGATCACGACGAGCTCGCTGGCGGCCACCGCGGCGTCGACCAGCACCGGCCAGGACGCCGGCAGCCCGACCGGCGTGATCCCGCCGTAGGCCATCCCGCTCTCGGCGACCGCGACGTCCTGCGGGGCGAACGAGGCCTTGCGCGCACCCAGGTGCCGGCGGACCAGGCCGTTCACGTCGGCGCGGGTGGTGGCCAGCACCAGGCAGGCGGCGAGTGTCGTCTCCCCGGACCGCCGGGCGGCGACCACCACGCAGTTGGCCGAGGCGGCGGCCGGGACCTCGTAGACGTCGTTGAACGCCGCGGTGTCGGCGGCCTCGTCGTCGATCGAGGCCACCCAGGCCGGCCCGGTCAGCGACGGCAGCGCAGCGGCCACCGGCTCCCCGAGCAGCTCCCGGTGGTCGGCGGCCGGGAGCCAGGTCAACGTGCCGAGCTGCGGGGCGGAGTCGGGTGCGGCCATGCGCTGATCGTGCGACACGGTGCGCACGGACCACCGCGCGGGGGTGGGCGCTCTCCGGCCGGACGCCTGCTGGTGGGCTCCCGCGGGGCCGGGAGAGGATGGCCGCCATGATCGGTCAGCTGCACTCCGTGGTCATCGACGCCCCCGACGCGCACGCCCTGGCGACGTTCTACGCCGGCCTGCTCGGCATGGAGGTGCGAGGCGAGCCGGGCGACGACTGGGTGGTGGTCACCGGCGCCGGGTACCGGATCGCCTTCCAGCAGGCCCCGGACCTCCAGCCGCCGGACTGGCCGGACCCGGGCCGGCCGCAGCAGTTCCACCTCGACATCCGGGTCGCCGACGTCGACGTCGCGGAGCCGCAGGTCCTGGAGCTGGGCGCCCGGCGGCTGCCTGGCGGCGGTGGGGACTTCCGGGTCTACGCCGACCCGGTCGGGCACCCGTTCTGCCTGGTCTGGGACGCCGCGTGACGCCGGACCTGACGACCGCCAGCGCGTTCGTCGCAGCGACCGGATTCGACCTGGCCGAGGTCACCGGCACCCGGGTCACCGGGCACGTCGAGGTGGGGCCGGCGCACCACACGCCCTGGGGCGTCGTGCACGGCGGCGTCTACTGCACGATCGTGGAGGGCGCGGCCAGCGTGGGGGCGAGCGCCGCGGTCGCCGACCGCGGCCAGTTCGCGGTCGGGGTGAACAACAGCACCGACTTCCTGCGCCCGATGACGGCCGGCCGGCTCGACGTGCTCGCCGAGCCGGTGCAGCAGGGGAAGACGCTGCAGCTGTGGCTGGTCACGCTCACCCGCGAGGACGGCAAGGTCGTCGCCCGCGGGCAGGTGCGCCTGCAGAACGTGCCACTGCCCGGGTCCTGACCGCATCGGCCGAGCAGGCGGTCGCGGCCGGTGGGTGTCGTCCTGGCGACATGTCGACGTGTCGCCAGGACCACACGACGGCGGAGCAGGCCGGACGCCGACCGACCCGCATGAGGTGCCCGCCACCCTGCCGCCACGGGGGACGGCGTGCCGCTGGACCGACCGAGGAGATCGACGCCGCCCTGCGGTGACCCGCAGGTCAGTCCTTCATCGCGGCGATCTGGATGAGGTTGCCGCACGTGTCGTCGAAGACCGCCGTCGTCACCACGCCCATGTCCGCCGGCGGCTGGGTGAACCGCACGCCCAGCGCCGTCAGCCGTTCGTGCTCCGCCGCCACGTCGGCGACGGCGAAGGACGTGAACGGGATGCCGTCGGCGACGAGCGCCTGCTTGAACGGTCGCGCCGCCGGGTGCTCGTCCGGCTCCAGCGAGAGCTCGACCCCGTCGGGGTCCTCGGGTGAGACGACGGTGAGCCAGGAGTGCTCCCCGAGCGGGATCTCCCGCTTGGGCTGGAAGCCGAGCACCTCGGTGTAGAAGCGCAGCGCCTTCGCCTGGTCGTCGACCAGAACGCTCATGACGTTGACCCTCATGGGTCCTCCTCCGGGTCCGGGACCGACCACCGGCGGGTGATCTCCCTCAGCGGTGCGGTGTCGAGGTGGTGGAACGTGTACCGGCCCTCCCGGCGTCGGCGCACGAGCCCCGCGGACTCGAGGACGTCGACGTGCTGGGAGACCGCCTGCCTGCTCGACCCCAGCCCGTGCTTCGTGGCCAGCCGGGAGCAGAGCTCGAACAGCGTCTGCCCGTCCCGGTCCGTGAGCTCGTCGAGGATCGCCCTGCGCGTGGGATCGGCGAGCGCTCGGAACACGTCACCCACGGCGGGAACGTTAGGCAAGCAGCGACTTGCCTGTCAACGGGTCGCCGCGCCGGAGCCCGTCGGGGACGGCGTCGGGGTCGAGCACCACCCGGAACAGCGCCCGCGGGTCCTGCAGCGTGGCCGGGGGCCGGGCCGCCGACCGCGGCACCACCGAGGCGAACCGGGCCGGACGGCGGTGCGGGAGCAGCTCCCTCCCGGCGAAGGCGTAGTCGCCCACGACCTCACCGAGCAGCAGCCCGGCGCCGTGCTCGACCGGCAGCCCGACGAGGTCACCGGGCGCCACCTCGTCCAGGAACGCGGACAGCTGGCGCAGGTCCTTGGCGGGGCGGCGGCCGGAGAGCTCCTTGGACAGCGCCCGCAGCTCGGCCGCCGACTGGCCGGTCGCGTCGACGTCGATGCCGGACTGGGTGCCCAGCCCGACGACGCCGGTGGCCAGGGCGGCGCCGAGCTCGTTGTGGGCCCGCGGCCGCACCACCCAGACCGGCACCCCCTCGGGCTCGGGCGGCGGGGGGACGTCGTCGGCACCGGGCCAGCGGTAGGGCAGGTCGTCGGGCTCGCCGGGGAACCGGGAGCGGTAGAACGCCGGGTCCTTGGCCACCAGGTTGGACCGGTGCGAGCGGTGCAACTCCTCGTCGCCCACCCAGCTGGGCAGCAGCCCGGCGTCCGCGGCCTCGGCCTGGGTGAGCCGGGCGGCGTCCGGGGCGAACTCGGAGATCAGCGTCTCGGTGCTGTCAGCGAACCCCCGCCCCCGCCAGACGCGCACCATCGCCAGCGAGTAGACGACCAGCCCGGCGGTGTGCCCGCGCCACATGGTGACCACCGGGTGGTTGGCCCAGCCGTAGTCGGGCAGCTCGAGGGCGCGCAGCACCTGCAGGCACTCGACCCGCTGCTTGCCCAGCCGGGGGTTGTCCAGGAGCCGGGCGGACTCGGTGAAGTCGGCGACCGGCAGGAAGGTCTGCATCGCCCGGCTTCCTGCCCGGCCCGGTCGGCGGCCAACCGCGCAGCCGACCTGCCTCTCAGGTCTCCAGCTGGGCCAGTGCGCTCTCCCAGCGGGCGCGGCGTTCGGCGTCGTCCTGGTCCCACCAGGCCGGGCCGCGCTCGCCGAGCCCGGTCTTGGCCAGCTGCACCCGGGCCCGGGCGGCGGCCACCGCGTCGTCGTCCCCACGACTGGTCCGCACCGCCGACCGGGCCACCCCCAGGTGGTGCAGCAGCCGGGCCCGGACGTCGTCCGGCAGCGCAGGGTCGGCGGTCCGCCACCGCCGCCCGTCGACGACGATCCAGCGGCCGTCGTCGGTGCGCTCGACCTCGCGGGTCATGCCAGCCGGCGGGCCAGCTCGGGCAGCACGGCGCCCAGCGGGGCGTCGACCTTGAGCGAGGCCTTCGCATCGCCGCGGGTCGGCCCCGAGTTGACGATCGCGACCGGGATGCCGCGCTTGGCGGCGGCGATGACGAACCGGTAGCCGCTCATCACGGTCAACGAGGAGCCGAGCACCAGCAGCGACCGCGCCGCGTCGACCAGGCCGAAGCAGGCGTCGACCCGGTCGCGGGGCACGGTCTCGCCGAAGAAGACGACGTCGGGCTTGAGCGGCCCCCCGCCGCAGGCCAGGCAGTCGACCATCACGAACCCGTCGAGCTCCTCCTCGGGCAGCTCCACGTCGCCGTCGGGGTTGACCTCATCGGTGGCCTCCGGGCGGAAGCCCGGGTTGGCCAGCCGCAGCCGGACGTCGAGGGCCGCCCGGTCGGCGACGTCCCCGCAGGCCAGGCAGACCGTGCGGTCGAGCCCGCCGTGCAACTCCAGCACGTCGCGGGCGCCACCGGCCTGGTGCAGCCCGTCGACGTTCTGGGTGATCACCTCACCGACCGCCCCGCCCTGCTGCAGCGCCGCGACGGCGCGGTGCCCGGCGTTGGGGCGGGCGCGCTCGATCTGCCGCCAGCCGACGTAGCTGCGCGCCCAGTAGCGGTGCCGGCCGCGGGGGTCCCGGGTGAAGGTCTGGTAGGTCATCGGCGTGTGCCGGCGCAGCGAACCGGTGGCGCCGCGGTAGTCGGGGATGCCGGAGTCGGTGGACAGCCCGGCGCCGGACAGGACGACGGCGCCACCGTCAGCCAGCAGGTCGGCGAGCTCGGAGAGGCCCTCGACGGTGGGGGTCGCTGCGGTCACTCCCCCATCGTCCCTGCCCGGCGGCCGATCCGCCGCGAGCCCGTGTGTAACCGAGCGCCCACCCGGTCACCCCCGTCCAGGAGTTCCCGTCCACCCAGCCCCCCGCGGGCCCGCCCGAGGAGGCCGACCGTCGTCGCACGCCTGCCCGACCGCACCACCGACCGCCGGCCCGGTGCCCGATGACCGGGTGGTGGTGGGACGTCCTCGGCGTGGCCATCGTGGCGTTCGCCGTGGTCGACGAGGTGCGGACCACGCTCGCGGTGGCCAGCGGTCCCGGCCCGCTGACCCGGCTGCTCACCCGCGTCGCGTGGCGGCTGACCCGCCGGCCCGCCGTCGCGGAGTCGACCCTGGTGCGCTTCGTCGGCGGCCCCGGGGTGGTCCTGATCGGCGCGACGCTCGCGTCCTGGTTCTCGCTGCTCTGGATCGGCTGGTCTCTGGTCTTCCTCGGGGACGACGAGGCGGTGGTCGGCTCCTCGAGCGGTGCGCCGGCCTCGGTGTGGGAGCGGTTCTACTTCGCCGGCTACAACGTCGCCACCCTGGGCAACGGCGGTTTCCAGCCCGCCGGCGCGGGGTTCCAGCTGGCCACCATGGCCTCCGCGCTCAGCGGGATGCTGCTGATCACGCTCGGGGTCTCCTACCTGACCTCGGTGATCTCCGCGGTGGTCGGCAAGCGGAGCTTCGCCTCGCAGGTCACCGGGTTCGGCAGCACCGGCGCCGAGATGGCCGCCGGCCTCGCCACGCCGGGGACGGCGTTCCCCGCCGTGGTCTCCCTGTCCTCGCTGTCCTCGGCGCTGACGACGCTGGGGCAGCAGCACCGCGCCTATCCCCTGCTGCACGCCTACCGCCCGCGGACGCCGGAGCTGGGCACGGCACCGGCGGTCGCGGTGCTGCTCGACGCGGTGCTGGCGCTCTCGTCCGCGGCCGACCCGGCCGACCGCCCCCCGGCGGGGCTGCGCCGATCGGTGCTCTCCTCGGTTCAGGTGTACGTCGCCCACGCGCCCACGGCCGGAGGCGACCAGGCGCCCCCGGCGCCGGCACTGGAGGCGGCCGAGCTGGACCGGCAGGGCCTGGCCGTCGACCCCGAGCGGCTCGCCGAGCAGACGGCGGCCTGCGCCGAGCTGCGCGACGAGCTGTCGCGACGGATCACCGCGGCCAGCTACGACTGGCCGGGCACCCGCCCGTCCTGACCCCGCGGGCGGCTCAGCGGGCGGAGAGCTCCTGGTCCAGCCGGGTCAGCATGGCGCCCTGGATGCGGGCCAGCCCCTTGGGCGCGAAGGTGCGCTCGAAGAAGCCGCCGATGCCGCTCGCCCCGGTCCAGGTGGTGCGGCCGCGCACGGTGCTCGACCCGGCGTCGGCCGGGTGCACGGTCCAGGTGGTGACCATGCTGGAGTTCGCGTCGCTCTCCACCAGGGCGCCGTCCGGACCGGTGGTGACGACGACGTCCTGCTCGCGGACCCGCTTGGAGGTCGCCTGCAGGCGCCAGTGCACCTTCGTGCCCGCGCCCTGCCCACCGGCGTCGACCCGGTACTGGCTGTACTGCTCGGGCAGCACCTTCGGGCGCGTGACCTCGTAGTCGGCGAGCGCCGCGCGGACGACGTCCGCCGGTGCGTGGACGAGCTGTTCTGCGGTGGCGACGACCTGACCCATGGGCCCATCCTCCGCCTCGGCCGTGCGGCTACTCCAGCTGCCCCTCCTCGGTGTTGAGGTAGCGGCAGCGGAACCGGGCGTTGGCCATCGCCTCGGTGAAGCGGGCCTCCCACAGCGGGTCGTGCGCCGGGAAGCTGTCGAAGACCCGCTCCTCCAGCACGTCGGGCCGCCCGTCCGGGCCGATGCAGGTGCGCTGCAGGAGCACGCGGGTCACGCCGTCGACCTCGTCGTGGCCGACCGTCCAGCGCGCCGCGGCGAGCGCCGACCGGCGGCGGGCCCGCTCGCGGGGAGGCAGCCACCGACCCGCCGGGCCGGTCACCGAGGTCTGCGGCACCGACATCGCCCAGGCCACGAGCCCGGCCAGCACGAGGACCAGCAGCGCAGCCGCCAGGATGCCGACCATGCTCAAAACGGTAGTCCTGGATCTGCCCGCCGGTCGGGGTGACGCCTCGGTCAGACGTCGGCCGGGGCCTCGGTGAGCCGGTGCGCACCACAGCTGCAGCCGGGGTTGCGGGCCGACAACACCAGGGAGACCGCGTGGGCCCGGTCGCGGGCACCCAGCTTGCGCAGGATCGCCTTCACGTGGGACTTCACCGTGTCCTCGGAGATGAACAGGTTCTTCCCGATCGCCCGGTTCGACTGCCCCTGCAGCAACTCGTCCAGCACGTCGGACTCCCGGCGGGTCAACGGCACCTCCGGGGTCAGCTCCCGCGACACCGGCGCCTCAGCACCCTCACCGCGACGGATCTGCGGGTCCACCACCGTCCGCCCAGCACGCGCGGCCAGCACCGCCCAGCCCAGCAGCGTCGGGGAGGTGTTCATCAGCAGATACCCCCGCACCCCCGCCGCCAGCGCCTCGTTGACCACACCCGGGTCCTCCGAGGTCGCCAGCGCCACCACCGCCAGCTGCGGGAACCGGCGGCGCAGATCCCGCACCGCGTTCAGCGTGGCCGCCCGGCCGGTGCCCAGCTCCACCACCACCGCATCCGGGCGGGCGGTCTCGGCCAGGGTCAGCGCGCGGCGCGGCTCCCCGGGGGTGCCCACCGCCTGCATGCCGGCGGTCTCGTTGATCATGCCGACCAGCCCACGGCGCAGCACCGGGGCGTCGGCCAGGATCAGGACGCGGGTGACGCCGCGGGGGGTGCTGGCCATCGGGGTGGACACGTTCGGACTCCGCTCACTGTGGGTCATCGACTGACAACCCATAGATCGACCGGGTGAACGCGGTGCTTGAGGACTTTCTGTGCGCGACCTGCACGTTCGTCGGCCACACCCTCCGCGGGGCAGCACGGTGGGTCACCAGACGGGCGGCGCACCGTCCGGGGTGAGCTCGTCCGACTCCTCCAGCCGGCCCGGCTCGAACAGCACGGTGAGCCGCCCGCGCCCGGTCACGCCGACCTGCGCCCGGACTCCGTAGACCCGGGCGATGAGCTCCGCGGTGAGCACCTCCCGCGGCGGGCCCCCGGCCACCGCCCGGCCGCGTTCGAGGACGATCACCTCGTCGCAGAAGGTCGCCGCGAGGTTCAGGTCGTGGAGGGCGATGACGCTGGTGACCGGCAGCCGGGAGACCAGCGACAGCAGCTCCAGCTGGTGCCGGATGTCGAGGTGGTTGGTCGGCTCGTCCAGCAGCAGCTCGCGCGGCTCCTGGGCGAGCGCCCGGGCGATGTGCGCGCGCTGGCGCTCACCTCCGGAGAGGGTGTGCCAGTGCTGGTCGGCCTTCGCGGTGAGCCCGGTGTGCCGGAGCGCCTCGGCGACGGCCGTCTCGTCGCGGGTCGCCGAGGCGCTGCCGAAGGCACCACGGTGCGGGATCCGCCCCAGGCGCACGACGTCCCGCACCCGGATGTCGACGTCAGTGTCGGCGTGCTGGCTCACCACGGCCACGGCGCGGGCGATGTCCCGGCGGGCCAGGGAGCTGAGCTCGGCACCGTCGAGCGTGACCACCCCGGAGTCGGGCCTGGCCGTGCCGCTGAGCAGCCGCAGCAGCGAGGACTTCCCCGAGCCGTTCGGCCCCAGGAGGCCGATCGTCGTCCCCGGCGCGGGACTCAGGGTCACCTCGTCGACGACGAGCGCCCCGCCGCGGTGCCACACCACCCGGTCGGCCTGCAGGGTCACAGCGCCCGCCTCTTCCGCACCAGGATCAGCACGAAGGCCGGCACGCCCACCAGCGCCGTCCCGACCCCGACCGGCAGCGGCGTGGGCTGGAAGGCCACCCGGGAGACGGCGTCGACCCACACCATGAAGACGGCGCCGATCAGCGCCGTGGCCGGGATCAGCCCGGCGTGCCGGGGTCCGAACAGGAACCGCGCGGCGTGCGGGAGCACGAGGCCGACGAAGCCGATGGCGCCGGTGACGCTCACCAGCGTCGCGGTGATCAGCGCGGTGAGCACGAGCAGCCCCCACCGCACCCGGGTCACGGCGATGCCCAGCGACGCGGCGATCTCGTCACCGAAGGAGAAGGCGTCCAGGGCGTGGGCGTGGGCCAGGCACAGCGCGATGCCCACCAGCACGACGACGCCGCACAGGGCCACGTCGTCCCAGCGGACGCCCTCGAGCGAGCCCAGCAGCCAGAACAGCACACCGCGGGTCTCGTCGGCGTCGGCGAAGGCGAAGATGAGGAAGGAGGTCAGCGCGGAGAACAGCTGGGTGCTCGCCACGCCGGCCAGGATCACCCGGTCGGTGCCGCCGCCGGCCAGCCGGGCCAGCAGCATGACGAGCACGAACGCCACCAGCGCGCCGACGAACGCCCCGCCGGACAGCCCGAGCACGGAACCACCGACGCCCAGGACGCCGATCACCACCGCGCCGGTCGAGGCGCCGGAGGAGATCCCCAGCAGGAACGGGTCGGCCAGCGGGTTGCGCAGCAGCGACTGCATCACCGCACCGCAGATGCCCAGGCCGGCACCGGCCGCCGCCGCGGTGAGCGCGCGGGGCAGCCGCTCCTCCCAGACGATCGCGTCCTTCACTACGCGCACCGGGACGTCCGCCAGCCCGAGGTGGTTGAGCAGCACGTCCCGCACGTTGACCAGCGAGACGTCCGCCGGCCCGAGCGTGATCGCCACCCCCACCGACAGCGCGACCGCGATGATGCCGACGGCGAGCAGCAGCACCACCCGGAGCGGGCTCCGGGTGGTGCGTGCACCCCCGGGGCCGGTCCCGTCGGTGACGGGCGACGTCACGGCGGTCAGGGTGCCTGCTCGATCTGGTCCAGGCCGTCGGCCAGCTTCTCCAGCGCGTCGACGAAGCGGATGGAGGGGTTCATCTCGGCCCCGTGCAGCGCGATGTAGGCCTCGTCCTGGACGGCGCCCATCGTGCTGGTCAGCGGGTCGGTGGCCAGGAACTCCTCCTTGTCCGCCAGCCGGTCCCCGGGGAACCGGTCGCGCTGCAGGTCGCCGAGGACCAGCACGTCCGGGTCCCGCTCGACCACCGTCTCCCAGCCGACCGCGGGCCAGTCGTCGTCCAGGTCGGCGAAGACGTTCTCCGCACCCACGGTGGTGGCGAGCAGGTTGGCCGAGCCCAGGCCACCGGCCACGTAGGGGCTCTTCGTGTCGGCGAACCAGAAGGCCATCGTGCGGTCGCTGGCCTCGATCCGGTCGGTCGCCGCGTCGGCCCGCTGCTGCAGCTCCGCGACCAGCTCCTCACCACGGGCGGACACGTCGAAGACCTCCGCCAGCTCCCGGATCTCCTGGTAGAGCGAGTCGATCTCCAGGGGCGTCGTCCGGGTGCCCCCGCCGTTGATGACCAGCGGACCCTCGCAGTCGGTCGGCGAGAGGTACGAGTCGATCCCGCTCTCGGCCAACCGGGGTCGCTGCACCACACCGCCCTCCCGGAAGTGCCGGCCGAAGGAGGCGGTGACGAAGTCGGGGTCGGCACCGAGGAGCACCTCGTAGCTGGGCGCGTTGTCGGCCAGCCGGGGCACCGAGGCGTTCGCCTCCTCCAGCTCGGGCAGGACCGGGTCGGTCCAGGAGGCGGTGCCCACCAGGCGGTCGCCGAGGCCGAGCGCGAGGAGGATCTCCGTGGAGCCCTGGTCGAGGGAGACGACCCGCTGCGGCGCGGCCTCGATGGTCACCGACTCCCCGCAGTTCTCCACCACGAGCGGGTAGTCGGTGGCGTTCTCGCCGCCGCTGACCGCCTCGGCCACCGGCACCGGCTCGGAGGCACCACAGGCGGTGAGGGCGAGGACGGCGGCGACGGCGGTGAGGCCGGCCCGGCCGGAGGACGTGCGCATGCGGGGAGGTCCCTGTCGGTGGATCCGGGTGCGCGGCCGTGGTCCGACGTGCCGTCAGGCGGCCGCACACACACCGGAGGCGTACTGAGGCTGGCCTAAGTTACCTGTAGCCCCTCGGCGACCGGGAACCGGCTCGTCAGCTGCCCCGCGACACCAGGTCGGCGTACCAGGCCAGGTACAGCGGCCAGCCGGCGTCGTCGGCGACCCCGTCGCGGACGGCCTCCCAGCCGTCGCCGTGCCGGTCGAGCCGGCGGTGCTCCAGCTCGACCCGGGTGCGCTCCGGCCCCTCGGCGAGGAACCGGATCTCCACCTCACTGGTGCGCTCCGGATCTGTCTCCACCTGCCACTGCGGACTGATGTCCCAGCTGAAGACGACCCGGTCGGGCGGGTCGAAGGCCAGGACACGCGCCCAGCGGCACTCACTGCCGTCGACGCCCCGGTCGGTGATGTGGCCGCCGACCACCGGGTCGAACACGGTCTCGGCGATCGGCACACCGAGCAGGTTGTGCTCCGGTGGCTTGAAGTCACCGAACCGCTCGGTGAACGTCGCGAAGGCCCGGTCGATCGGCGCCTGCACGACGATCTGCCTGCGGACCACCCGGGCGGCTGTCTCGGTCATGGGTCCTCCAGCGTCGGGTGTCCATCGGGCTCCTGTTCGACCGAGCCCTGGTAGCCCTCCAGCGCGCGGCGCCAGAACGCGTCGAGCTGGTCCCGCAGCGCACCGAGTCCCTCGGGGCTGAGCCGGTAGACCCGGCGAGTGCCGGCGGCCCGGTCGATGACGAGTCCGGCGTCCTTGAGGACCTTCAGGTGCTGGGAGACCGCCGGACGGCTGATCGGCAGCGCGTCGGCGAGCTCCCCCACGGCCTGTGGTCGCTCGGCCAGCGAGGCGACGATGGCGCGCCGGGTGGGGTCACCCAGGGCCTCCCAGCCGTCGCGCTCTTGGTGAGCAGCCACGAACGTAAGCTACGACTTACGCTTCGACCGGTCAAGCCCTGCAGCCGCTCAGGGGCGGGGATCGGTCCGCGTCCAGCCGCGCTCGTCCCGGCGGCCGCCCTGGGCCGCGCGGCAGCGACGGCAGACGGCCTGGACGCCCTCCGCGTGCCGGCCGGACTCCGGGAGCACGTCGGCCCAGCCCACGTGCGGGAACCGGGCCAGCCGCGACCTGCTCAGGGACAGCCCGCAGACGGTCTCGTTCTGCCCCTGCAGCCAGGCGTGCACCTCGCCGGCGGGGTAGCGGATGCCGTCGTCGGGGTCGGTCCACTGGTCGGCGGCTGCGACCGCCGCGCTGCGCCCTCGCACGCGCCGCTCCTACCCGCCGGAGCCGGTCGTGACGCGGCCTCAGTCCGACCGGCCGCGCCGGAACCGGGCGGGCCGCCGCACCGTGTCCTCGCCCGCCCACCGGGTGGGGCCCCAGGTGACCTGATCGGGAGAGGGCAGCGGCAGCGGGTCGCCGTGGGAGGTGACGTCCAGCCGGCTGAGCCGACCCTCCTCGACGAACAGCAGCACCCCGCCCACCGGCGACCCGTCGGCACCGACGACGGTGCCCTCGACCGGCGCCGGACCGCTGGCCGGTGCGGCCGGGACGTCGTCGGGCACCTGCAGGTCCAGCGTCCCGCACCCGCAGCGGCAACCCGGCGTCGAGGTCGCCCGCGCGACCTGGGCCCGCAGCTCGGCGACGCCGAGGAACTCGTGGGCGAGGAGGGCGCCGAGGAGCTCGCGCGCGTCGTCGGTCAGGGGCCGGGGGCTCTGGTCGGCCCGCGGCCCGGCATCAGCAGCGGTCATGTCCCCAGTGTCGCCCGGACGCCGGCGAGTGACGCGACCGGCGTGGCGTGGCTCGCCCGTCCGGGGCCGGGGCGCCGGACAGGTGTGGCACGGTGTCGCAGTGCCCGCCCGCCGCCGTCCCCACCGGAGGGGCCCGCGGTGACGCAGGGCATCCGCAGCCCGGCCGGCCGGCCGACGCCGACCCGCGGGTTCCACCACCCGGGGCGGGTCATCGCCGGCGCCTTTGCCGTGGCCGTCGCGGTCGGGACCGCGCTGCTGTCCCTGCCGATCGCCGTCGCCGGCCCCGGGCGCGCCGACCTGCTCACCGCGCTGTTCCACGCCACGTCCGCGGTGTGCGTGACCGGGCTGGTGACCGTCGACACCGGCACCTACTGGTCGGGCTTCGGCCAGGCGGTGATCCTGCTGCTCATCCAGGCCGGCGGCCTCGGGATCATGACGCTGGCCACCCTGCTCGCCCTGGTGCTCTCCCGCCGGCTGGGGCTGCGCGCCCGGCTCATCGCCCAGGCGGAGACCAAGGCGCTCTCCGCCGCGGACGTCCGCCGGGTCGTCCGCCGGGTGGTGCTCTTCAGCCTCGCGGTCGAGGCGGTGGTCGCCGTCGTCCTCGGGATCCGGTTCGCGGTCGGCTACGACCAGTCGCTGCCGTCGGCGGCCTACCACGGGGTCTTCCACGCCATCTCGGCGTTCAACAACGCGGGCTTCGGGCTGGACCCGCAGAACCTCATCCCCTACGTGGCCGACCCGTGGATCAGCCTGACGATCTGCGCCGCCGTCATCCTCGGTGGTCTGGGGTTCCCGGTGGTCTTCGAGCTGGCCCGCGAGTGGCGGACGCCGAAGAGCTGGTCGGTGCTCACCCGGATCACCGTCATCGTCACCGCCGTACTGCTCGTCGGCGGGACGCTCGTGTTCCTGCTCGCCGAGGCCGGCAACCCCGGCACCCTCGGCCCGCTGGGCGCCGGCGCCAAGCTGCTGGCCGCGTTCACCGCGGCGGTGATGCCGCGTACCGCAGGGTTCAACAACCTCGACATCGCCGCCTACCAGCCCGAGACGCTGCTGCTCACCGATGCGCTCATGTTCATCGGTGGCGGCAGCGCCGGCACGGCCGGCGGGATCAAGGTGACCACGTTCGGGCTGCTGGCCTACGTCCTGTGGGCGGAGATGCGCGGTGACCCCGACGTCGAGGTCGGCCGCCGCCGGGTGCCGGCGACGAACCAGCGCCAGGCGCTGGCGGTCGCACTGCTCGGCATCGGCGTGATCGCCGTCTCCACCTTCGTCCTGGAGGCGCTCACCGACTTCGGCTTCGACCTGGTGCTCTTCGAGGTCGTCTCCGCGTTCTCCACCGTCGGCCTGTCCGCGGGCATCACCGCCGACCTCCCGCCTGCCGGGCAGGTGCTGATCGTGCTGCTCATGTACATCGGCCGGATCGGGCCGCTCACCCTGGCCTCGGGGCTGGCGCTCCGCGACCGCGCCCGCCGGCACCAGCTCCCCGAGGAGAGGACCATCGTTGGCTAGCCACAAGGACCCCGTCGCCGTGCTCGGCCTGGGGCGGTTCGGCACCGCGCTCGCCCTGGAACTGGCCCGCGGTGGCACCGAGGTGCTCGCCGTGGACAACCGGCCCGACATCGTCCAGCGGCTGTCCGGGCAGCTGGGGCAGGTCGTCATCGCCGACGCCACCGACGCCGACGCGCTGGGCGAGATCGGCATCGCCGACTTCAGCCGCGTCGTCGTGGCCATCGGCGGCCACCTCGAGGCCAGCATCCTCGCCACGGCGCTGCTGTCCGAGCTCGGCATCCGCGACATCTGGGCCAAGGCCGTGACCCGGCAGCAGGCGACCATCCTCAGCCGCATCGGCGCCCATCACGTCGTCTTCCCCGAGCAGGAGATGGGCGAGCGGATCGCCCACCTGGTCGCCGGCCGGCTGCTGGACTGGGTGGAGCTGGACCCGCAGTGGGTGTTCGCCAAGACCAAGCCGCCGAGGGAGATCGTCGGCGTCCCGCTCGGCCAGACCGGCCTGCGCAAGAAGCACCACGTCACGGTGGTGTCGGTGAAGCCGGAGAACTCGTCGAGCTACACGCACGCCGACTACGACACCGTGCTCACCTACGGCGCCGAGATCGTCATCGCCGGGCGGCCGGCCGAGGTGGAGCGCTTCGTCGAGCTGCAGTGACCACCGGCCACGCGCGGAGGTGCCCCCGGCAGGACCCGGGCCTCCGGCACGTGGTCCGTGGTCCCGATCGGAGCAGGTCCGCGCCTGCTGCCTGACCCCGCCGGCCTGCGCGGGTCAGTCGTCGTCCCCGTCAGCGTCGTCGTCCCGGTCGGTCCCCAGCACGCTGCCATCGCCGGCGTCCACGGTGACCTCGTGGAAGGAACCGTCGGCCGCGCGGACCCCCACCTCCCAGACGACGGACCCGTTCTCCTCCTCCAGGTGGCTCCACGCCACCTCTCCGCCATCGACCGCCTCGACCGCCGCGGTGGCCGCGGCGTCCTCGTCGACGGAGGCCAGCTCGGCCAGCGCCGTCTGCTCGGCTGCGTCGTCCGCGGGGAGGGTGGACTCGTCCACGGTGACCGTGCCCGCCTGGCGCAGTTCGTCCTCGTCATCGTCGTCGTCACGCTCGGTGCCCAGGACGCTCGCGTCCCCGGCGTCGACGGTGACCTCGTGGACCGACCCGTCGTCGGCGCGGACGGCGACCTCCCAGACGACGAACCCGTCCTCCTCCTCCAGCTCGCTCCCGGCGACCTCCCCGCTGCCGACCGCCTCGACCGCCGCGACGCCCGCGGCGTCCTCGTCGACGGAGGCCAGCTCGGCCAGGGCCTCCTGCTCCGCCGCGTCGTCCTCGGGCAGGGCCGACTCCTCCACGGGGATCGTGCCGGGCAGACCCAGCTCGTCGTCGCCGCCCGTGGTGGCGAGTGCGACACCGCCGGCGGCGGCGAGCGCCAGGGCGGTCGCGGCGGTGATGACGGTGGCTCGCTTGCGAAGGCGCATCGGGTGTTCCTCTCCTACGGGACCGGCCGGGTGCTGGTCTCTCCTCCTCCACGCTCCCGGCCGTCGGTGAGAGGACGATGAGCTGGAAGTGGCAGCCCGTCTCACCGTCGTCTCACCGTCGTCCCACCGGGTCGTGCGAGGCTCGGTGCATGCGCGTGCTGGTCGTCGAGGACCACGACAAGATGCGCGACGTCCTCCAGCGGGGGCTGACCGAGGCGGGCTATGCCGTCGACGCCGTCGGCGACGGGGTCGCCGCGGTGTCCCACGCCGCGTCGCGGACGTACGACGCGATCGTGCTCGACGTGATGCTGCCGGGCATGGACGGCGTGGAGGTCTGCCGGACGTTGCGGGACCGGGGGGTCTGGACGCCGGTGATCATGCTCACCGCCCGGGACTCGATCACCGACCGGGTCCGAGGGCTCGACCACGGGGCGGACGACTACCTGGTCAAGCCGTTCGCCTTCACCGAGCTGCTCGGTCGTCTCCGGGCCCTGCTGCGGCGTGGCGGGTCGCCGCGGCCCGCGGTGTTGCGGTGCGGGCCGCTGTCGCTGGACCCGGCGACCCGCATGGTCGAGTGCCGCGGCGAGCCCGTCGAGCTGTCCGCGCGCGAGCTCGCGCTGCTGGAGTTCCTGCTGCGCAACCCGGAGCGGGTCCTGTCGCGAGCGGTGCTCGTGGAGCACGTGTGGGGCCTCGACTACGACGGTGCCTCCAACGTCGTCGACGTCTACGTGAAGTACCTGCGCGACAAGATCGACCGGCGGTTCGACGTCGACCTGTTGCGCACCGTCCGAGGCGCCGGCTATCGGCTGGCCTGTGCGGATCCGGGTCGTTGAGGCCGGTGCCCCGGCTGCCGATCAGTGCACGACTCGCGCTCCTGTCGGCCGCATCGCTGACCGCGCTGCTGGCCCTCGTCGGCCTCGTGGTGTACCTGCAGCTCGGTGCCGGACTCCGCTCGGGCATCGATCAGCAGCTCGCCGACCTCGCCGGGTCCCTGCCGCCTCGCCTCGCCGAGGACGGGTTCCCGGAGGAGGAGGACGACGTCGACCAGCTGGAGCTCAGTGACCGCCTCGTCCAGCTCGTGGACGGGAGCGGGCAGCTGGTCGCAGCGAGCGACGACGTCGATGCCGCTGGACCCCTCCTCGGACCGGCCGACCTCGATCGGGCCCGGAACGGCGACGTCGTGCTGCGGACGGTCCCCGAGAGCGCGGACGAGGACGATCCGCTGCGCGTGCTGGCCGTGCCCTACGGCGACGACGGCCTCGTCGCGGTCCTCGCCGCGGAGCTCGACGAGGTCCAGGACGCGCAGCGCGCCCTGCTCGCCGTCTACGGCCCGGTGGCGCTGTTCGGGGTGGCCGTGGCCGGCCTGCTGGGGTTCCTCATCGCCCGGCGCGGTCTGGCGCCGCTCCGCCGGATGACCGGCGAGGCGGAGGTCATCGGCGGGTCGGACCTGTCCCGCCGGCTGTCGGCTCCTGCCCGCCTCGACGAGATCGGCCGACTCGCCCGCACGCTGAACGGGATGCTCGCCCGCCTCGACGCGGCCATCTGCCGCGAACGTGCCTTCACCGCCGACGCCAGCCACGAACTCCGCACCCCGCTGGCCATCCTCCGGGCCGAGGTCGAGCTGGTCCGCGATCGGGCGGACGACCCGTCCGTCCGTGCGGCACTCGACACGGCCCTGGCAGAAGCCACCCGCCTGTCCGGGCTCGTCGACGACCTGCTCGTGCTCGCGCGGGCGGACTCCGGTGACCTCGAGGACCGCCGTCCGGTCGACCTCGATGAGCTGGTCGGCGTCGTCCTGGCCCGGTTCGCCACCCTGGCGGGCCGGCGTGGCGTGCGGCTGGAGTCCACCGGGGTGGCGGTCGTCCGGTGCGACTCCTCCGGCCTGGAACGGGCCCTGACCAACCTGGTCGACAACGCGCTGCGGCACACCCCCGACGGTGGTCTCATCACCGTCGGGGTCCGCCCGGTCGGCGAGGCCGGAGCGGTCATCGCCGTGAGCGACACCGGCCCCGGCGTTCCGCCCGAACGGCTCGACACGCTCTTCGACCGCTTCACCCGCGTCGATGACGCACGGCACGAACCCGGCGGAGCCGGACTCGGACTCGCCATCGTCTCCGCCGTCGCCACCGCGCACTCCGGCAGCGTCAGCGCCGACAACCGCACCGAGGGCGGCCTCCGCGTCGAGCTCACGCTGGGCGGATGAGCCCGGGCGGCGGAGCGGCAGGCGATGACCGCCCGGCCGGAGTCATGAGCCACCGTCACCCGCAGCCGGGTCCGACGAAGACACTCGGCGGAGGTCCGACCTGCGGTACTGCTGGTGCCCCCGGCAGGATTCGAACCTGCGGCACACGGTTTAGGAAACCGATGCTCTATCCCCTGAGCTACGGGGGCCGTGGCGGTGCGGTTGCACCACCACCGGGCCGCTGCGCGCGGGCCCGGTTGCCGTCGAGAGGGTATCGGACGGCCGAGGGGCCCGACGGCACGTGCCGTCGGGCCCCTCGGGTGTGTGCTCCGTTCACTCAGCGAGCGCCGGTGTGCACCGATCAGGCCTGCAGGGACTCCATGAAGTCCGGGTTCTCCTCGAGCCAGGCGTCGACGGCCTCGTCGTACCGGCCCTCGCCGTACTCGTTGACGACCAGGTTCTCCAGCGAGCCGTACTGCTCGTCGGTGAGGGTCGCGGCCTCCATCATCGAGGCCACGTCGGCGCAGTCGGCGGCGAAGCCCTCACGCGCCAGCGTGTGCAGCGCCTCGGAGTCACCCAGCGCGCCCTCGGGGTCGGCGAGGTCCTTGACCGGGAACTCGCTGTTGGCCCAGAACGGACGCCAGAGGGTGACGACGATGTCCTCGTTGGCGTCGGTCGCCGCCTGCAGCTCGGCCAGCATCGCGGTGGTGGAGGACTCGACCAGCGTGTAGTCCTCCTCCAGCCCGTAGGCCGGCATGACGCTGTCCTTGGTGGTCGCGGTGAGGCCCGCGCCGGGCTCGATCCCGACGATCCGGCCGTCGAACATCTCCGCGTTGCCGGCCAGGTCGGCGATCGACTCGATGTCGGTGTACTCCGGGACGGCGAAGGTCAGCTTGGCGCCCTCGTACCAGGCACCGAGGTCCTCGATCTGGTCGCCGTACTCCTCCATGTAGGCCGCGTGCGTGACCTCCGACCACGCCGAGGGGTAGACGTCGACGTCCCCGCCGGCCAGGCCGGCGTAGAGCGGCGCGGCGTCGGCGATCTCGGTCATCTCGACCTCGATGCCCTGCTCGGTGAGGACGTTGTCCCAGAGGTGGGCCATGCTCAGGCCGTCGGTCCAGGACGGGATGAAGCCCAGGTTGACGCTCTCGCAGTCGCCGCCGGCCGACGTCCCGCCGGCGGCGGTGGCGGCCTCCTCGGCGTCCCCACCGCAGGCGGTGGCGGTGAGTGCGACGGCGGCGAGGCCGGCGGCCAGGCGTGCGCCTCGGGTGGTCAGGTGCTTGTTCATGCGGTCGTTCCTCTCCTGCATCTGGTGGCGGTCGACTGCCCCGCGCACCGTTGGGCTCCGGTCCCGCGGCGACGGCCCGGGAGGGCCGCGCCGGTCGGCTACCGGGCTGGTCCGGACAGTGCGTCCTGGTCGCTCGCGGCGGGCCGCCCCGGGGCGGGGGCTCCCCCGGTGGCCGTGCTGCCACGGCTGAGGAGGGACGGGAAGCGGCGAGGCCCGCGTCGCTGGCCGAAGGCCGAGGTCAGCCGGTCCAGGTAGATGGCGAGGACGACGACCGCGAGGCCGGCCTCCACCCCCAGTCCGAGGTCGAGCCGGGAGATGCTGGTGACCACCAGGCCACCCAGCCCGCCGGCGCCGACGAAGCCCGCGATCACGGCCATGGACAGCGCCAGCATGATCACCTGGTTGATCCCGGCCATGATCGTCGGGAGCGCCAGGGGCAGCTGGATGCCGCGCAGGATCCGGCCGGGCGGGCTGCCGAAGGCGTGGCCGGCCTCCACCAGCTCCGGGTCGACCTGCCGGATGCCCAGCTCGGTCAGCCGCACCCCCGGCGGCAGCGCGAAGATGATCGTCATCACGACGCCCGGCACGACGCCGATCCCGAAGAACACCACGGCGGGGATCAGGTAGACCAGCGCCGGCATGGTCTGCATGAAGTCCAGCACCGGCCGGACGACGGCGCTGACCCGGTCGCTCTTGGCGGCGGCGATACCGACGGGGATGCCGATCGCGACGGCGATCAGCGTGGCCACCAGGATCAGCGCCAGCGTCTCCATGGCCGGCTCCCACATGCGCATGCTGATCAGCAGCAGCAGGCCGAGCAGCGACGCGACGCCGAACCGCACCGAGCGAACCACCCCGCCGAGCACGGCGAGCAGCACGGCGAAGACGACCGGCGGCAGCACCAGCAGGCCCTCCGTCAGGCCGTCCACACCGGCCTCGCTCACCGTGCTGATCGCCTCGAGCACGGGGTCGAAGTTCTCGGTCACCCAGTCGAAGCCGGTGTCGACCCAGTCCCCCACCGGGATCTGCGGCAGGGCGGCGTCCTCGGCGGCCCGGAACACGGTCTCAGCCACGGATGGTCTCCTTCGTCGCCACGGCGGTGGCGCCCACCGGCTCGGCCGGTGCGGGCGCAGCGGACGGCGTGGGGCGCGGGATGCCGCCCAGCGCGGCCAGGACCGCGCCGCGGGGCACCACCCCCAGCAGCCGACCGTCGTCGTCCACGACGGTCACCGGCACCTCGTCCTGGGCGGCGGGGGCGAGCAGGTCGCTCAGCGTCGTGGTCGCCCGGACGTCGACCGGGGGCAGGAGGGCCAGCCCGGCCAGCGACGGCGACCCGGACGTGACGGCGGCCCGGACGGCGTCCTCGGTGGCGACCCCGGCCACCCGGCCGTCGCCGTCCCCGACGAGCACGGAACCGGAGCGGTGCTCCTGCATCGCCTGGAGCACGTGCGCGGGCGCAGCCGACGGGGAGACCAGGGTGGGCGCCTCGACCATCACGTGCCGGGCGGTGAACACCCGCCCACGGTCGACGTCGGCGAGGAACTGCCGGACGTAGTCGTCGGCCGGGGTGTCGAGGATCCGGTCCGGCGTGCCGATCTGCACCACCCGGCCGTCGCGCATGATCGCGATCCGGTCACCGAGGCGCATGGCCTCGTTCAGGTCGTGGGTGATGAAGACGATCGTCTTGCCCAGCGAGGCCTGCAGCTCCAGCAGCTGGTCCTGCATCTCGCGGCGGATCAACGGATCGAGCGCGCTGAACGCCTCGTCCATGAGCAGCAGGTCGGTGTCGGCGGCGAGCGCGCGGGCCAGGCCGACGCGCTGCTTCATGCCGCCGGAGAGCTGCCCGGGCTTCTGGTCGGCCCACTGGTCCAGGCCGACGAGTGCGAGGGCCTCCTGCGCCCTGGCCCGGCGGGTGGCGCGGTCGACGCCGCGCACCTCGAGGGCGTAGGCCGCGTTGTCCAGCACGCTGCGGTGCGGGAAGAGCGCGAAGTGCTGGAACACCATGCTCATCTGCTCCTGCCGGAGCCGGCGCAGCGCCGTGTCGTCCAGCGCGGTCAGCTCGGCCTCGGCCACCCGCACGGTCCCGGCGGTGACCTCCAGCAGCCCGTTGAGCATCCGCAGCAGCGTCGACTTGCCCGAGCCGGACAACCCCATGACCACGAAGATCTCGCCCGGCTCGACGGTGAAGCTGACGTCGATGACGGCCGGGGTCGCGCCGTGCTCCCGCACCTCGGCGACGGAGGCGCCGTCCCGGAGCCGGTCGACCGCCTCAGCGGTGCGCCGGCCGAAGACCTTGAACAACCCCTCGGCATGTACTGCGGGCACGGGCAACCTCTCGTCGGCGGACAGGACCCCGGCCGGGCGGCACGACGGGCGGGGAGGCACCGCTCCGGGGAGCGCGCATCACCTGCCGTGTCGCGCCGTTGGGCGCACCGCCCCTGAGGCGGACGCCACGGGGCGCGGGTGCGGCTCGCCGGCCATGACGCCAGGGCGTCGGCACGCACATCGCGGTGCGCCGGTCAGCGAGCCGGGGTGGGGCGGGCACGGCCCGTCCCCTCTCGGAACATGAACCTAACAGGGAATGCAGAGCGCTAATGCCATTCTCAGCCGATCCGGGAATTCCGTTATCCGGTCGTGACGCGCCCGGGGTGTCGAAGAACACGATGGGCATTCAGCCGGCCAATGCGGATTGGCGAGACTCCCAGGTGTCGACGACCTGAGCTGCGGGTATGCATCTGACGCGCGCTCACAGAACGGCCAGGGAATGTGTTGCCGAGTCGTCATGGAATCGTCACGCGATCTCCATGTGGAACGAGAGGGGCGCGATGTCCACCACCACGGATCGCGGCGCGACAGCCGCACCGGCACCTGCGGCGCGGGCGGGCCGGGGAACCTCCGGGCCCGCCGACGCGTGAGGGAGATGCGGGCGGCACCGTGTCGCAACCGTTACCTTGTGTCAGCACGTACGAGCCCCGGCAACGGCGCCGGTGGCGCGGGAGGTGGAGAGCACAGATGGAGATCACGGTCGTCGACGTCCCCGAGCGGGGCCGCTTCGAGATCCGGGACGGCGAGCGAGTCGTCGGCCTGGCCAGCTATCACGTCCACGAGGGCGTGATGACCCTGCCGCACACCGAGATCGACCCGACGATGGGCGGTCGGGGCCTGGGCACCCAGCTGGTGGCCACCGTCCTCACCGCCGCGCGCGAACGTGGCCTGCACGTGCTCCCCTACTGCTCGTTCATCCGCAAGTACCTGGTCGACCACCCCGAGCAGCTGGACCTCGTCGCCGACGCCGACCGGCCCACGTTCGGCCTGGCACCCGCCCACAGCTGATCCACCCAGCGGCGCCGGCGGCGTCTTCCTAGGCTCGGCCGGTGCCCACCGCGTTGCTCTGGTTCCGCCGCGACCTGCGGCTCAGCGACCACCCGGCCCTGCTCGCCGCCGTCGACGCCGCCGGGCCCGGGGGCAGCGTCGTCCCCGTCTTCGTCTTCGACGACCGGCTCTACGGCCCGTCGGGCGAGCCACGGCGGCGGTTCCTGCTCGACTGCCTCGCCGAGCTCGACGCCTCGACCGGCGGTGCCCTCGTCACCCGCACCGGCGACCCGGCCGCCGTCCTGCCCCAGCTGGTCGCCGAGCTGGACGCGGTGAGCGTGCACGTCACCGCCGACGCCGGCCCGTACGGACGGCGGCGCGACCAGGCGGTGGAGCGGGCGCTGGGCGACGTCCCGCTGGTGCGCACCGGCTCGCCGTACGCGGTCGCCCCCGGGCGGGTGGTCAAACGCGACGGCACGCCGTTCCAGGTGTTCACCCCGTTCGCCCGCGCCTGGCGCGAGCACGGCTGGCACTCCCCCGCCGTCCGCCCCGACCCGGTCCCCTGGCAGGGCGACGTCCGTTCCGATGACCGCCCACCGCCCCCGGACCTGGGCGACGTCCAGCTGCCCCCGGCCGGTGAGGCGGCGGCCCTGGAGGCCTGGCACCGGTTCCGCGACGAGCGCCTGCTCGGCTACGACGAGGGCCGCAACACCCCGGGGACGAACGGGACCAGCCGGTTGTCGGCGTACCTCAAGTACGGCTGCATCCACCCGCGCACGCTGCTCGCCGACCTGGCCGCCGAGCAGGGCTCGGAGTCGGTGCGCCGCTACACCGACGAGCTCGCCTGGCGCGACTTCTACGCCGACGTGCTGTGGCACCGGCCCGACTCCGCCCGCGAGTACCTCAAGCCCGAGCTGCAGGGCATGGGCTACGACTCCGGGCCGGACGCCGAGCAGCTGGTGCGCGCCTGGGAGACCGGCCGCACCGGCTTCCCGATCGTCGACGCCGGGATGCGGCAGCTGCTCGGCGAGGCCTACGTGCACAACCGGGTGCGGATGATCGTCGCCTCCTTCCTGGTCAAGGACCTGCACCAGGAGTGGACGCTGGGCGCCCGGTACTTCATGCAGCATCTGGTCGACGGCGACCTGGCCAGCAACAACCACGGCTGGCAGTGGGTCGCCGGTACCGGCACCGACGCCTCGCCGTACTACCGGGTGTTCAACCCGATCACCCAGGGCAAGAAGTTCGACCCGGACGGCAGCTACGTGAAGCGCTGGGTGCCCGAGCTGCGCGACCTGGACGCCAAGTACGTGCACGAGCCGTGGACCGCACCCGGCGGCGTCCCGGCCGGCTACCCCGAGCCGATCGTCGACCACGCCCACGAGCGCCAGGTGTCCCTGGACCGCTACGCCGCCGTCCGCGCCCGCTGAGGACCGGCGTCGCGACACCGGGTGTCGGCTGGGTCACGGCGCCCGTCGTGGCGGAGGTGGCCGGCGCGGGTGAAGCTGGACGGCGTGATCGCCGGTGCCTGAGGGCCACACCCTGTTCCGACTGGCCCGCGAGCAGCAGGCCGCGTTCGCCGGTCGTGAGGTGCACGTGACCAGCCCGCAGGGCCGCTTCGCCGCTCAGGCCGAGCTGCTCAACGGCCGGGTGCTCGACGAGGTGACCTCCTACGGCAAGCACCTGTTCGCCTTCTTCGGCCCGGACGTCGTCCACGTGCACCTGGGCCTGTACGGGAAGTTCACCTCCGGCACCGGCCTGCCGCCCGAGCCCCGCGGTGCCCTGCGGATGCGCTGGGAGGGGCCGGGCGAGGACGGCGAGGGCGTCTGGACCGACCTGCGCGGCGCCACCGCCTGTGACCTGATCACCGACGGCGAGGTGCAGCTGATCCTCGACCGGCTGGGCCCGGACCCGCTGCGCCGGCGGTCGGACCCGGCGAAGGCCTTCGCCCGCATCTCCCGCAGCCGGACCACCATCGGCCAGCTGCTGATGGACCAGGCCGTGCTCGCCGGCGTCGGGAACGTCTACCGGGCCGAGGTGCTGTTCCGGCAGCGGCTGAGCCCCTTCCGGCTGGGCCGGGACGTCGACGCCGCGCTCTGGGGCCGGTTGTGGGCCGATCTGGCGACCCTGATGAAGGACGGGGTCAAGGCCGGCCGGATCGTCACCACCGAGCGCGCCGACCGGGAGCGCCGGCGGGGCCCGGCGCTCCGCGAGGACGCGCACTACGTCTACCGGCGCGCCGGGCTGCCCTGCCGGATCTGCGGCACCGAGGTGCGCACCGAGGTCATGGTCGGCCGCAACCTCTTCTGGTGCCCCACCTGCCAGGCCGTCTGATCAGAGGGTGCCCTTGGCGTCGTCGCCGGCGGGCACGGCCTGCAGCAGCCGGACGCCGAGCGGCTCGGCCAGGTCCTCCTTCACGCTCTGGGTGAGCTGGTTGAACGTCTCGCCGGCGCCGTGGGCCTTCACGTCGTCCTGGGTGGCCCAGCGCTCGATCATCACGAAGCCGTAGCCGTCCTCGTGCAGCGCGTAGAGCTCGCAGCCGGGCTCCTCGTGCACCTTCGGGATCGCGGCGGTGAACGCCTCCCGGACGGCGTCGGCCCGGCCGGGCTTGGGCGAGATGGTGGCGACGATCGTGATGGACACGCAGGGCTCCTCAACGGTGGTCGGGCAACGGCTGCCCGGGCTCACCCTGGCGCGTACCCGCCATCGGGACGACGATGCGGGCGTGGCCGAACCAGCCGTGCGCAATCCATCGGTGCCCGCACGACCGCTGCGCGTCGCCGTCGTGGGCGCCGGCCCGGCGGGCATCTACGCCGCCGACGCGCTCGCCGGGCAGGACGACGTCCCGGTCGCCGTCGACCTGATCGACCGGCTGCCCACCCCGTTCGGCCTGGTGCGGCACGGCATCGCCCCGGACCACCTGAAGATGCGGGCGCTGCGCGAGACACTGCACCACACCCTGGACCACGCGCGGGTGCGCTTCGTCGGCAACGTGGAGATCGGCACCGACCTGGGCCTGGACGAGCTGCGCCGGCACGTCGACGCCGTCGTCTACACCTACGGCGCGGCCGGTGACCGCGCGCTGGGCATCCCCGGCGAGGAGCTGCCCGGCAGCCTCGCCGCCACCGACGTCGTCGCCTGGTACTGCGGGCACCCCGACGCCGACCGGGCGCGGGTCGAGGAGCTGGTCGCCCGCGCCCGGGACGTCGTGGTCGTCGGCGTGGGCAACGTGGCCCTCGACGTGGCCCGCGTGCTGGCCCGCTCCCCCGCCGAGCTGCACCCCACCGACATGCCGCACCACGTGCTGGACGCCCTGGCCGCGGCCCCGGTCGAGCGGATCACCGTGCTCGGCCGCCGCGGCCCGGCCCAGGCCAGCTTCACCACCCAGGAACTGCGGGAGCTCGGCCACCTCGCCGCGGCCACCGTGCTCGTCGACCCGGCCGACCTCACCGACGCCGGGGACGCGGCGCTGGCCGCCGAGGACCGGCACGTCGCCCGCAACCTCGCCGCGCTGGCCGACTACGCCGGCCACGAGGCCGCGCCCGGCACGGTGAGCGTGCGGCTGCGCTTCCACGCCCGCCCGGTGCGGCTGCTGGGCACCGACCGGGTGATCGGGGTTGAGGTGGAGCGGACGACGGTGGACGCCGAGGGCCGGGCGGTGGGCACTGGGGAGCTCGACGTCGTCCCGGCCGACCTGGTGGTGCGCTCGGTCGGCTACCGCGGGCACGCGCTGCCCGGGCTGCCGCTGGACGGCGGCACCGTGCCGCACGACGCCGGCCGGGTGCTCCGGGACGGCGAGGTCAGCCGGGGTGAGTACGTGGCCGGGTGGATCAAGCGGGGGCCCACCGGCGTCGTCGGCACCAACAAGCACGACGCCCGGGAGACCGTCGCCTCCCTGCTGGCCGACGTCGCGTCCGGGGTGCTGCGGCCGGGCGGGGACGACGACTGGGTCGACACCCTGCGGACCCGGGGCGGGCACCCGGTCCTGCTGGCCGACTGGCGGGCCATCGACGCCGCGGAGATCGCCCTCGGCGCGGTGCACGGCCGGGCCCGCACCACGCTGCACGAGCGGGAGTCGCTGCTCGCCGCCGTCCGGGCCGCCGCGGCAGCGCAGGAGGGCTGAGCCCGCGGCGTCCGGGTACGGCAGACTCGTCCACGTGACCGGCTCAGCGCAGACCTCGCCCGCCACCTCGATGATCTCCTTCGCCCGCGGGGCCCCGTCGACCGACATCGTCGACGTCGAGGGCCTCAAGCAGGCCGCCGTCGCCGCCTTCGACGCCGACCCGGCCGGGATGACCGGCTACGGGACGGCGGTCGGCTACGTCCCGCTGCGCAAGTGGATCGCCGAGAAGCACGGCGTCCCGGTCGAGCACGTGCTGGTGACCAACGGCTCGATGCAGGCCGACGCCTTCCTCTTCGACGAGCTGGCGACCGAGGGCTCGGCCGTGATCACCGAGCGGCCCACCTACGACCGCACGCTGCTCGGGCTGCGCTCGCGCGGCGCCGACGTGCGCCTGGTGACGCTGGAAGAGGACGGCATCGCCGTCGACGAGGTCGCCGAGCTGCTCGAGGGCGGGCTGCGCCCGACGCTGGCGCACGTCATCCCCAACTTCCAGAACCCGGCCGGCTACACGCTCTCGCTGGCCAAGCGGCAGCGGCTGCTGGAGCTGGCCCGGGAGCACGACTTCGTGGTGTTCGAGGACGACCCGTACGTCGACATCCGGTTCAGCGGCGAGACGTTGCCGCGGATGCTGGAGCTGGACGGCGGTGCGGCCAGCGAGCACGTCGTCTACGCCTCGTCGTTCTCGAAGACGGTGTGCCCGGGCATCCGGGTGGGCTACCTGGTCGGGCCGCCGGCGATCATCGAGCGGATCCGGGTGCGGGCCACCAACACCTACATCGCGCCGAACATGGTCGCCCAGGGCACGGTCTACGCCTACCTGCAGGGCGACCGGTTCCCGGCCGCGCTGGAGCGGGTGAAGTCGGCGCTGGCCGAGCGGGTCGGGCTGCTGGACGACGCGCTGCGCGAGCACCTGCCGCAGGCGACCTTCCGCCGTCCCGAGGGCGGCTACTTCCTGTGGGTGTCCCTGCCCGAGGGCGAGGGCCACGACGTCGCCCGGATCACCACCGAGGCGGCCGCCCGCGGGGTGGCGATCGTGCCGGGCACCGACTTCCTGCTGGAGGGCGGGGAGAACTCCTTCCGGCTGGCCTACTCGGCCGTGCAGCCCGGCGACGTCGACGAGGGCGTCCGCCGCCTGGCCGCCGCCATCGAGGCCGCCCGCGGCTGAGCCCGCTGGCGGCCACCGCCGCCCGCGGTGGGCACTGTGCGGCGAGAGCCCACTCCCGAGAGGGAACGGGCTGTCAGCGCACAGTGCTCGCCGTCCGCCGGCTCGGCGCCCCGCCTGCGGTGGGCAGTGTGCGCTGAGAGCCCACTCCCGACGGGGAACGGGCTCTCAGCGCACAGTGCTCGCCGTCGGTCGGCTCCGCCTCAGCCGGAGTTGCGGAGGGCGGTGGCGACGCCGTTGACGGACAGCTGGATGCAGCGGCGCACCAGCTCGTCGTCGTCCCCCTCGCGGCGGCGGCGCAGCATCTCCACCTGCAGGTGGTGCAGCGGCTCCAGGTAGGGGAACCGGTTGCGGATCGACCGGGCCAGTGACGGGTTGTCGGCCAGCAGCTCCGCGTCGCCGGTGACCGCCAGCAGCATCCGCACCGTCCGCTCGTGCTCGGCGGTGATCTGGCTGAACACCCGGTCGCGCAGCTCGGGGTCGGGCACCAGCTCGGCGTAGCGGGCGGCCAGCTCCAGGTCGGTCTTGGCCAGCACCATGCCCATGTTGGACAGCACGGTGCGGAAGAACGGCCACCGCGCGTGCAGGTCCTGCAGCTGGGCGAGGCGCTCCGGCGAGCCGTCGACCCACGACTCGAGCGCCGTCCCGGTGCCGTACCAGCCGGGCAGCATGATCCGGGCCTGCGACCAGCTGAACACCCACGGGATCGCCCGCAGGTCGGCGATCTTGTCCCCGGCCTTGCGGGACGGCGGCCGGCTGCCGATGTTCAGCTCGGCGAGCTCCCGGATCGGGGTCGCGGCGCGGAACCACTCGACGAAGCCGGGCGTCTCGTGCACCAGCGCCCGGTAGGCGCCCTGGGCCCGGGCCGCCAGGTCGTCGAACAGCGCGTAGACCTCCTCGGCGTCGGCACCCAGGCCCTCGATGTCCAGCAGCGTCGACTCCAGGGTGGCCGCGACCAGCGCCTCGAGGTTGCGGCGGGCCAGGTCCGGGGAGGCGTACTTGGCCGCGATCACCTCGCCCTGCTCGGTGATCCGCAGCGCCCCGGCGACCGAACCGGGCGGCTGGGCCCGGATCGCCTCGTAGCTGGGGCCACCGCCCCGGCCGACGGTGCCGCCGCGGCCGTGGAAGAGCCGCAGCCGGACGCCGTTGGCCCGGGCGACCTCGACCAGCGCCAGCTCGGCCCGGTACAGCGCCCAGTTGGCGGCCAGGTAACCGCCGTCCTTGTTGCTGTCGCTGTACCCGAGCATCACCTCCTGGGCGTCGCCGCGGTTGGCCACCAGCGCCCGGTACAGCGGCTGGTCGAGCATGGCGGCCAGGATCGTGCCGCCGGCCTGCAGGTCGCCGATCGTCTCGAACAGCGGGGAGATGCCCACCGGGCAGCGGGGGCCCCCGTCGGCGCCCGGGTCGAGCAACCCGACCTCCTTGAGCAGGACGGCGACCTCCAGCACGTCGCTGACCGACTCGCACATGCTGATCACGTAGTTCGGGATCGCCCGCGGGCCGAGCAGCGCCACCTGCTCGGCGGCGGCCACGAGCAGGTCCAGCTCGCCGCGGGCCAGCTCGGAGAGCTCGGCGCCCGGGCGCACCAGCGGACGGCGCAACTGCAGTTCACCGGTCAGCAGCTCGACCCGCGCCGCCTCGTCCAGCGCCGCGTAGTCCTCGCACACCCCGGCCCAGGCCAGCAGCTCGCCCAGCACCTCCTCGTGCACGGAGGAGTTCTGCCGCATGTCCAGCCCGCACAGGTGGAAGCCGAAGACCTCCACCGCGTCGCGCAGCCGGGCCAGCCGGTCGTCGGCCAGTGCGCCGGCCCCGTGGCTGCGCAGCGAGGCGTCGACCGTCGTGAGGTCGGCGATCAGCTCCTCGGGCAGCTCGTAGGGCGGCAGCTCGACGTCCGGCGCCTCCCCCGGCACCGAGCCGAGGACCCGCCGCGCGGTCGCGGCCAGCCGCCGGTAGACCCCGCGCAGCGCCCGCCGGTACGGCTCGTCGCCGCGGAACGGGGAGTCGTCGCCGGAGGCCTCGGCCAGCGCGTAGAGCTCGTCGGTGGGCGTCACCAGCCGGTCGGACATCGACAGCTCGTCGGCCAGGCAGATGAGCTCGGCGAGGTGGTGGCGCAGCGCCGTCTCCGCCTGCCGGGTGGTGGCCCGGCGGACGGCGTCGGCGGTGACGAACGGGTTGCCGTCCCGGTCGCCGCCGATCCAGGAGCCCGGCTGCAGCATCGGGGTCTCCAGCAGGCCGGCGTCCGGCCAGCGCTCGCGCAGCGCCTGGCGGAGCTCGGTGTTGATCGCCGGGACGACGTCGAACAGCGACAGGTCGTAGTACCGCAGCGCCTCGTCGATCTCGTCGGCCAGCCGCAGCCGGGACAGCCGCAGCAGCGCCGTCTGCCAGAGGGTGAGCACCTCGCGGGACAGGTGCGCCGACCAGGCCCGCTCGTCGATCCCGTCCGGCCCGGCGTTGTCGCGCTGCCGGATCAGGTCGGTGACCTGCTGCTGCACCTGGGAGATCGTGCGGCGGCGCACCTCGGTCGGGTGTGCGGTGACCACCGGGACGACGAGCGCGCCGGCCAGTTCCCGGGCCACCACGTCGCCGTCCAGGCCGGCGGCGTCCAGCAGGGCCAGCGACGCCGCGAGGCTGCCCTTCTGCGGCGGGGAGCCCTCCCGGCGGTGGTGCCGGCGGCGGCGCTCGTGGTGCACGTCCTCGGCGATGTTGGCCAGCAGCGAGAAGTGGCTGAACGCCCGGACGACGTGGTTGGCCTCGCGCAGGTCGAGCTGGGCCAGCCGGTCGGCGAGCTCTGAGCGGCCCACCTCGGAGCGTCGGATGCGGAAGGCCTCGACCCGGGTGGCCTCGACCAGCTCCAGGACGTCGGGGCCGGCCTGCTCGCCGATCACCTCCCCGAGCACCCGGCCGAGCAGTCGGATGTCGGCCCGCAAGGGCTCGTCGGTGCGGTCGTCCGGGTCGGTGGGACCCCCCGGGGTGCGCAGGTCGGCAACGTCGACGGTGGCTTCGGACACGGGGAGGAGTATCCGCAACCCGTGTGACGGTCCGGTGTCCCGGGGAGGATGAACCGGTGATCCGACTCCAGGCGACACCCACCAGCCCCGAACCGGCCGAGCACGGGGAGGGCCCGGTCTTCGACGCCGCCGCGCAGGAACTGGTCTGGGTGGACATCACCGCGGGGCTGGTCCGCCGCGGCACGATCGCCGGCGACGACGTCGTCCCGGTGGCCGCGCACCGCGGGGGTGACACGGTGGGCTTCGTCGCCCCGGCGGCCGCCGGCGGCTGGCTGCTGGGCGCCGGGGCGGGCATCACCCGGCTGACCGCTGAGGGCGAGGCGCAGGTGCTGATCGTGCTCACCGGTGAGGGCGGCTCGGAGTCCACCGGCGGCACCCGGATGAACGACGGCGCCTGCGACCGGGCGGGCCGGTTCTTCGCCGGCACCATGGCCTTCGACGAGCAGCTAGGGGCCGGCAGCCTCTACCGGCTCGACCTGGACGGGACGGTCAGCACCGTGCTCGACGGGCTCACCATCTCCAACGGGCTGGGCTGGTCCCCCGACGACCGCACCGTGTACCTCTCCGACTCCGGCGCGTCGACGGTGTGGGCGTTCGACTACGACCTGGACACCGGGTCCTTCGGCGACCGCCGGGTGCTGCTCGACTTCAGCGACGACCCGGCCGGCGTCGCCGACGGGCTCACCGTCGACGACGAGGGCTGCCTCTGGACGGCGCTGTGGGGCGGGGCCCAGGTGCGGCGGTGGTCGCCGGAGGGCGAGCTGCTCGCCGTCGTCGAGGTCGCCGCGCAGAACACCACCAGCTGCGCGTTCGTCGGCGACCTGCTGGTGATCAGCACCTCGGTGCACGGCATGGACGACGCCGCCCGGGCCGCCCAGCCCGACGCCGGGAAGCTCTTCACCGTGCGCCCCGGGGTGAGCGGCCCGCCGGCCCACCCCTACCGCGGCCCCCTCGGCGCCCTCCGCCAGCGCTGACCCCGGCAGCCGCCGTCCTGCCGCGGTGATCAGGTCACCTGATCGAAGACTGGCCTACCGCACCAACGTTGGTGCGGTAGGCCAGCCGGTGATCAGGTGACCTGATCACCGGCTCGGCGACGGCCGTCAGGCCTTCTCCGCCGCCAGGGCCTCGCGCAGCTTGATCCGGCCGCCGGTGCGCAGCAGCGCCCCGGCGTAGATCCGCCCACCGATCCGGACGATGACGGCGATCGCGATCAGCATCAGCGCCGCGGACACGCCCACCTCCCACCACTCGGCGCCGCCGGCGGCCTGCCGCACCGGCATGACCAGCGGCGAGAGGCCCGGGACGAACGAGGTGACGGTCGAGAGCGTGCCGGTCGGGTCCTGGGCCGCCTGCACGGAGACGACGAAGCCGACGACCAGCAGCAGCGACGCCGGGGTGATCACGCTGCCGAGGTCCTCCTGCCGGCTCACCAGCGACGCCGCCGCGGCGAACACCGAGGCGTAGAAGGCGTACCCGAGCACGAACCAGGCGATCACCGTGACCACGGTGCCGATCAGCCGGCCGGGGAGGTCGACGACGTCGAAGGCCAGGGCGCCGGCCACGCCGACCACCGCGATGACCATCATCTGCATCAGCCCCAGCAGGCCGAGCCCGAGGATCTTGCCGGCCAGCAGCTGCCAGGGCCGCATCGTCGCCAGCAGCAGCTCGACGACCCGGCTCGACTTCTCCTCCACCACGCCCTGGGCGACGAACTGGCCGAAGAGGATCAGCAGGCTGTAGAGCACGACCACCCCGACCAGGGCCACGACCGCCGCCTCCACGTCGGCGTCCGCGTCGGCCTCCAGTGCGACGACCTCCACCGTGGGCGGCGGGTCGAGCTGCACCCCGGCGTCGGCCAGCTGGCTGGCGAGCGACAGGTTCTGCAGCGCGCCCTGCACGAGGGTGTCGATCTGCCCGCCACCGTTCTCCACCAGCAGCTGCGGCTGGGCGTCCGACGGCCCGATCAGCGCGCCCTCGACGTCGCCGTCCTCGACCGCGGCACGGGCCGTCGCCTCGTCCTCGAAGGCGACGACGTCGACGTCGGTGCCCAGCGCCTGGCCCTGGCTCCGCAGCGCCTCGCTGACGGTGGAGTCGCCGTCGACGAGCCCGACCCGGGTGTCGTCGGACCCACTGTTGATCACGACCTGGAAGACCAGCAACCCCAGGATCAGCAGGATGATGACGGCCGAGCCGACCAGGAAGCCCTTGTCCCGGATCCGGGTGGAGATCTCCCGGCCGGCCACGAGACGGACCAGCTGCGCCGGGCTGTGCGGCTTGACCTCCGAGCGCGCCGGCGCGGAGGTGCTGACGTCGCGGTGTGCGGTCGCGGTCATGCCGCCACCTCCTGAGGGGTCGTGACGGCGTCGCGGAACAGCTCGACCAGGGTCGGCTCCCGCCAGGCGAAGTGGGTGACCCGGCCGGTGGCCAGGGCGGCGGCGAGCACCTGCTGGTCGTCGGTGCCGGGGGCGAGCTCGAGCACGGTGTCGCCGCGCTGCTCGGAGACGATCCGCGCACCGGGCACCCCGGTGGCCCAGCCGGGCGACGCGTCGGGGACGACCACCCGCAGCTGCCGGCCGGCGGTCGTGGACCGCAGCTCGGCGACGGTGCCACTGGCCACGATCGAGCCGCGGGCGAGGATGCCCACGGCGTCGCAGAGCCGCTCGACCAGGTCGAGCTGGTGGCTGGAGAAGACGACGGGGACGCCGCGGCGGCACTGCTCGAGCAGCGCCTCGGCCAGGGAGTCCACGCCCACCGGGTCCAGCCCGGAGAACGGCTCGTCCAGGATCAGCACGTCGGGCTCGCTGACCAGCGCGGCGGCCAGCTGCACCCGCTGCTGGTTGCCCAGCGACAGCTTCTCCACCCGGTCCCCGCGGCGCTCGCCCAGCCCCATCCGCTCGGCCCAGGTCTCGGCGGCGCGGTTGGCGGGCCCGGCGTCCATGCCGTGCAGGCGCGCGAAGTAGGCCAGCTGCTCGCCGACCTTCATCTTCGGGTAGAGGCCACGCTCCTCGGGCATGTAGCCGATCCGGCGACGGACCGCCTCGTCGACCGGCTGACCCGACCAGCGCACCTGCCCCGCATCAGCCCGCGCCAGGCCCATCGCGATCCGCATGGTGGTGGTCTTCCCGGCACCGTTGGAGCCGCAGAAGCCGAACATCTGCCCCGGGGCGACGGTGAAGCTCACCCCCTTGAGCACCTGGTTGCTGTCGTAGGCCTTGTACAGGCCGTCGAACTCGAGCACTGGTCCTCCGGTGTCCGTCCTCTGCGAGCAGCCCTTGCCATCCGCAACGACTGGGAGCCTCGCGCATCACTTTCCAGATCGTCAAGTGAACAGCCGGTCTCGGGCTGCGGTGGCGACCCCGGTCGGGTGGGATCGACCCATGAGCGCACACGACCACCCCGCCCAGGTGCCCTCCGGCGTGGGCCTGACCGGGTTGCGGGAGGCGGCAGCCGGCTGCCGGGCGTGCGAGCTGTGGGAGCCGGCCACCCAGACCGTCTTCGGCGAGGGGCCGGAGACGGCGCGGATCGTCTTCGTCGGCGAGCAGCCCGGCGACCAGGAGGACCGCGCGGGCGAGCCGTTCGTCGGCCCGGCCGGGAAGCTGCTGGACCGGGCGCTCACCGACGCCGGCATCGACCGGCGCGACGCCTACGTGACGAACGCGGTGAAGCACTTCCGGTTCACGCCCACCCCGAAGCGGCGGATCCACCAGTCCCCCGGCGCCGAGCACATCCGCGCCTGCAAACCGTGGCTGGAGGCGGAGTTCTCCGTGCTGCAGCCGGAGATCGTCGTCTGCCTCGGGGCGGTCGCCGCCAAGGCGCTCATCTCGCCGTCGTTCCGGATCACCAAGGAACGCGGTCAGCTCCTGCCCTGGACGCCGCCGGGGCGGCAGCTCACCATGCCCACCGAGCCCGACGCCGACGGCGACGAGCCGGAGGAGGAGGTACCGGCACAGACCTGGATGCTCGCCACCGCACACCCCTCGGCCGTCCTGCGGACGCCGGACGACGCCCGCGCCGCCGCATACGACGCCCTCGTGGCCGACCTGTCGGTGGTCGCCACCGCCCTCGCCTGACGCCGTTGTGCACCGGATGTCGTCCCGGAGCCGCTGGGACGACCTCCGGTGCACAACGGCGGCGGGTCTGGCCGCCCGGGCCGGCGGGTCAGTCGCGCTCGGGCTCGGGGAAGCGCGCCCCGGCCGCGAGCTCGGTGCCGGCCTCGACCGTGGCCCGCCGGCCGACCAGGGTGATCGCGCCCTCCCCACCGACCGTGGCCCGCTCCCCCACCGTCACCCCGTCGTCCAGGACGGTGCAGGTGACCGTGGCCCCGGCGCGCACCCGGGAGCCGGGCAGCAGCACGGAGTCGATGACGGTCGCCCCCGGCTCGACGACCACCCCCGGCGACAGCACGGAACCGCGCACCTCCCCGGCCACCCGGGTGCCGCCGGAGACCAGGGAGTCCTCGACGACCGCCCCGCGGAGCAGCCGCGCCGCGCTGTGCCGGCCGCCGCGGGTGTGGATGGGCCAGCTGGCCTCGTCCAGGTCGATCGGCGGGTCCTCGCAGCGGAACTCCCGGTGCGCCTCCCAGTAGGACTCGACGGTGCCGACGTCCCGCCAGTAGCCGTCCAGCGGGTACGCCCGGGCCAGGCCGTCCTTCGTCTGCCCCGGCAGCAGGTGGGTGCCCAGGTCCTCCAGCCCGTCCTCGCCGACCTGGTCGCTGATCGCCTCGAGCCGGTCCAGGGTCTCCTCCGGGGAGAAGACGAAGACCTCGTTGGTGGCCGTCGTCGTCGCCGGCTCGTCGGGCTTGTAGGCGTAGTCGGTGACCCTGCCGTCGTCCGCGGCCTGGACGATCCCGTAGCGGGAGGCGTCCTCGGCCTCCACCTCCGTGGTGACCATGGTGACCTCGGCGCCGGAGCCCAGGTGGGCGTCGACGACGGCGCGGTAGTCGAGCTTGTAGACCGCGTCGGAGCTGACCACCACGAGCGCGTCGGCGCCGAACTGCCGGATGAGCTCGGCCTGCCGCCACAGCCCGTCGGCGGTGCCCATGGTGAACCCGCCGCGGTCGCTGCCCTGGAACGGCGGCAGCATCATCAGCCCGCCGGTGGTGCGGTCCAGGTCCCACGGGCGGCCGTTGGCCAGGTGCTCGTTCACCGACTGCGGCTGGTACTGCTCGGACACCCACACGTCGGGCAGCTGGGAGTGCTCGCAGTTGGACAGCGGGAAGTCGATCAGCCGGTAGACCCCGGCGAACGGGACGGCGGGCTTGGCCCGCGTCTCGGTCAGC
This sequence comes from Modestobacter marinus, assembly GCF_011758655.1. NCBI lineage: Bacteria > Bacillati > Actinomycetota > Actinomycetes > Geodermatophilales > Geodermatophilaceae > Modestobacter > Modestobacter marinus. Next base: position 469,601 of record NZ_JAAMPA010000001.1, read on the forward strand.
AGTTCGAGGCGGCTGCCCTTGCCACCGGCGAGGACGAGGACGAGGACCCGCGGGAGCGCCATGCCGCCCACGTACCCGCCACCGCGCGGCTCACCCCTCGGTCGGTGCGGCGTGCTCCTCGGCCAGCCGGCGGCGGGCGTCACGCGCCACCTCGTCGGCCCGCGATGCCCGGAACAGCCAGAAGGACGGCACCGCGACGGCCACCACCGCCATGGCCACCACGATCACCACGCCGCCGGAGACCATCGCGGCGGTGACGCCGACGCTGCTGGCCATCAGGCCGGCACGCAGGTCGCCCAGCCGCGGCCCGCCGGCGACGACCACGATGAACACGCCCTGCATCCGGCCGCGCATCTCGTCCGGCGCCGCCGTCTGCAGCATCGCCGACCGGAGCACCGCGCTGACCATGTCGCCGGCGCCCGCGACGGCGAGGCAGAGCACCGCCAGCCACAGCGTCGAGGCCAGCCCGAAGCCGATGATCGCCACGCCCCACACCGCGATGGCGGCCAGCACGACCGCACCCTGCCGGTCGACCCGGCTGACCCAGCCCGAGGTCAGCCCCATCAGCAGCGAGCCGATCGACACCCCGGCGAACAACCAGCCCAGGCTGTTCGCGTCGCCGAGGTAGACCGTCTGCGACAGCTCGGGGAAGACCGCGTGCGGCCAGGCGAAGAGCATCGCGATGACGTCGACGACGAAGGTCATCAGCAGCACCGGCTGGGTGCGCAGGAAGGCGAAGCCCTCCCCGACCCCGCGGACCGCGGCGCCGAGCCGCAGCGGACCGGCGACGCCCTCCGGCGGCAGCGCGGGCAGCCCCCGCAGCAGCAGCACGGCGGCGACGAAGCCCAGCGCGTCGATCGTGTAGACGATCGACAGGTCGCCCAGGCCGATGAGCAGGCCGGCCAGCAGCGGCCCGACGATCACCCCCGCCTGACGCACCGTCATCGCCAGCGCGTTGGCCGCCGCGACCTGGTCCCGCCCGACCAGCGCGGGGATCACCGCACTGCGCGCGGGCTGGTTGACCGCGGCGAATCCGGAGACGGCGGCGGCCAGCACCCACAGCACGCTGATGTGCCCGTCGCCGGGCAGCAGCGCCTGCACGGCCAGCAGCGCGCTGGTGACCGCAGCACCCGCGGAGCTGATCAGCATCAGCCGACGGCGGTCCATGGCGTCGGCGATCGCCCCGCCGAGCAGGCCGAAGACGACCAGCGGCACGAGCGCGACCACCGAGGTGAGCCCGACCATCAGGGAGGAGCCGGTCAGCTCGTAGACCTGGTACGGGACGGCGACCAGCGTCATCTGCTGGCCGAGCATCGTCACCGCGACCCCGCCGAAGACCCGGCGGTAGGCGCGGTTGCGCAGCGGCGTGGTGTCCAGCGCCCAGCCGCGGCGGCGGGTCACCGGCTGCGGCTGCTCGACCGGCAGACCCCCCTCGACCGGATCCACCGGATCGACCCCGCCACCGCCACCGCCACCGCCACCGCCACCGCCACCAAGATGGCCATTTTGGTGGCGCGGGGGGTGAGGGTGCGGGGAGTCCGGGTCGTGGGGGGCGACGGGGTCCTTCACGGGGCGAGGCGCTGCACGACCCAGCCGCCGCCTTCCTCGTCGTCGCGCACGAACAGCAGCCGGTCGTGCAGGCGGTCATGGCCGCCCTGCCAGAACTCCACCCGCTCGGGCAGCACCCGGTAGCCGCCCCAGTTCTCCGGGCGCGGCAGCTGCCCGGGCGGGGTCTGGGCGTCCAGCTCGGCCACCCGGGTGCGCAGCAGCTCCCGCGACTCCACGACCGTCGACTGGATCGAGGCGGCGGCGGCCAGCTGGGAGCCGCGCGGCCGCGGGTCCCAGAGCAGGTCCGAGGCGGTGGGCCCGGCCTTCTCCACCGCACCGGAGACCCGGACCTGCCGCTGCTGCGCGTGCCAGGGGAAGACCAGGGTGGCCCGCGGGTTGACCGCCAGCTGGGCACCCTTGGCCGAGGCGTAGTTGGTGCCGAAGAGGAACCCGTCGGCGTCGTAGCCCTTCATCAGCACGATGCGGGCGTCCGGTGCGCCGTCGGCGTCGGCGGTGGCCACCACCATGGCGTTGGGCTCGGGCAGCTCGGCGGCGACGGCGTCGGCGAACCAGCGGTCGAACTGCTCCACCCAGGTGGCCGCGAGGCCCTCCTCGCCGAAGCCGCTGTCGTCGTAGTCCCTGCGCATGCGGATCAGGTCGGCCACCGGACCATGCTGTCACCGTTGCAGCGCGCACCGCCCGCTGGCCGGGAGCCAGGGTGCACCACGGGCCCGGTCAGCCCCTAAGTTGGGGCCCGTCGTGCGCTGACCAGCGTCCGTCCCCACCCGCGCGCAGAGGAGCATGCGAGATGGCCGACGACTTCGTACCGGGCCTGGAGGGCGTCACCGCCTTCGAGACCACCATCGCGGAGCCGGACAAGGACGGTGGGGCGCTCCGGTACCGCGGCGTCGACATCGAGGACCTGGTCGGGAAGGTCACCTTCGGCAACGTCTGGGCACTGCTGGTCGACGGGGAGTTCGGCCCCGGCCTGCCGCCGGCCGAGCCGTTCCCGATCCCGGTGCACACCGGCGACGTCCGGGTCGACGTGCAGGCCGCGCTGGCGATGCTGACGCCGATCTGGGGCTACCGCCCGCTGCTGGACATCTCGGCCCAGGAGGCCCGCGACGAGCTGGCCCGGGCCGCCGTCATGGCGCTGTCCTACGTGGCGCAGTCGGCCCGCGGCATCGGCGTCCCGGCCGTTCCGCAGACGCGGGTCGACGAGGCGTCCACCATCGTCGAGCGGTTCATGGTCCGCTGGCGCGGTGAGCCCGACCCGCGGCACGTCGCCGCCGTCGACGCCTACTGGACCTCGGCCGCCGAGCACGGCATGAACGCCTCGACGTTCACCGCCCGGGTCATCGCCTCCACCGGCGCCGACGTCGCCGCCGCGCTGTCCGGCGCGATCGGCGCGATGTCCGGCCCGCTGCACGGCGGCGCCCCCTCCCGGGTGCTGCACATGCTGGACGGCGTCGAGGCCTCCGGGGACGCCGAGAAGTACGTCAAGGACCTGCTCGACTCCGGTGACCGGCTGATGGGCTTCGGGCACCGCGTCTACCGCGCCGAGGACCCCCGCGCCCGGGTGCTGCGCCGGGCCGCGGAGGAGCTGGGCGCACCCCGCTTCGAGGCCGCGCTCGCCCTGGAGAAGGCCGCCCTCGCCGAGCTGCGCGAGCGCCGTCCGGACCGTCCGATCGAGACCAACGTCGAGTTCTGGGCCGCGATCGTGCTGGACTTCGCCGAGGTGCCCAGCCACATGTTCACCTCGATGTTCAGCTGCGCGCGCACCGCCGGCTGGAGCGCGCACATCCTCGAGCAGAAGAACACCGGGCGACTGGTGCGCCCGTCGGCCCGCTACATCGGCCCCGACCCGCGCAAGCCCGAGGACGTCGCGGGCTGGGACACCATCCAGCCCACCTCGATCACCGCGTAGCACGACCCGCTGCCCCCACTTCTCGCAAGCTCGCGGCGGGCCCCGGCACCGGGGCCGTCCGCACGACCTGAGGACGACGCCATGACGATCACCATCCCGACCGAACTGCTCCCCCGGGACGGGCGCTTCGGGTGCGGCCCCTCCAAGGTCCGCCCCGAGGCGCTGCAGGCCCTGGCGACCGACGGGGCCGGCCTGATGGGCACCTCCCACCGGCAGGCGCCGGTGAAGAACCTGGTCGGCCGGGTCCGGGAGGGCCTGTCCCAGCTCTTCGACCTGCCCGACGGCTACCAGGTGGTGCTCGGCAACGGCGGGACGACGGCGTTCTGGGACGCCGCGACCATCGGCCTGATCCGGCGGCGCAGCGCCCACGGCAGCTTCGGCGAGTTCTCCGCGAAGTTCGCCTCCGGGGTCGCCGAGGCGCCGTTCCTCGACGCCCCGGTGATCGCCAAGGCCGCGCCCGGGTCGCTGGCCCTGCCGACCGCCGAGGCCGGCGTCGACGCCTACGCCTGGGCGCACAACGAGACCTCGACCGGGGTCATGGCGCCGGTCACGCGCCCCTCGGGCATCGACGCCGACGCCCTGGTGCTCATCGACGCCACCTCCGGTGCCGGCGGGCTGCCGGTCGACGTCGCGCAGACCGACGTCTACTACTTCGCCCCGCAGAAGTCCTTCGCCAGCGACGGCGGCCTGTGGATCGCGCTGATGTCGGCTGCGGCCCTGGAGCGGGTGGCCGAGATCAAGGCCACCGACCGCTGGGTCCCGGGCTTCCTGGACCTGTCGATCGCCGTGGACAACTCCGGCAAGGACCAGACGTACAACACCCCCGCGGTCGCCACGCTGTTCCTGCTCGCCGACCAGATCGACTGGATGCTGGGCCTGGGCGGGCTGTCGGGTGCGGTGGCGCGGAGCGAGGAGTCCTCGAGCCGGCTGTACGGGTGGGCGGAGAAGACCTCCTACACCTCGCCGTTCGTCGCCGACCCCGAGCAGCGCTCCCTCGTCGTCGGCACCGTCGACTTCGACGAGTCGGTCGACGCCGCGCTGGTCGCGAAGACGCTGCGGGCCCACGGCGTCGTCGACGTCGAGCCGTACCGCAAGCTGGGCCGCAACCAGCTGCGGGTCGGCATGTTCCCGGCGATCGACCCCGACGACGTCAGCGCACTGACCGCCTGCATCGAGCACGTGGTCGAGCGCCTCTGACCCCGGGGCCGGCTCGCCCCTCCCGGGCGCGGGCCGGCCCGCTCGACCGACCCGGCGCACGGCAGCCCCGACGCTGCCCTGCGCCTGCGACTGCCCTGCGCCGCTGACTGCCCTGCGCCGCTGACTGCCCTGCGCCTCGGAGCGGGCCGCACCTCCGCGCTGCCCCCACCTCACGGCTGCCCCGCCCCTACAGCGGCCCGCACCTCATGGCGGCCCCGCACCCCCGCGCCTGCAGCTGCCCCGCGCCCCGGGCCCCGGGCCCCGGGCGAACCCCACATCCCCACGCTGTCCCGCGCCTCGAGGCCGCCCGCGCCTCCCGCTGCCCTGCGCCTCAGGGGACGTCCCGCGTCTCGGAGTGCCGAGCCGACGAGCGCGCCGGAACCACCCGTGACCGGCTGTGCGGTCCCGGTTCCGGCGTGTCGTCGGATGGGCGTGTCGGTCGACCGGCCGGCCTGCGGCCGCACCGGCGTCCGGCGCCGCGCACGCCGCTCACCTGCGGTCATGCCCCGGGAACGAGGTGCGGCACCCTCCAGACGTGGGGCGAGCGTCGCGGTGACCGACGACGACGCCACTCGATTGCGCGCCATCTTCTGGTCGCACCATCCGGTTGGCCGTGTGAGTCTCGGCACAGGCCCCGGGACGCAGCCGGAGCCCTGATCGCCGAGGAGCTCCCGTGACACAGTCCCCCCGCCGCGTCGGCATCGCCATCGTCGGGCTCGGAGGTGCGGTCGCGACCACCGCGGTCGCCGGCCTCGAGCTGCTCCGGCTGGGCGCCGTCGCCGCCGACGGCCTCCCGCTGGCCGGCCTGACCATCGGCGACGTCCCCGTGGAGGAGGCCACCGGCCTGGCCCACTACGACGACCTGGTCGTCGGCGGCTGGGACCTCGACGGCTCCGACCTCTACAAGGCCGCCGAGCAGCACGGCGTGCTCGACGCCCGCCAGCTGCAGCAGGCCGAGCCGCTGCTGTCGACGCTCACCCCGTGGCCGGCCGCCGGTGACGCCGACTTCTGCCGCAACGTGACCGGCGGCAACGTCGTGCTGGCCGAGGGCCGGCGCGCCCAGGCCGACGCCGTCCGCGCCGACCTGCGTCGGTTCCGCGAGGAGCAGCAGCTCGACGGGCTGGTGCTGATGAACCTCGCCTCCACCGAGCGCTGGCCCGACCCGGCGGCGGCCGCCCTGCAGACGCCGGAGGCCTTCGAGGCCGGGCTGGACGCCGACGACCGGTCGATCACCCCCTCGATGGTCTACGCCTACGCGGCCATCTGCGAGGGCGTCGGCTACGCCAACTTCACCCCGTCGCTGTCGGCCGACGTACCGGCCCTGGTGCAGCTGTCCGAGCAGCGCGGCGTGCCGATCGCGGGCAAGGACGGCAAGACCGGCCAGACGATGATGAAGACGGTGCTCGCGCCGGCCTTCCGCAGCCGCGCGCTGACCGTCGAGGGCTGGTACTCGACGAACATCCTGGGCAACCGGGACGGCCTGGCCCTCGACGACCCGGCGTCCCTGGAGAGCAAGCTGCAGACCAAGGGCAAGGTGCTGGACTCGATCCTGGGCTACCCGGTCGAGGACCACGTCGTCCGGATCGACTACTACCGGCCGCGGGGTGACCAGAAGGAGGCCTGGGACGCCATCGACCTGGTCGGCTTCCTCGGCCAGCGGATGCAGATCAAGGTCGACTTCCAGTGCCGGGACTCGATCCTGGCCGCGCCGCTCGCGGTCGAGATCGCCCGGCTGGTCGACCTCGCCCAGCAGCGTGGCGAGGGCGGTGTGCAGGACCACCTGGGCTGGTTCTTCAAGGCGCCGATCACCGCCGACGGCAGCACCCCGGAGCACGCGATGCACCGGCAGGAGTCGGTCCTGATGGACTGGCTGAGCAGCGGTGCGGCGCAGGCGGGGAGCGACGCGGACCCCGGCTCCCGGTGACGGCGACGACGACGGGGACGGCGGTCGGGCTGTCGTCCCTCGGGGCGCTGCGTCCCCTGCTGGCCGGGATCGGTGACGCCAAGCGGGTCCGCACGGCCACGGCCCCCGGCTCGCTGGCCGAGCAGGCGTTCTCCCGGTCCTGGGCCCGGCTGGTGGCCGGCGAGGACGCCGGGTCGGTGGCGCTGACCGAGACCGCGGCCGCCGTCGCCCGGGTGCGGCTGGCCGGCGTCGACGCGTCGGTGCTGACCTCCGCCGGGCTGTCGGACGACGAGGCCGTGACGGTGCTGCGGCGGGCGTTCGACGAGGTCGCCGGGCCGCTCGACGGCGACCTGGCCGGCCGGCTGCGCGAGTGCCTGGCCCCGCTGCCCGGCGGGGGTGCGCCGCCGTCCCTGGTGGTGTCGCTGAACGCCCAACCGCGGGCGGGGGCCACCAGCCCCGGCAAGCCTCGGGTGGTCGTCGAGCCGCCGGAGAGCCACGGCGACCACTGCTTCACCGTCGCCGTCTACGGCTGCCTGCTGGCCCCGCTCGTGGGCGCGGACCCGGTCGCCCCGTTCCTGGTCGGTCTGGCCCACCACCTGCACAACGTGGTGCTGCCCGACGCCGGTTTCGCCGGGGAGGTGCTGCTGGGCAGCGCGCTGGACCGGGTGATCGGCACGCTGGAGGAGCGGGAGCTCGCCGGGCTGCCGGCTCCGCTGGCGGACCGGCTGCGAGAGGTGCTGCGGCTGCGGGCCAACGCCGTCGCGCCCGGGTCGCAGGCCTTCCACGCCGCCGACGTGCTCGACCGGGTGCTGCAGGTGCACCACCACGCCCGGGCGGCGGCGTTCACCGCCGCGCAGGCGCTCGACGACCTGGAGCTCGTGCACGCCGGGCCGGTGCAGTCCTTCCACCTCGACGTGCTCGCCGCGGCCGGGTTGTGAACACGAAGGCGGCTCCGGTGCCCACCGGCGTGACCACGGCCGGGGTGCCGGTCGTGGACGGCATCCCGTTCGCCCGCGCGGGCCGGGAGGAGCTGCGCGACCGGGTCGCCGGGCTGCTCGCCGCCGGGGAGGTCGACCGGGCCCGGGTCGCCCTGTTCGCCGACGCCGACGACTGGTGGTCCGAGCCGCCACCGCCGGAGGCCCAGCTGGCGCGGGTGCCGGCGGCACGGAGCCTCCGTGAGGCGATGGACCTGCTCGGCATGGGCCGGGTCGGCGACTACTTCGCCCACCGCTGGTCGGATCCGACCCACCTCGCCGGCCTGGCACTGCTCGGCCAGCACTGGCCCGGGGACCGGCCGGTGGTGGACGTGGCCTGCGGGGTCGGCACCCAGCTGCGCGAGCTCTCCCGCCGCGGGGTGCGCGACCTCCTCGGCCTGGACGTCGTCTGGTCCAAGCTGTGGCTGGCCCAGCGCTTCGTCTGCCCCGGGGCCCGCTACGTCTGCGCCGACCTGACCGCCCTACCGGACCTGCAGGTGCCCCGTCCCGCGTACGTCACCTGCCACGACGCCTTCTACTTCCTGCGCGACAAGCCCGCGGCCGCGGCTGCGATGCACGCGCTGGCCGGCCCGGGCGGGACGGTCGTCGTCGGCCACGCCCACGTCGCCGACACGGTCTCCGCGGGCGAGCCCCTGGCCCCGGCCGAGTACGCCCGGCTGCTCGGGGCCACCGTGCTCTACGACGACGCCGAGCTCACCGCCGCGCTGCTGGCCGGGCGCCCGCCGCGCCCGGCCGCGGCCCGGGAGCTGACCCGGAGCGAGGCCATCGGCCTGGTCGCCGGCGACCTCCGCGGGCCGGCCCCGCAGGACCTGGGCGACCCGCTCGGTCCGCTGCGGCCCAACCCGCTCTACGTCGACGGCGAGCTCCGCTGGCCCAGCGAGCGCTACGCCGCCGAGTACGGCCCCCGGTCGGGGCACCTGCCGGCCCGCTGGCCCGAGCCGCTGCCCGCCGACGCCGCCCGCCGCCGGCTGCTCGTCGACCTGCCGGAGCAGTGGTGAGCAGCGTCGGTTGGGGGGTGGCCGGCTGCGGCTGGGTGGCGCGCGACCACGCCGTCCCCGCGCTGCGGCAGGTGCCCGGCGCCCGGCTGGTGGCCCTGCACGACCGGGACCCGGGCGCGATGGCCCGGATGCCCACCGACGCACCCGCGACGACCGACCTGGCCGCCTTCCTGGCCACCCCCGGGCTCGACGCGGTCTACGTGGCGGTGCCCAACTCCGCGCACCGGCAGGTCGTCGAGGCCGCGGCCGCCGCCGGGGTGGCGGTGCTGTGCGAGAAGCCGCTGGCCGCCGACCTCGCCGACGCCGAGGCCGCCGTCGCCGCGGCCGACCGGGCCGGCGTGCTGCTCGGCACCGCCTACGACCAGCGCTGGCACCCGGCGCACGTCCGGCTGCGCGAGCTGGTGCCCGAGCTCGGCACGGTCACCGCCGTCCGGGTCGTGTACTGCTGCTGGCTGCCGGCCGACTGGTCACCCGACGGCCGGCCGCACGACAACTGGCGCATCGACCCCGCCCGCGCCGGGGGCGGCGCCGCGATCGACCTGGCGCCGCACGGCCTGGACCTGGCCGGCGTCCTGCTCGGCGAGGACGTCGCCGAGCTCACCGCGCTGCTGCAGCGCCGGGTGCAGCGCTACCCGGTCGACGACGGCGCGCTGCTCATCGGCCGCACCGCCGGCGGCGTGCTGGTCGACCTGCACGTGGCCTACAACTGCCCCGACGCCCTCCCCCGCCGCCGGCTGGAGGTCGTCGGGACCCGGGGCACGGCCGTCGCCGTGGACACGATGGGCCAGACCCCCGGCGGGTCGCTGACGCTGTTCCGCCCCGAGCCGGTCGACGTCCCGTTCGCCGGCACCGACCCGTTCAGCGCGCAGTTCGCCGGCTTCGGCGCCGCGGTCGCCGGCACCGGCCCCTGGCCGTACCCGGCCGCCCGCGACCTGGCCCTCCACCGGCTGCTGGTCACCGCGCTGGGCCGGGCCACCGCACGCCCGTCGACGACGATCCGAGAGGAGCTGCCCGCGTGAACCCCGAACCCGCCACCAACCCCTACCGCGGCCTGCTGCCCGACCTGCCCGCCTTCGCCTGTACCCACTGCGGGCACTGGCAGCGCTGGCCGGCGCCCGGCCCGCAGGTCTGCCCGGTGTGCGCCGACGTGCGCAACGCCCTGCCCGAGCACGGCTTCGAGTTCGTGACGCCGAAGCAGGCCGACGAGCTGGTGATCGGCTCCTGGCGGCCCACCGCGGTCGCCGGCATCACCGAGTTCTTCACCGAGCCGCGGTTCGGGCTGGACAGCCGCGGCTGGGTGATCGAGACCGACGCCGGGCTGGTCGGCTTCGAGTGCGCCCCCTGGTACACGCCCGAGATGCTGGCCGAGCTGCGCCGGATGGCACGTGAGTTGGGCGGCTTCGATGTGCTGGCGTCCAGCCACGTGCACGGCTACGGCGCGCTGTGGCAGCTGCAGCTGGAGCTGGAGCCGGGCACCGTGTGCGTCGGGGTGCGCGACCTGGAGTGGACCAAGGCCTTCCGGGTCACCTGGCCGGCCGACGACGTGCTGGAGCTGGCCCCCGACCTCACCCTGCACCGCACCGGCGGCCACTTCCCCGGGCACTCGGTGCTGCACGACACCCGCCGCGGGGTGCTGTTCTGCGGCGACTCGCTGAAGGTCGACCTGGACGGCGACGGCCACCCCGTCGGGCTGAGCGCGCACAAGGCGTTCCACGCGCAGATCCCCCTGTCGCACGGGGAACTGCGGGAGTACCTGGCGGTGGTCGCCGAGCTGGAGTTCGGCACCGTCGCCACGCCGTTCGAGCTGGTGCCGGGCGTGACCACCGACCACGTCGTCCACCTGGTGCAGCGGCTGCTGTCCCGGCGGCCGGACGCCGCGCCGATCCCGCTGGCCGAGCTGTGAGCACCGCGCAGCGTTACCTGGACTCGTTCCCACCGGGGGTCGAGGAGTTCGCCATCGAGGGGCTGGACTCCCTCGACGTGCCGCTGCACAGCGCCTTCCTCAGCTCCTCCCCGGCACACCCCGGCGGCAGCGGGCTGGGCTACGGCGCGACCCGGGAGGAGGCGCGCACCGGTGCGCTGGGCGAGATGGCGGAGATGGCGCTGTCCATCCGCGCCCACGCCGGGCTGGACCGGGTGCACGGCTCCTACCGCGAGCTGGCCCGCACCGAGGGCCGCGACCGGGTGGCCGACCCGCGCACGCTGTGCCTGGAAGCCGGCAGCCTCTACGACGACGACCGGCCGCTGCAGTGGCTGCCGATGACGCGCACCCGGGACGGCGAGCAGGTGCTCGTCCCCGCCGAGCTGGTGGTCTCCGCCCCCGAGGAGCTCCCCGGCGACCCGCCCCCCGGCGGCTGGCTCACCACGGTCCTCACCAACGGGCAGGGCGCCGCCTTCGACGCCGACCGGGCGGTCTCGCACGCGCTGCTGGAGCTGCTGCAGCGCGACGGCAACGCCACCACCTTCCGGGCGCTGGACCAGGGCGTGGTGCTGGACCTGGCCGGGCTGCGCGACCCGGATGCGCTGGCGTTGCTCGACCGGCTGGACGCCGCGGGCATCGACGTCCTGGTCAAGCTGGCGAGCACCGAGCACGGCGTCGTCGACGTCTACGCGGTCGGCTGCTCGCGGGACGGCTCGGAGCCGGCCCCGATGATGGTCACCGCCTGTGGAGAGGCCGCCTCCCCCGACCGGGACGCCGCCGTCCGCAAGGCGCTGTTCGAGTTCGCCGCCGCCCGCAGCCGCAAGGCCTTCATGCACGGGCCGCTGGACGCCGTCGCGGCCGCGACCCCGCCGGGCTACCTGGACCAGTGGCTGCGCGGGCACCCGCCGGAGCGGATGGTCGAGGAGGACCGGGCGCTGCAGGCGATGCTGGCCTGGACCCGGCTGGGCACCGACCGGCTGGTCGAGCTGCTGCAGGGGTCGGTGCTGTCCCGGCGGCGCACCGTGGCGCTCACCGACCTGCCCACCCGCAGCGCCGGGGACCCCGTCGGCGCGCTCACCGCCGAGGGGTTCGACGTGCTGGTCGACCTGCAGCCCTCGCGGGGCGAGGCGGTCGCGGCGAAGGTGCTGGTGCCGGGGCTGGAGGCCGAGACGATGTCCTACGGCCGGATCGGCGAGCGCGGCGTGCAGCGGCTGCTGGAGCGGGAGGGCCCCGGCGCCGGGCTCGCCGTCGTGGGCGCCGACCCGGGCGGCTGGGCGCGGGTGCACCTGACCGCGGCGGCCGAGGAGCGGCTCGGCGGGCCGGCCTGGTTCGACCGGGCCGGCGCCGACCGGGTGGTGGGCGCGCTGTACGCGCTCTACCGCGAGCCCGGCCGGCACGTCGCGGCCCTGGCGGCAGCATGAAGCTGCGCTACGCCTACAACACCAACGGGCTGACCTCCCACCGGCTGGACGACGCGCTGTCCTTCCTCGCCGACACGGGCTACGCCGGGGTGGCCCTGACCCTCGACGTGGTGCACCTGGACCCCTTCGCCGACGACGCGTTCGCCCAGGCCGAGCGGGTGCGGGCGCGCTGCGACGCCCTCGGGCTCGGCGTGGTCGTGGAGACCGGCGCCCGGTTCCTGCTCGACCCGCGGGTGAAGCACGAGCCGACCCTGGTCAACCCCACCGCCGAGGGCCGCGCCCGCCGGCTGGCCTACCTGCGGCTGGCCTGCGACCTGGCCGAGGTGCTGCAGGCCGAGGCGGTGAGCTTCTGGGCCGGCGTGCCCCAGCCGGGGGTCGGCCGGGACGACGCGGAGCGCTGGCTGGTCGACGGCGTCCGGGCCCTGGTCGACAGCCACGGCGGGCGCTCCTACGACCTGGCCGTCGAGCCGGAGCCGGGGATGCTCGTCGAGGACGCCGACGACTGGGCCCGGCTCGCCGCCGAGGTGCCCGGGCTGACCCTGGCGCTGGACACGGGGCACTGCGTGGTCAGCGGCCGGTACGCCCCCGAGGAGGCGGTGACCGCCTTCGCCGGGCAGCTCGGGACGGTCGCCGTCGAGGGGATGCGCCGCGGCGTGCACGACCACCTGCCCCTGGACGAGGGCGACGTCGACCTGCCCGCCGTGCTCGGCGCGCTCCGCGACACCGGCTACGACCGGCTGGTGACGCTCGAGCTGTCCCGGGACGGCCACCGGGCGCACCACATGGTGCCCCGCTCCATCGAGCTCCTGCGGAAGGCCGAGTCATGAGGATCTGCTTCGTCAGCCGCCGCTACTGGCCGGCGGTCAGCGGGATGAGCGTCTACGCGGAGAACCTGCTCCGCGAGCTCGTGGCGCTCGGCCACGAGGTGACGCTGGTCAGCCAGTACCGGGACGACGAGGCGGGCACCCGGGTCTACGGCGGCGGCCTGCCGCCGGCCGACCGGGTGCCGGCGGGCGTCGAGGTGCACGCCCTGCCCAGCCGGGGCGAGACCGTCGTCCCGGCCGACTGGGAGGGCGACATCGCCGAGATCGTGCGCACCGTCGTCGAGCTGCACGAGCAGCGGCCCTTCGACGTGCTGCACGCCCAGTACGGCTACCCGCCCGGCCTGGCGGTGCTGGAGGCGTCCCGGCGGACCGGCCTGCCGAACCTGGTCAGCATCCAGGGCGGGGACGGGCACTGGGTGGGCACCTGCTGCACCACGCACGCCGAGGCCATGCGCACCGTGCTGGACCACGCCGGCGCGGTGCTGATCGGCAGCGCCAGCTTCCGCGACGAGGTCGTGGGCAACCTGGGCACCGACCCGGCGCGGTTCACGATCGTGCCCGGCGCGACCGACACCACCCGGTTCACCCCGGGCGACCGGCCGCTCGGCAGCCTGGCCGACCCGCCGGTGCTGCTGTTCCACGGCCGGGTCGACCGGCGCAAGGGCGTGCTGGACCTGCTCGAGGCGCTGCCCGACGGCGTCCGGCTGGTGGTGTCCGGCATCGGCCCGGACCTGGACGAGGCGAAGGCCCGCGCCGACGGGCGCACCACCTTCCTCGGCTACGTGCCCCCGGACGAGGCGCCGGCGGTCTACCGGACCGCCGACGTCTTCGTCAGCCCGACCTACAGCGAGGGGTTCAGCAACACCCTGCTGGAGGCGATGGCCAGCGGCCTGCCCACGGTGAGCACCGACAGCGTCGGCGTCGTGGACTGCCTGCGGCACGAGGAGAACGGGCTGCTGCACGAACCCGGGGACGTCGCGGGCCTGCGCAAGGAGCTGGACCGGCTGCTCACCGACGCCGACCTGCGCGCCCGGCTGGCCACCACCGCGCTGGAGGAGGTGCGCCGGCTGTACTCCTGGCCGGTGCTGGCGCGCAGCATCGACGCCGTCTGCACCGAGCTGGCCGGCACCGCACCGGACCTGGACTGGAGCGCGCCGGCCACGGTGGACCCGTCCTGCCGGTTCCGGTCCGCGGCACACCTGCTCTGATGCGCGTGCTCGCGGTCAGCCCGCACCTGGACGACGCCGCATTCTCCGCCGGCGCCACGCTGGCGGCGCTGGCCGACGCGGGCCACGAGGTCACCGTGCTCACCTGCTTCACCCGCAGCGTGCCCGACCCGACGGGCTTCGCACTGGCCTGCCAGCTGGACAAGGGGCTTCCCCCCGACGTCGACTACCTGGCGCTGCGCCGGGCGGAGAACGCCGCGGCGGTCGCCGTGCTCGGGGCGACGGCGGTCGACCTGGACCTGCCCGAGGCACCGCACCGCGGCTACACCAGCGCACCGGACCTGTTCGCCGGCGTGCACCCCGGGGACGACGTCTGGCGCGACGTCGCCGATCAGCTCGCCGGCCGGGACGCCGACCTGTGGCTGGCCCCGCAGGCGCTCGGTGGCCACGTCGACCACCTGCAGGTGCTGCGCGCGGTGGCCTCGCTGGACCGGCCGGTGCTGTGGTGGCGGGACAGCCCCTACGTGCTGCGGGAGCCCGACGCCGTCCCCGGTGCCGCGCTCCCCGCCGGGCTGTCACCGGTCGCGCTGCCGCAGCTGCCCGATCGGCGAGCCGACGCGTGCGCCTGCTACCGGACGCAGCTGGGCTTCCAGTTCGGCGGCGAGGCCGGGATGCGCACCGCCCTGGCGGAGCTGCTCGAGGTGCTGCTGGCCGGGCCGGCGGCGCGCTCGGTGCTGCCCGCGGAGCTCGCGGCGGGCCGGGCATGACCTGGCTGGTCACCGGCGGCGCCGGGTACATCGGGTCGCACGTGGTGCAGGCGATGGCCGCCGCGGGTGAGTCGCTGGTGGTGCTCGACGACCTGTCCAGCGGGGACGCCGGCCGACTGGAGCAGCTGCCCGGGGTGCCGCTGGTCGTCGGGACCGTCCGCGACCGCGCGCTGGTGGACCGGGTGCTGGGCGAGCACGCGGTGCAGGGCGTGGTGCACGTGGCCGGCAAGAAGGCGGTGGCGGAGTCGGTCGCCGACCCGCTGCGGTACTTCGCCGAGAACGTCGAGGGCCTGGTCTCGCTGCTGGAGAGCTGCCGGTCCGCGGGCGTGGGCCGGATCGTCTTCTCCAGCAGCGCCGCGGTCTACGGCGCCCCCGACACCGACCCGGTGACCGAGGACGTCCCGTGCCGGCCGCTGTCGCCCTACGGGCAGACCAAGCTGGTCAGCGAGTGGGTGCTGCGCGACTGCGCCACCGCCCACGGGCTGGCGGCCACCTCGCTGCGGTACTTCAACGTGGCCGGCGCCGTGCAGCCCCGGCTCGGCGACACCGGTGCGGCCAACCTGGTGCCGATGGTCTTCGCCGCCCTGGACGCCGGCCGGGCGCCGGTGGTGTTCGGCGACGACCACGCCACCCCCGACGGCACCGGGGTGCGGGACTACGTGCACGTCTCCGACGTCGCCGCCGCGCACCTGGCCGCGGCGCGGGCGCTGACCGCCGGCTCGCCGGGCGGCACCTACAACGTCGGCACCGGGACCGGCTGCAGCGTCCGCGACGTGCTCCGCGTGGTCGCCGAGGTGACCGGGGCCGACACCACCCCCGAGGTGGCCGGCCGCCGGCCCGGGGACCCGGCCAGCGTGGTCGCCGCGGTCGGCCGGATCGAGCGCGAGCTGGGCTTCCGGGCCCGGTTCGACCTGCACGACATGGTCAGCAGCGCCTGGACCGCCTGGCGCCTGCTCCAACCGCGGTGAACACCACGTGCGAGGCGCCGACCGCTCCTCAGCCAGGCGGCAGGAGCCAGGTGTCCTTGCTGCCGTCCAGTGCGGTGGACCCCTCGGTCAGCGCCACCCGGGTCCACGGCGCGGGCAGCGCGCGGGTGACCGCACCGGCGACGGTGGACACCCGCAGCCCGGCCTCCCGCGGCACCAGGGCGCCGTCGACGAGGGTGGGCACCGTGGAGACCTCGAGGGGCTCCTGGGCGATGAAGCGGTGCGGGGTGGCGGCCACCTCCGCCTGCAGCTCGGCGAGCTCGGCCGCCGAGCAGCGGGGCCCGACCACCGTTCCGCGCCCGCCGTACCCGCGGACCGGCGTCACGACGAGCTCGTGCAGCCGGTCGCGCACCTCGGCGAGGTCCGCCTCGTCGGCCAGCAGCCAGGTGCGCACGGTGCCCAGCACCGGCTCCTCACCGAGGTGGAACCGGATCAGCTCCGGCACGTACCGGTAGGCGGCCTCGTCGTCGGCCACCCCGTTGCCGGGGACGTTGGCCAGCGCCAGCTGCCCGTCGCGCACGGCGGCCCGGAGCAGCACGCCCAGCGGCGTGCCGCACGGCGTCAGGTGCGCGGCCAGCCCCGCCTCGTCGATCCGCAGGTGCAGGACGTCGACCCGCAGCCGCTGCCCGTCCACCTGCACCTCGACCCCACCACCACGCGCCGGCCAGAGCGCGTCGGGCGTGGCGACCGGGACGCCCAGCGCCTCGGCCAGCACCCGGTGCTCGAACCAGCCCGGGCTCTGCGGCCCCTCGGAGAGCAGGGCCAGCTGCGGGACGCCCGAGCACGCCGGCGGTGCGGCCTCGGCCAGTGCCGCCCGCAGCAGCGGCACCGCCGCGGCCGGGTCGACGAGCCCATCGGCCGCGGCGTGCAGCTCCGGCAGGGCAGCACGGCCGCTGACCCGGTCGCTGAGCGCGTGCCCCAGGCCGGACGGCGTCCGCAGGCTGTCCCGCACCGCCACCCAGCCCCGCGGACCGTGCACCAGGTCCAGACCAGCGACGGTGACCCGCTGCTGGCCGGGCACGGCGAGGTCCGCCGCCGACGCGCGGAACGCGGGGCTGGCCGCGACGACCCACGCCGGGACGATCCCGGCGCGCACGGCCTCGGGGTGCCGGTCGGGGTCGGTGCGCCGCCGTCCGGCCGGGCGGTGGACATCGGCGAGGAAGGCGTTCAGCGCGCGGTGCCGCTGCTCGGCGCCGCGGGCCACGTGCGCCCAGTCGGCGGCCGGGAGGACGCGGGGCACCGGGCAGAACGGCAACGGCCGCTCCATCAGCCGGCCGTCGACGTAGCTGCCGGTCACCACCCCGCGCGACCGGCGTTCCCGGTCCACCGCGTCGACGACCGCGCCGATCCCGGCGGCGCCCAGCCCGTCGAACGCCGGGACGACGGAGCGGTAGGCCGGCCGGAGCGCCCCGGCGGCGCCCACCGCCTCGTCGTCCGCCGAGCCCGGGTAGCGCGCGAAGACGCCGGAGGCGTCGTTCATCGCGGGGTCACAGCCAGCGATCGAACCACTCCGCGACCCGCTCCGACAGGTGCAGCACGTTCTCCCGTCCCACGATCGTGTGACCCTCGCCCCGGAGGAGGAGCAGTTCGGCCGGCGCGCCCAGCGCGGTCAGCTCCTGGTGCGCCTGGATCGACTCCAGCACCGGCACGTTGGTGTCCCGGTCGCCGTGGGTGAGCAGCACCGGCGACCGCAGCCGGTCCAGCACGGTCATCGGGGAGATCGCGGCCAGCATGTCCCGGTCGGTCACCGGGTCGCCGTACTCGGTGACCGAGGCCGCTGCCATCCACGGCTCGGTGCCCGCGAAGAACGTGCGGAGGTCGCTCATCCCGGCCAGCGTGGCGCCGGCGGCGAACAGGTCCGGCCAGCGGGTGAGCGCCACCAGCGTCAGGTAGCCGCCGTAGGACCAGCCGTGCGCGCCGACCCGGCCGGGCAGCGCGATCCCCTCGGCCACCAGGTGCTCGACGGTGGCGACGACGTCGGTGAACGACCCCTCCCGGGCGGCGAGGTCGTCGGCGGCCATGAACGCGGCACCGTGCCCGCCCGAGCCGCGCACGTTCGGGGCGAAGACGGTCAGCCCGGCCGCGACCAGCGACTGCGCCACCGGGTGGTAGTCCGGGCGCTCCTGCCCCTCCGGGCCGCCGTGGAAGCTCACCACCGTGCGGTTGGGGCCGGCGGCCTCCGGCGGGGTGTAGAGCCAGCCGTCCAGCTCGGTGCCGTCGGCGGCCGCGTAGCGCAGCCGGACCGGCGTCACCAGCAGGTGCGGGTCGGGGCGGCGGGGCGTGCTCGGGAGCGGCACCGGCTCCCGGTCGGCGTCCAGCGCGACCGACCACAGCGACCGGGGCGAGGTCGGGCCGCTCAGCTCGGCCAGCAGCGTGCCGCCGTCGGCCGACAGCGACCAGCCGGGCATGACCGGCTGCGGCAGCGGCACGGCGCGCACCAGGCCGCCGCCGGCGAGGTCCCGCAGCTCCAGCTCGGTGACCCCGTCGGCGTTCCAGACGCACAGCACCGTGCCGTCGGCGCGCGCCGCGTAGGACTCCAGGTCGGCGTCGGGGCGGGCGACGAGCACCTGAGCCGGGCCCGGCTGCCGATCGGCGTCCAGCGGGACGCGGACCAGCCCGGTGCGGTCACTGCGCGGCAGCCCGGGCCGGGCCGGGAGCGCGGCGCGGAGGAAGACCGCGGAGCCGTCCGGGGCGAACCGGCCGTCCTCGGAGGCGCCGCCGCCGGGGGCGCCGAGCGGGATGACCCGCCGCTGGGTGCCGGTGGCGACGTCGACCAGCACGACGTGCCGGTGCCCGCGCGGACCCCGCCGGGCCAGCACCGTCCGTTCGTCGGCGGAGACGGCGGTGACGGCGAGGAAGCCGCCGGTGGCCAGGGTGCGGTGCGCCCCGCTGACCACGTCGACCAGGACGACGTCGGCGCCCGGGCCGTCGCCGGGGGCGATCGAGCAGACGTAGTGGCCCGCCGCCGCGGTCCACCCGCCGGCGAAGACGGTGGCCCGCGGGTCCTCCCCGGCGACCAGGTGCCGCTCGGTGCCGTCGGGCCGGACGGCCCACAGCTGCGCGCAGATCGACCCGCCGGGGCTGACCAGGTAGGCCAGCCACCCGCCGTCCGGGGACCAGGCGACCGAGACGACCTCCTCCTCGGCACCCGACAGCACCGCCGGCGGGGTCTGCTGGTCCAGCGCGGCGACCTCCAGCCGGGGGACGCCGGAGCGGTCGCTGACGTAGGCCACCCGGTCCCCGGTCGGCGCCAGGGTGGGGCACCAGGCGCCGGGGGCACCGGCGATCTCGGCGACGGCGAGGCGCACCTCGGTGGGCAGCCCGGTGGGGCGCAGGACGTCGGTCATGGCACCTCCTCGGTCGGGGACGGGGACGGGGGCGGGCGGCGCGGCGGGGTGCCGCGCCGGACCACGCCGTCCGTCGGTCCCGAGTGGAGCAGACGCCTCGGAGGTGCCGTCCTCCGCCGCGCCGTGCGCGCGGCCCGCCGGGTCAGCGGATGCCGTGCCGCTGCAGCCAGAGCTCCAGCAGCCCGGCCTGCCACAGCTGGTTGGCGCCCAGCGTCGTGCGGTGGCCGTTCGGGTCGGCGAGCAGCTGCTCCACGTAGTCGGCGCGGAACAGGCCGCGCTCCCGGGCCTCGGGTGCGTGCAGCGCCGCGCGCACCGTCTCCAGGTAGTCGCCGTGCAGGTCGGTGATCGCCGGCACCGGGAAGTAGCCCTTCGGCCGGTCGATCACGTCGGCGGGGATGACCCTGCGAGCGGCGTCCTTGAGCACGCCCTTGCCGCCGTGGGCGAGCTTGAGCTCCGGCGGGACGGCGGCGGCGAGCTCCACGAACTCGTGGTCCAGGAACGGCACGCGGGCCTCCAGGCCCCAGGCCATCGTCATGTTGTCCACCCGCTTGACCGGGTCGTCGACCAGCATGATCGTCGAGTCCAGGCGCAGCGCCTTGTCCAGCGTCGTCTCCGCCCCGGGCCGGGCGAAGTGCTCGGCGATCAGCGCCCGGCTGACGTCGTCGGTCACCATCCAGCGGTCGGCGAGCTGGGTGGCCAGCTCGGCGTGCGACCGGTCGACGAAGACCCGCGCGTAGGCGTCGACGGCCTGCTCGGCCGGGACGCCCTGCAGCGGCGGGTACCAGTCGTAGCCGGCGAGCACCTCGTCGGCGCCCTGGCCGCTCTGCACCACCTTGACGTGCTGGCTGACCTGCTGGGAGAGCAGGTAGAAGGCGACCGCGTCGTGGCTGACCTGCGGCTCGCTCATCGCCGCGACCGCGCCGTCGAGGCCGGCGTGCACGTCGGCGCTGGGCACCATCAGCCGGTGGTGGTCGGTGCCGAAGGTCTCGGCGACGACGTCGGAGTAGGCGAACTCGTCCCCGGACCGCTCGCCCACGGCCTCGAAGCCGATGGAGAACGTGGCCAGGCCCTTCTGCCCCTCCTCGGCGAGCAGGCCGACGACGAGGCTGGAGTCGATGCCGCCGGACAGCAGCACGCCCACCGGGACGTCGGCGACCATCCGCCGGCGCACCGCCACGCGCAGCTGCTCCAGCACGCGCTCCTGCCACTCCCCGGCGTCCAGACCGGCGAACTCGGCCCGCCGCTCGTGCACCGGGCGCCAGTACTCCCAGTCGGACTCCCGGCCGTCGGGCTCGTAGGTGCGCACCGTGGCCGGCGGCAGCTTGCCCACCCCGGCCAGGATCGTGCGCGGCGCCGGGACGACGGCGTGGAAGGACATGTAGTGGTGCAGGGCGACCGGGTCGATGCTGGTGTCCACCCCGCCGGCGCGCACCAGCGCGGGCAGCGAGGAGGCGAAGCGCAGCCGCCCGGGCCCGCGGCTGAGGTACAGCGGCTTGATGCCGAACCGGTCACGGGCCAGCACCACCCGGCCGGACTCCCGCTCGACGACGGCGAACGCGAACATCCCCAGGAAGCGCTCGACGCAGGCCGCACCCCACCGGTGGTAGGCCTTGAGCACCACCTCGGTGTCGGAGGTGGAGAAGAACCGGTAGCCGGCGCCCTGCAGCTCGGCGCGCAGCTCCTTGTAGTTGTAGATGATCCCGTTGAAGACCATCGTCAGCCCGAGCTCCGCGTCGACCATCGGCTGCGCGCCCGCGTCGGTCAGGTCGATGATCTTCAGCCGCCGGTGCCCGAGCGCCACCGGCCCGGCCTGCCACCCGCCCGAGCCGTCGGGCCCCCGTCGCTGCAGCTGGTCGCACATGGCGCTGACCGCCGCCATGTCGGCGATGCCTCCGTCGAACCGGACCTCACCCGAGATGCCGCACACGTGTGCCCCTCCCCTGTCCTGTGGTGCGGCGCCGCGCTGCGCCGGCTCGCTGTCCCGCCGTCCCCGCGGCTCGTGGCCGGGCGGGTCCGCAGGCTGCCGAGGTGACCATTCTGGTCGCTGCGGCGGGACGCGGCGACCGGGCCTCCCGGTGAGCGAGAGGACGCCCCGGCCCTCGTTGTCGAGCCGACGCGCCGTACCGGGCGTGTCGGCGGCGCGGGCCCGCGGCTGCGCCGTTAGCGTTGCCCCGGTCTGCGAACCGCGCCGAACCCCGCGCCGAACCCTCCGCGCCGGACTCCCCTGGAGGTCGCTCCCATGCGCTCACTGCGCCTCGTGGCGCTCTCCGAGGACGGCACGCACCTGGTGCTCGCCGCGGACGCGCCCGACTCGACGGACGGCGAGCGCTTCGAGCTGCCCGTGGACGACCGGTTGCGGCAGGCGCTCCGCGTGGAGGCCCCGCGCCCGGCCCCGGCCGAGGTGGCCGACGACCTGCCCCCGCGGGTCATCCAGGCCCGGATCCGGGGCGGCGAGACCCCCGAGCAGGTGGCGCACGCCTCCGGCACCCGGGTCGAGCGGATCATGCGCTTCGCCCACCCGGTGCTGCAGGAGCGCGCCCGGGTCGCCGAGCAGGCCCGCAGCGCCCGGGTGCGGCTGTCCGAGGGCACGCCCAGCGTGCCCCTGGAGCAGTTCCTGACCGAGCGGCTGCGGCTGCTCGGCGCCGACCTCGAGGCCGTCAGCTGGGACGCCCACCGCACGGAGGACGGCACCTGGCAGGTCCAGGCCGACTGGCAGGCCGGCGCGAAGTCCGGCAGCACCCGCTGGACCCACGACATCCCGGCCCGCACGGTGACGCCGGTCGACGCCACCACGATGGACTTCGCCGAGGGCACCCGGCTGGTCCGGGTCGTCCCGGACGTCCCGGCCGGCCCGCCCGCCGCACCGGTCTCCCGACGGGGCATCTCCGTGGTCCCCGGCTCCGCGGCCCCCGGCTCCGACGCCGCGGGTGCGGCGCAGCCCGACGCCGCCCCGGCCGACGAGGACGAGCAGGGACCGGACGCCGAGGCACGGGACGACGCGGTGCCCGGTGACGAGACGAGCCACGACGCGGCACGGGACGACGAGGCACGGGACGCCGTCCCCGCCGACGGCGACCCGGTCGACGACGTCCCGGTCGAGGGCCCCGCCGGCGGGCCCCCGCGCCGCAGCGCCTACGACGACGTCGACCCCGACAGCCAGGACACCGCGGTGCTGGGCTCGCTGCTCGACGGCGAGGCCGAGGACCCGCGGGCCCGCATCCCGGCCTGGGAGGACATCGTCTTCGGGGTCCGCCGCAACCGCTGAGCCCGACAGCGGCGCCTCGCATCGTCATCCTGTCGGTCTTCCTTGACTCCTCGTTCGAGTGAGATCACACAGCGTCGCTGGCCATTCACGCTGCGCTCCAACGACTGTTCCTCCCGTAACGCGACACCTACGGACAGGACAGCGTGCATGGACACAGGCCCACAGCTCTCGGGTGCATGGCGGCGGCGAGCCGCCCGCGGCGCCGCGCTGACGGTGGCATCGGCCACCGTGATCGGGATGACCGGAGCTCCCCCCGCCGCCGCGGACACCGGTGCACTGGTGCCGGTCATCGTCGAGGGGGCCGCAGATGCCACCGCGGCCGAGGTCGTGCGCCTCGGCGGCGTGGTCGACCAGCAGCTCGGCGTCATCGGCGGGCTGCGGGCCCGGGTGCCGGCGGCACGGCTGGCGACGCTCGCAGCCGTGGACGGCGTGCGGGCCGTCACCCCGGACGGGGAGCTGGTCTCGCTGGACCAGGAGTGGGGCGACGACGACACCCACGAGGACGAGCAGGCGTCGTCGGCCACCGGCAGGTGGGAGGCCGACCACGACCTGGGTTCCACGCACAGCATCGCCAAGGCCACCGGCGCGGAGAACGTCTGGAGCCAGAACGACCCGGACAACGGCAGGCAGAAGCTCACCGGCCACGGGGTGGGCATCGCCCTCATCGACACCGGGGTGACCCCGGTGCCCGGCCTGGACGGAGCCGGCAAGGTCGTCAACGGGCCGGACCTGTCGCTGGACTCGCAGGCCGAGAACACCCGGTACCTCGACGGCTACGGGCACGGCACCCACATGGCCGGCATCATCGCCGGCCGGGACGCGGCGATGCCGGTCGGCGCCGAGAACGACAAGCAGTACTTCGTCGGGATGGCACCCGACGCGCGGATCGTCAACGTCAAGGCCGGCGCGGCCGACGGTGCGGTCGACGTCTCCCAGGTGATCGCCGGGATCGACTGGGTGGTCACCAACCGGGCCAGCCACGACATCCGGGTGCTCAACCTGTCCTACGGGACCGAGTCGACGCAGTCGGCGCTCCTGGACCCGCTGGCCCACGCGGTGGAGAACGCCTGGCGGGCCGGCATCGTGGTCGTGGTCGCCGCCGGGAACGACGGGGAGAGCGGCCCGCAGCCGTTGACCATGCCGGCGATCGACCCGTACGTCATCGCAGTCGGGTCCAGCGACCACCGCGGCAGCGACAACCGCGACCAGCACGTGGTCGGCGCCTGGACGAACTCCGGCACCGACGCACGCCGGCCCGACGTGCTCGCCCCGGGCAAGTCGGTGGTCAGCCTGCGCGTCCCGGGCTCCTCCGCCGACGTCGGCCACCCCGAGGGCCTGGTCACCGGCGACGCCGCCGGCCGCCTGTTCCGGGGCAGCGGCACCTCGCAGTCGGCAGCGGTGGTCTCCGGCGCCGCGGCCCTGCTGCTGCAGCAGGACCCCGGGCTGACCCCCGACCAGGTCAAGGGCGTGCTCCGGGCCAACGCCGATCGGCTGCGCGCCGACGGCAGCCCCGTGCAGGGCGCCGGCGTCCTGGACGTCAAGGGCGCGATGGAGCAGGTGAAGGACGGCCGGGTGCCGAGCTACGCCCAGCAGCACCCGCGTTCCACGGGCACGGGTTCGCTCGACGCCGCGCGCGGCGGCGGCTTCATCGCCGACCCGGACGCCGGGATCCCGCTGACCGGGGAGCGTGACATCTTCGGCCTCCCCTGGCACGCCGCGACCTGGGCCGCGGACTCCTCGGCAGGGACGGCGTGGTCCGGGGGCACCTGGCGCGGCACGGCCTGGGCCGGCGACACCTGGGTCGACGGCGCCTGGCCGGCCGTCCCGTGGACGCAGGCGTCCTGGACCGGCATCGCGTGGTCGGACCGGGAGTGGTCCCGCATGCGCTGGCGGGCCGACGAGTGGTCCCGGATGCGCTGGCGTGACGACGACTGGTCCCGGATGCGCTGGCGGTCCGACCACTGGTCCGCGAGCGGCTGGGGGGTCGCCGAGGCCCGGTGATCCCACCGGCACGGCTGCGGAGGGCGTGGGGGTCTGCCGACTCCCACGCCCTCCACGCATCTCATCCCTTCCTCACCCCCGGGCACCGCATCGCTCAAGTCGGCCCGGGCGGGAGCCGATGACCGGCGCAGGACCGGACCTGGCGGAGAGGGAGGTGGGCACGTGCCCGGACAGGAACGCTGGCGGGACGTGGCGGTCGCCCTGCTGTGCGCGGCGCTCGCCGCCGGGGCGATCGCGCTCGTCACCGGCCCGCTGCAGGACGAGTCGGTCGCCGTCCCCACCTTCGAGGTGCCGTGGTGGGCGCTCATGCCGCTGTTCACCGCCACCGAGCTGCTCGTCGTGCACCTCCAGATCCGGCGCGAGTCGATCTCGATCTCCTTCGCCGAGATCCCGCTCGTCCTGGGCCTGGCCTTCTGCGACCCCCAGGGGTACGTGCTGGCCAGCGTCCTCGGCTCGGCCGCCGGCCTGCTGTGGCACCGTCGGCTGGGCCTGGAGCTGCCGTTCAACCTCTCGCTGTTCGCCCTCGAGGCAGCCCTGGCGCAGACCCTCTTCCACGCGCTCCTCGCCGACGGGAACCCGACCGGCACCACGGGGATCGTCGCCGCGCTGGTGACGATCGTGGCCGCCCACGCGGTCAGTGCGATGGCGCTGACCGCGGTCATCTTCCTCACCTCCGGCCGGTTCGACGGTGGCGTGCTCACCGAGGCCGTGACGTCGGCCCTGTTCGCCGCGCTCGCCAACAGCAGCGTCGGCCTGCTGGTCGTCGTCCTGCTGGTGACCCGGCCCGGGGCCCTGGTCCTGGTGCTCGCCGTCGTCGCCACGCTGGCACTGGCCTACCGCGGCTACTCCGGGCTCAGCCGCGGCCATGCCCGGCTCGAGTCGCTCTACCGCTTCACCGACGGCCTCGGCGACGCCGTCCGCACCGACGCCGTCGTCGAGGCGGTGCTGGGACAGGCCCGCGACGTCCTCGGGGCAGAGACCGCCGAGATCGTCGTGCTGCCCGGTGGACCGGCGCCGGCGATGCACCTGCGGCTGGGCAGCGGCGAGGTCGACCGCCTGGACCCCGGTGACCTGCCGGGCTGGTGGGCGGCCGCCGTCGAGGGCACCCCCGTGCTGCGCCGCCGGGGGACGGAGGACCCGACCGGTCCCCGCGACGGCCTGGCCGCACCGCTGCGGGTCGACGACGCCGTCGTCGGCGTGCTGCTGGTCACCGACCGCCCGCACCACCTGGACACCTTCAGCGACACCGACCTCCGGCTGTTCACCTCCCTGGCCAACCACGCCGGTCTCTCGCTGCACAAGGCGCAGTTGGTCGACCAGCTGGCCACGGAGGCCGCCGCCCAGGAGCACCGGTCGCTGCACGACCCGCTCACCGGCCTGCCCAACCGCCGCAAGTTCCTGCAGCTGCTCGGCGCCCGGCTGGCCGACCACCCGCAGACCGCTGTGGTGATGCTCGACGTCGACGGTTTCAAGGACGTCAACGACGCCCTGGGGCACCCCACCGGGGACCTCCTGCTGGTGGAGGTGGGCCGGCGGCTGGCCCAGCGGCTCGGGACGGAGGCGGTGGCCCGCCTCGGCAACGACGAGTTCGCGGTCCTGCTCCCCGCCGGCACGGGGGCCGCCGGCGCGCCCGCGCTGACCAGCGCCCTCATCGCCGCGCTGTCGGTGCCGTTCCCCTTCGACGGGGTGGACGTCGACGTGCGGCTCAGCGCCGGTCTGGCGCAGGCCCCTGACCACGGCGACGACGCCGCCACCCTGCTGCAGCACGCCGACACCGCCCTCTACGCCGCCAAGCAGACGGGCCAGACCCTCTCGGCCTACGACCCGGCCACCGACGGCGCCAGCGCGCGGCTGCGCATGACCGGTGATCTGCGGGACGCGATCGCGGCCGGGCTCCTGGAGGTGCACTACCAGCCCAAGGTGGACCCGGTCACCGGTGACCCGCTGGGTGCGGAGGCCCTGGTGCGGTGGGAGCACCCGGCGCACGGCCGGGTGAGCCCGGAGGAGTTCGTCCCCCTCGCCGAGCACACCGGCCTGATCCGCCCGCTGACCGCGCTGGTGCTCGACGCCGCCCTGACCGCGTGCGCCGGCTGGCGCCACCTCGGGCACGACCTCGGCGTGGCGGTCAACCTGTCCGCCCGCAGCCTCACCGACCCGGGCCTGCCCGCCCAGGTGCGCGCTGCCCTGACCGCCGCGGGGCTGCCCCCCGACGTGCTCACCCTCGAGATCACCGAGACGGCGGTGATGAGCGACCTCCGCCGGTCCTCCGGTGTGCTGCGGGAGCTGCGCGGCCTGGGCGTCCGGCTGTCCGTGGACGACTTCGGCACCGGGCAGTCCTCGCTGGCGTACCTGAAACAGCTGCCGGTGCACGAGGTCAAGATCGACAAGTCCTTCGTCATGGGGATGGCCGACGACCGCGCGGACGCCGCCATCGTCCGGGCCACCATCGACCTCGGGCACGCGCTCGGGCTGCGGGTGGTGGCCGAGGGCGTCGAGGACCTGACCACCCAGTCGCTGCTCGCCGGCTGGGGCTGCGACCTGGTGCAGGGCTACCACGTCAGCCGCCCGGTGCCTGCACCCGCGCTGAGCCAGTGGCTGGCCGCACGCTCCACGTCCCTGGCGTCCCATGCGGTCCCCATCGCCTGACGCCGTCGACCCGGGTCGCCGGAAAATGGCTCTCGGGACGTCGGTCCCCCGGCATAGCCTGACCCGGCCATGACCGAGACCGCCGCCCCTCCCGACGACTCCCGGGGCCGGCTCTCCGCGCTGGCCCGGCTGCTGCCCTTCGCCCGCCCCTACCGCGGGCTGATCGCGCTGACCTTCACCGGCGCCCTGCTCGCCACCCTCGCCCAGCTGGCCGTCCCGCTGCTCACGCCGGCCATCGTGGAGGGGCCGATCGCCAGCGGTGACCGCGGCGCGCTGGTGCCGCTGCTCGGGCTGGCGCTGCTGTTCGGCGTCGCCGAGGCGGCCCTGTTCTTCCTGCGCCGCTGGGCGATGAACATCAGCAGCCTGCAGCTCGAACGCGACCTCCGCGACACCCTGTACCAGCGGCTGCAGCGACTGCCGGTCGCCTTCCACGACCACTGGTCCTCCGGTCAGCTGCTCTCCCGCGCGACCTCCGACGTCTCCACCATCCGGCGCTTCATCGGCTTCGGCGCCGTCTTCCTGGTCGTCAACCTGCTCACCTGCGTCGTCGTCGGCGTGCTGCTGGTCCTCACCTGGTGGCCGCTGGGCATCGCGGTGCTGGCCACGACCCTGCCGCTGGTGTTCTTCGGGATGCGGCTGGAGAAGCAGTACAACGTCGAGTCCCGGCTGATCCAGGACGAGCAGGGCGAGCTGGCCACCGACGTGGAGGAGGCCGTCCAGGGCATCCGGGTGGTCAAGTCCCTCGGCCGCAGCCGGATGGTGTTCGGCCGCTACGACCGCAAGGCCCTGCGGCTGCGCGACCTGGAGCTGGGCAGGGTCCGCACCCTGGCGCTGATCTGGTGCCTGTTCGAGTTCCAGCCGCAGATCACCCTGGCGGTGATCCTGGTCGGCGGCGCGCTGGCGGTCAGCAGCGGCGCCCTGACCGTCGGCGGGCTGATCGGGTTCGTCGCGCTGTTCACCGTGCTGCTGTGGCCGATCCTGTCGCTGGGCTTCCTGCTCGCCCAGGCGCAGGAGACGGCCAGCGCCTGCGACCGGATCGGCGAGCTGCTCGACGCCCCGCTGACCGTCCGGGACTCCCCCGGCGCCCGGCCCGCCGCGGTGGCCACGCCGGCCCGGCTGCGCTTCGAGCACGTCGGCTTCCGCTTCCCCGGCGCCGGCGGGCCGGTGCTCACCGACGTCGACCTCGAGGTGGAGCCCGGCGAGACGATGGCGCTGGTCGGCGCCACCGGGTCGGGCAAGACGACGATGACCGCCCTGGTCGCCCGGCTCTACGACGTCACCGGCGGGCGGGTCACCCTCGACGGGCACGACGTCCGTGACCTCCCGCTCGCCCAGCTGCGCACCGTGGTGGCCACGGCGTTCGAGGAGGCGACGCTGTTCTCGATGAGCGTCCGGGAGAACGTCACGCTGGGCCGCCCGGACGCCGGGGACGACGAGGTGGCCGAGGCGCTGCGGGTGGCCCAGGCCGACTTCGTGCACGACCTGCCCTGGGGCCTGGACACCCGGGTCGGTGAGCAGGGCCTGTCGCTGTCCGGTGGCCAACGGCAGCGACTGGCGCTGGCCCGGGCGGTCCTCGGCCGGCCGTCGGTGCTGGTGCTCGACGACCCGCTGTCCGCCCTCGACGTGCACACCGAGGCCCTCGTCGAGCGAGCGCTGCGGGACGTGCTCGCCGAGACGACGGCGCTGGTGGTCGCCCACCGGGCCTCCACGGTGCTGCTCGCCGACCGGGTGGCGCTGCTGGAGGACGGCCGGATCACCGCCGTCGGGCGGCACACCGACCTGCTCGCGCAGGTGCCCGCCTACCGGGCGCTGCTCTCCTCGGAGTCCGGCCTCGCCGGCTCCCTGGACGCCGGCCGGGCCGGCACCGACCTGAGCGGGGTGGGCTGCCCGTGACCACCCCCGGCACCGGCACGGCCGTGACCACCACCGCCGGCGCACCGGCCGACGCGCACGCCGACTGGCGGGGCGTGGCCGGCGAGGACGCCGACGACCTGGACACCTCCGCCAGCTCCTTCCTCCGCGGCCGCTCCCGGCGGCTGCTCGGCGAGCTGCTGCGGCCCCATCGCCGGGTGCTGTGGCAGCTGCTGGCCGTGATCGTCGTGCAGAACCTGGCCTGGCTGGCCGGCCCGCTGCTGATCGGGATCGGCATCGACGTCGCCGTCCCGGCACTGCTCGACGGCGACCCCTGGCCGCTGGTCTGGATCACCGCGGCCATGGTCGCCGCGGCGGTGCTGGACGCCGTGCTGCGCTACCGCTTCCTCATCGGCTCCGGCCGGGTCGGCCAGGCGGTGCTGCTCACCCTGCGCCGGCGGGTGTTCACCCACGTCCAGTCCCTGCCGCTGTCCTTCCACGAGCGGTACACGTCGGGCAAGACGATCAGCCGGCTGACCAGCGACGTCGAGGCGCTGGCCGAGCTGCTCGACGAGGGGCTCGACGGGCTGCTCACCGCGCTGTTCAGCGTCGTCTCGATCGGCGCGCTGATGCTGGTGCTCGACCTGCCGCTGGGCCTGGTCGCGCTGCTCGGCCTGCCGGCGCTCTACCTCGTCGGCCGCTGGTTCCAGCGCAGCTCGACGGTGGCCTACCGGCGCACCCGGCAGACCATCGCCGCGCTGATCGTGCAGTTCACCGAGACCTTCGGCGGCATCCGCGCGGTGCAGGCGTTCCGCCGGGAGCCGCGCAACGACCGCCTGCACGCCGAGCTGAACGAGGCCAACCGCCAGGCGCACCACCACGCCTTCTGGCTGATCGCCGTCTTCGTGCCGAGCGTGACCATGATCGGCAACCTGGTGACCGTCGCGGTGCTCGGCTACGGCGCACTGCGGGTGATGGACGGCGACCTCGCGGTCGGCTTCCTGCTGTCGTTCCTGGTCTACCTGCGCCGCTTCTTCGACCCGCTGCAGGACATCGCGATGTTCTACAACAGCTACCAGTCGGCGAGTGCGGCGCTGGAGAAGCTGTCCGGCGTCCTGGAGGAGCGCTCCAGCGTGCCCGAGCCGGCCGATCCCCTGCCGCTGCCCTCCCCGCCCGCCGGCGAGGTGGTCTTCGACGGCGTCCGCTTCGGCTACGGCGACGCGACCGTGCTCCCGCACCTGGACATGAGGATCCCGGCGGGGCAGACGGTCGCGCTCGTGGGGGCGACCGGCGCGGGCAAGTCCACCCTGGCCCGGCTGGCCGCCCGGTTCTACGACCCGGTCGACGGTCAGGTGCGGCTGGACGGCGTCCCGCTGGACCGGCTCGCCGACGCCGACCTGCGCCGGGCGGTGGTGATGGTGACCCAGGAGAGCTTCCTGTTCTCCGGGTCGATCGCCGACAACATCTCCTTCGGCAAGCCGGACGCCGCCCGGGCCGAGATCGAGGCGGCGGCCCGGGCGATCGGCGCCGACACCTTCATCCGGGCGCTGCCGGAGGGCTACGACACCGACGTCGCCAAGCGGGGCGGGCGGCTGTCGGCCGGGCAGCGCCAGCTGGTCAGCTTCGCCCGGGCGTTCCTCGCCGACCCCGCGGTGCTGGTGCTCGACGAGGCCACCAGCTCCCTCGACGTGCCCAGCGAGGTGCTGGTGCAGCGGGCGCTGCAGACGCTGCTGGCCGACCGGACGGCGCTGATCATCGCCCACCGGCTCTCCACGGTGGAGATCGCCGACCGGGTGCTGGTCATGGAGGCCGGCCGGGTCGTCGAGGACGGCTCGCCCGCCGAGCTGGTCGGCGGCACCGGCCGGTTCGCCGACCTGCACCGCGCCTGGGCCGACTCGCTCGTGTGAAGGAGGGCCTCCTGCCCTCGCGAGCTCGGGCGGGGCAGGAGGGACGTGGAACAGCGTGTCCGTGAAGATCGTTCCGGGTAGTGAGTCGGTCGTCGTCCTGCGGGATGCGAGGGGTGGCCGGAACGTCCGGTCTCCGCCAGCAGGCCGGCGCGGAACGGAGACAGACATGTCAGCTTCGGTGTCCATGCCGCTCGGCGGCGTCCAGGTGGGGTCCTACGACGACTACCAGCAGGCCCAGAAGGCGGTGGACTTCCTCTCCGACGAGAAGTTCCCGGTGGAGAACGTGACGATCATCGGCACCGACCTGCGGATGGTCGAGCGGGTCACCGGCCGGCTCAGCTGGGGCCGGGCGATCGCCGCCGGCGCGGCCAGCGGCGCGTGGTTCGGGCTCTTCGTGGGCCTCCTGCTGGGCATCTTCGCCGCCGACGGCGGCGGCTGGGTCGGCTCGGTGCTCAGCGGTCTGCTGATCGGGCTGGTGTTCGGTGCGGTCTTCGGCGCGGTCGGCTACTCGACCAGCCGCGGGCAGCGCGACTTCACCAGCACCAGCAAGGTCGTGGCCAGCCGCTACGACGTGATGTGCGCCCCGCAGCACGCCGAGCAGGCGCGCGCCGAGCTCGCCAAGCTCTCCCTGCGCGGCTGATCGGCCCTCCCCCCTCAGCAGTGACTGGCCCCCGGGACCAGCGTTGGTGCCGGAGGACAGCCGGTGATCAGGTGAGGTGGGTTCAGGTGGTCGTTGCATCACCGGTTGGTTGAGGTGGTGAGAGTAGGTCGTTTAGGGCTTCGGCGGGGGTGCGCCAGCCGAGGGTCTGGCGGGGTCGTCCGTTGAGTTCGGCGGCGACCATCGCCAGGTCGGTGGGGGTGTGCGCGGTGAGGTCGGTGCCTTTGGGGAAGTACTGGCGGAGCAGTCCGTTGGTGTTCTCGTTGCTGCCGCGCTGCCAGGGTGAGTGCGGGTCGCAGAAGTAGATGGGCAGGTCCGCGGCGAGGGTGATGTCGGCGTGCCGGCGCATTTCCAGGCCTTGGTCCCAGGTCAGGGACAGTCGCAGGTGCTTGGGCAGTTGCCCGATGCCGGCGATGATGGCTTCTTGCAGGGCCAGTGGGTCGGGCTTGGTCCCGGGCAGGTGCAGCAGGATGCAGAACCGGGTGGTGCGCTCCACCAGGGTGCCGATGTAGGACTTGTTGGCCTTGCCGGCGATCAGGTCGCCTTCCCAGTGCCCGGGGACGGCGCGGTCGGCGGCCTCGGCGGGGCGTTCACTGATCATGATCTTGCCGGGGATGCGGCGGTTGGGGTCGGATCGGCCATCGATGCGGCGGCGGGGGCGGCGGATCGCGCGCCCGGTGCGCAGGCAGGCAGCCAGTTCCCGGCGCAGCAGGCCTCGGCCCTGGACGTAGAGGGCCTGGTAGATGGCCTCGTGGGAGGGGCGCATGGCTGGTTCGTCGGGGAACTCGATGGCCAGGCGCATGGCGATCTGGCGCGGTGAGTACTTGCGCTCCAGATCGGCCTGCACCCGTTCCCGCAGCGGCTCATGGGCCAGCTTGAACGGCTTGGGGCGGGCACCGCGGGTCTCGGCGTCGACCTGGGCCTGGACTGCCCGGTAGGGCCGGTCGGGATGGGCCTGGGCCCACAGGCCCAGCTCGCGGCTGACCGTCGTGGCCGCACGCCCCAGCTGACGGGCGATCTGCCGGGCGGACTGGCCAGCAGCCAGCCCGACCGCGATCTCCTCCCGCTCGCTCAGCGACAGGAACCGGCCCGAAGGCTCGGTGATCTCCAGCGGTGGCACCCCACCAGCTTCCCGGAACCACCGTCGACCGCGCTGCCCACCGACCCGGGATCGCCGAGCGGCTGCCTCCGTCGGCAGCCCCTCAGCGATCCCCTCCCAGAACACCCGCTGATTTGCCCTCGTCACGGCCATCGACAGCACCCCTCAACTGGGGTGATGCAACGACCCCCTGACACCGAGTGACCTGATCACCGCTGGACGGGCCGGTCAGCGCAGTGTGGCGAAGGCAACCGCCGCGGCGGCGGCCACCCCGAGGGAGTCGACGCCGGGGCGCATCGGGATCCGGGCGCGCACCCGGGCGGCGGTCTTCGCCGCATCGGTGAGCCCCGGGCCCTCGGCGCCGAGCAGGACGGCGGTGCGCGGGTGGGCGGCGAGGTCGACGTCGCCCAGGTCGACGGCGTCGGCCGCCGGGGTCAGCGCCACCGTGAGGTAGCCGGCGTCGTGCAGCCGGTCCAGGTCGGTCGGCCAGCTGCCCAGCACCGCGATCGGCAGCGACAGCACGTGCCCCATCGACACCCGCACGCACCGCCGGTACAGCGGGTCCGCGCAGGTGGGGTCCAGCAGCAGGCCGTCGACCCCGAGGGCCATCGCCGACCGGGCGATCGACCCGATGTTCTCGTGGTCGTTGAGCCCCTCCAGCACGGCCAGCCGGCGCGGCGCGGCCGGATCGGGGCCGGTCAGCAGCTCGTCCAGGTCCGGCGGCGGGAGCCGGTCGGCGGAGGCGAGCACGCCCCGGGTCAGCCGGAACCCGATGACGTCGGAGAGCACCCACCGATCGGCCTCGTAGGCCGGCACGTCCTCGGGCAGCTGCAGGTCGGCCACCCGGCCGGGGATGCCGAAGACGCTGCGCACCGGGTACGGCGAGGCGAGCAGCCGCTGGACCGCCGGCACACCCTCCACGATCACCGGCCCGGTGCCGCGTTCGGTCCCGGGCCTGCGGTCGCCGGCGACCAGGTCGCGGAAGTCGGCGACCCGGTCGTCGGCCGGGTCGGTGATCAGCACAGGGGGGACGGGCACGCCGAGGATCATCCCCGACGCGCACGATCCGGTGGCCGCCAGCAGGATCGACCGGGTGAGCAACGCGGACACCACCCTCGTCATCGGCGGCGGCATCGCCGGCATCGCCTGCGCCCGGGCCCTGGCCGACCGGGGGCTGCCGGTGCAGGTCCGGGACCGGGGGCGCCGGCTCGGCGGCCGGATGGGCGGCCGCACCCTGCACGGCCGCCCCGTCGACCTGGGCGCCTCCTACTTCACCGTCGGCGAGGACGACGGGTTCGCCGCGGTCGTCGCCGGGTGGGTGGACCGCGGCCTGGCCCGGCCGTGGACGGACACGTTCGCCGTCGCCGGCCCGGCCGGCATCGAGCGGACGACGTCCGGGCCGCTGCGGTACGGCACCGCCGGCGGCCTCCGCGGCCTGGTCACCGACCTGGCCGCCGGGCTGGACGTGCAGCGGGAGCGGCCGGTCACCCGCGTCGGCACCGGCGGGCGCCCGACGGTGGACGGCGACCCGGCCGCCGCCGTCGTCCTGGCGATGCCCGACCCCCAGGCGGCCCGGCTGCTGGACCCCGGGGCGGCGATCGCCGGGAGCCTGGCGCCCGCCGAGTGGCAGCCCACCCTCGCGGTGGCCGTCGGCTTCGCCGAGCGGGGCTGGCCGGCGGACCTGCACGGTGTCTTCGTGCACGACTCCCCGGTGCTCGACTGGGTCGCCGACGACGGGGACCGCCGCGGGGACGGCGCGCCGGTGCTGGTCGCGCACACCACGCCCGCCTTCGCCGCCGCGCACCTCGAGGACCCGGACCGCGCGGCGCCCGCGGTCGTCGCCGCGCTGCGCGGCGTGCTGGGCGTGGCCGGTGAGCCGGAGTGGACGCACGTGCACCGCTGGACGTACGCCAAGCCGGCCGCCCCGCGCGAGGAGCCGTTCGCACTGGCCGACGGGGTCGGGCTGTGCGGCGACGGCTGGGCGGCGCCGTCGAGGGTGGCGAGCGCCTGGCGGTCCGGCGACGCGCTGGGCACCGCACTGGTGGCCGCAGCCGGCTGACCTGTCCCCCGACACCCGGACAGGAGCACACCCGTGCCCGGGGGGTTCAGCCCCCCGCCCGGACCGGCCCAGGCCGGCGTCGAGCTCGAGCGGTCGAACGGCTCACGGCCGGCCGCGCTGGCGCGGGGCGTCGGCGTCCCGGCGCTCGTCGCCACCCTGATCGGGCTGGCCTTCGTGATGGTCTTCCTCGACGCCTTCCACGCCGCGGTGCCGCACGACCTCCCGGTGGCCGTCGTCGGCAGCACCCAGCAGGTCGAGTCGGTGGCCACCGCCCTCGAGCAGCAGGACCCGGGAGGCCTCTCCGTCCGGTCGCTCCCCGACGAGGCCGCCGCCCGGGCCGCCGTCCGGCAGGCCGACGTCTACGGCGCGCTGCTGCTCGAGGGCCCGCAGCCCCGCCTGCTGGTGGCCGGGGCGCACGGGCAGGGGGTGACCCAGACGCTCACCCAGGCCTTCGGGCCGGTCGCCGAGGGGCTGGAGGTCGTCGACCTGCGCCCCCTCGCCAGCGGCGACACCCGCGGACTGGGCATCTTCTACGGCGCGTTCGGGGTGGTGCTGGGCGGGTTCCTGTTCGGCATCACGTCCTACCAGGCGGCGCCGAAGCTCCCGCTGCGCTGGCGGGTGCTGAGCATCCTGCTGTTCGCGACGGTCTCCGGCCTGCTGGTCGCCTGGGCGGCCGGCGTGCTGTTCGACGCCGTCCCCGCCGGGTTCGGGGTCCTGGCCCTGCTGGTCGGGCTGCTCGCCCTGGCGGTGGCCGCACCCGCCGCGCTGATGCTGCGCGCGATCGGCTCCGGCGGCACCTTCGTCACCTCGCTCGGGCTGATCATCCTGGGCAACGCCACGAGCACCGGCAACCTGCCGGCGCAGTACCTGCCCCCGTGGATGCAGCCGCTGGCCGACGTCCTGCCGCCCGGGGTGGCGGTGCGTGCGCTGCGCGGTGCCGCCTACTTCGCCGACGACGGCGTCGTCCGGGCCTTGTGGGTGCTGGCACTGTGGTCGATCGTGCCCCTGCTGCTGATCGCCCTGCTCGACGCCGTGCGCCGCCGACGCGGCGCCGGCTCCTCCGGTGACTGACCTCCGGGCCCCCTCGCACGAGGGAGGGCAGCGGCCGCACGGTGCAGCCGACGCCCTCCGCTGCCGACCTGTCCGCATGGCGCCAGGGCGGACGACGAGTCGAGGGAACACCCCTGACCGCAGGTCGGCCTTCACCCGGCTCGCGGTCGGGATGGCCCTCCTCGGCCTCGCCGTGGGCGCGGTCTTCCCGTACTTCGCCGACGTCCTCGGCGTACCCGGCCGGCACACCACCGCCCCCACCTTCCGCGCCGCCTGCCTGGCCGCCGGCCTCGTGCTGGGCTGCGCCAACTGGCTGCTCGTCCGGCGAGTCGTCGGCGCCCGGCTGCGGGTGCTGGCCGGTCGGCTGTCCGACGTCGCCGCCACCGTCGGCAACCCGGTCGCCACCGCCCAGAGCTCGTCGCGGCCGGCCCTCGACCTGGCCCTCCCGGTCGGCTCGCGGGACGACCTGGGCACCACGGCCGCCGCCTTCAACGCCCTGCTGGCCGCCCTGGACCACGAGCGCCGGTTCCGGTCGGTGGTGCACGCGACCAACGACGTGATGGCCCTGCTGACCCCGACCGGCGAGCTCTCCTTCGTCTCCGACTCGGTCGCCACCGTGCTCGGCTGGACCCGCGAGGAGCTGCTGGGCAGGCACGCCGCCGAGCTGCTGAGCGCCGACGACGCCGACCTGTTCACCGACTCGGGCGCACCGATCGCGCCGGACGGTCAGCCCCTGTCCCAGGTGTTCCTGGTCCAGGCCAGGCACCGGGACGGCGGCTGGCGGCACCTGGAGATCAGCTCCTCGGACCGGCGCGACGACCCGGTCATCGGCGGCCTGCTGGTCAGCGCGCGGGACGTGACCGACCGGCTGGAACTCCAGCAGCGGCTGGCCTTCCAGGCCACCCACGACGCGCTCACCGGGCTGCCCAACCGCGCGGCGCTGCTCGCCCGGGGCGCCGAGCTGCTCACCGGGCCGGCCCGGCTCGCCGTGCTGCTGATGGACCTCGACCGGTTCAAGGAGGTCAACGACACCCTGGGGCACAGCTACGGCGACCGGCTGCTCGCCCAGGTCGGCCCGCGGCTGCGGCCACTGGTGCGCGACGTCGACCTGGTCGCCCGGCTCGGTGGCGACGAGTTCGCCGTGCTGCTCCCCGACGTCACCGCGGCCGAGGCCTGCGCCGCGGCGGCCCGTCTGCAGGCCGCCCTCGGCACGCCGTTCCTGGTCGACGGCCTCTCCCTCGACGTCGACGTCAGCATCGGGGTGGCCGTGTCGGGCGCGGAGTCGCTGGAGATCGGCACGCTGCTGCGCCAGGCCGACATCGCCATGTACACGGCCAAGGAGCGGCAGAGCGGGGTGCAGCTCTACGACCCCAGCGCCGACGACCACGACCGGAGCCGGCTGCTGCTGCTCTCCGAGCTCCGCCTCGGCTTGGCCGAGAGCCAGCTGGTGGTGCACTACCAACCGCAGCTGTCGCTGGGCTCGGGCCGGGTCACCGGCGTCGAGGCGCTGGTCCGCTGGCAGCACCCGACCCGCGGCTTGCTGGGCCCGGTGGACTTCCTCCCGGCCGTCGAGCGGACCGCCCTGATCGAGCCGCTCACCGACGCCGTGCTGGACGCCGTCCTGGCGCAGCTGCGGGAGTGGTGCACCGAGGGCATCGCCGTCCCGGTGTCGGTGAACCTGTCGGCGCGTTCGCTGATCCGCGCGGACCTGCCCGACCGGGTGCTGAGCCGGCTGCGCGCCCACGGCGTGCCGGCGGCGATGCTCCGGCTGGAGGTGACCGAGAGCGCCCTGCTGACCGAGCCGGCGCGGGCGGGGGCCGTGCTGGGGCGGCTGCACGCGGCCGGGGTGACCATCTCGATCGACGACTTCGGCACCGGCTTCTCGGCGATGAGCCACCTCAAGCACCTCCCGGTCAGCGAGATCAAGGTCGACCGCAGCTACGTGGCCGAGATGACCTCCTCCACCGAGGACGCCGCCGTGGTCCGCTCGGTCATCGACCTGGGGCACGAGCTGGGGATGACGGTGGTGGCCGAGGGCGTGGAGGACGCCGTCACCGCCGAGGCGCTGGCCTCGCTGCGGTGCGACGTCGTCCAGGGCCACCTCTTCTCCGTGGCCCGGACGGCCGGGGACGTCACCGACTGGCTGCGGAACGCGACCCGCTCGCCGGCCTCGCGCCCCTGAGGCGCCTCGTGCGCGACGGGCCTTGACGCTCGACGCGGAACTCACCTACCGTTGAGTTCATCAGCCGTTGAGTTCTTCGGAGGCCGTCATGGACGCCGTCACCGTCACCGATCTCGTCGTGCACCGTGGCGCCCGGCAGGTCCTGCGGGAGGTGGGGTGCTCGGTCCCCACCGGGCAGGTCACCGGGCTGCTCGGGCCCAGCGGGAGCGGGAAGAGCACGCTGCTGCGCGCCGTCGTCGGCGCCCAGCGGATCCGGTCGGGCACGGTGACCGTGCTGGGTCATCCGGCGGGGTCGGCCGTGCTGCGGTCCCGCGTCGGGTACGTCACCCAGGCGCCCAGCGTCTACGCCGACCTCACTGTCCGGGAGAACGCCCGGCACTTCGCCGCGCTGTACGGGCGGGGTGCTGCGGCCGCCGACGCGGCGGTCGCCGACGTCGGGCTGACCGACGCCGCCGGCCAGCCGGTCGGTGACCTCTCCGGCGGGCAGCGGAGCCGGGCGTCCCTGGCCTGCGCCCTGGTCGGCGACCCCGAGCTGCTCGTGCTGGACGAGCCCACCGTCGGGCTCGACCCGGTGCTCCGGGTCGAGCTGTGGAGCCGCTTCCACACCCTCGCCGCGGCCGGGACGACGCTGGTCGTCTCCAGCCACGTGATGGACGAGGCCGGTCGCTGCGACCGGCTGCTGCTGCTCCGCGAGGGCCGGCTGCTCAGCGACTCCACCCCGGCCGAGCTGCGCGCCCGCACCGGCACCGAGGACCTGGAGCAGGCCTTCCTGACCCTGGTCCGCGACACCGACGGGGCCGTGGCATGACCACCACGCTGCCCTCGCCGCCGCGGCCGACCCCGGTCGTCAGCCCCCGCCTGACCGGGGCCATCGCGGGCCGGGTGCTCCGCCAGCTCCGGCACGACCACCGCACCGTGGCGATGATGCTGGTGCTCCCCAGCGCCCTGCTCGGGCTGCTGTACCTGCTGTGGGCCGACGTCCCCACCCCGCCCGGCCAGCCGGACACCTTCGACCGGATCGGGCTGACCATGCTCGGGGTCTTCCCGTTCGTGGTCATGTTCCTGGTGACCAGCATCGCGATGCTGCGGGAGCGCACCTCCGGCACGTTGGAGCGGCTGCTCACCACCCCGCTGTCCCGGCTGGACCTGCTGCTCGGCTACGGCCTCGCCTTCGGGCTGGCCGCGGCGCTGCAGGCGGTGATCACCGTGGCGATCGCGACCACGGTCTACGACCTGGACGTCACCGGCCCGCTGCCCCTGGTCGTGCTCATCGCCGTCGTCGACGGCGCCCTGGGGGTGGCCCTGGGCCTGCTGGCCAGCGCGTTCGCCCGCAGCGAGTTCCAGGCCGTGCAGTTCATGCCGGTGGTCGTGCTGCCCCAGTTCTTCCTGTGCGGGCTGCTGGTGCCGCGGGAGCAGCTGACCGGGTGGCTGCAGGCGGTCAGCGACGTCCTGCCGCTGAGCTACGCGGTGGAGGCGCTGCAGGAGGTCGGCAGCTCGGCGGAGGCGACGGGCACCATGTGGGTCGACGTCGGCGTGGTGGCCGGCGCGACGCTGCTGGCCCTGGCCCTGGCCGCGGCCACCCTGCGGAGGAGGACCAGCTGAGCGACCCGGCGGCACGACCACGGCGCACCCGCCCGACCGGACGACGTCCGGGGAACCCCGACACCCGGGAGGCGGTGCTCGCCGCGGCCCGGGCCGCGTTCGCCGAGCGGGGCTTCGACGCCGCCTCGATCCGGGTGATCGCCTCGGCGGCCGGGGTCGACCCGGCGCTGGTGCACCACTACTTCGGCAGCAAGGACAAGCTCTTCCTCGCCGCCATCGAGGCCCCGGCCGACCCCGAGGAGCTGCTCCCCGAACTGCTCGCCGGCGGGACGGCGGACCTCGGCGCCAGCGTCGTCCGGCTGCTGCTGCAGGTGTGGGACGGGCCGGGGCGGGCCGCCGGGCTCGCCCTGGTCCGGTCGGCGGTCACGAACGAGTGGACCGCGCGACTGCTGCGGGAGTTCCTCGTCTCCCAGGTGCTGCGCCGGGTGGTCGGCACGCTCGGGCTCCCCCGGGCCGAGGCCGAGGCCCGCGGCTCCCTGGTCGCCTCCCAGCTGATCGGGGTGGTGATGGCCCGCTACGTCCTGCGGGTGGAGCCCTTGGCGTCGGCGTCGGCGGAGGAGCTGGTGGCCGCCGTCGGCCCCACGGTCCAGCGGTACCTGACCGGGGACGTCGACCTCCCGGGTGTGGTTGCGCCCACCACCTAGGCTCTCGCCTCGATGACCAGCGACGAGGCCTTCTCCTTCGCGGCGGACCCGCTGGCCGACCCGGTGTTCGCCGCCTCCGGGGCCCGGCCGGCCGCCGTCTGCCGGGGGGTGGGCAAGACCTACCGGACGGCGACGGAGTCGGTCACCGCCCTGGACGACGTCAGCGTGGAGATCCCCCGCGCCCGGGTGACCGTGGTCGTCGGCCCGTCGGGTTCGGGCAAGTCCTCCCTGCTGCGGCTGCTGGCCTGCATCGACTCCCCCGACGCCGGGGAGGTGCTCATCGCCGGCCAGCGGGTCGACCAGCTGGGCGCCCGGGCCCGCCGGGCGCTGCGGCAGCGGCAGGTCGCCTACCTCTTCCAGCGCCCGGGCGAGAACCTGCTGCCCTACCTGGACGCCGTCGCCCAGATCCGGCTGGCGGCCTCGCTCCGCGGCGCCCCGGTCACCGCCGCCGAGGCCCTCGCCCTGCTCGACCGGCTCGGGCTGGCCGAGCGCGCGGACCACCACCCGGCGCAGCTGTCCGGCGGTGAGCAGCAGCGGCTGGCGGTGGCCTGCGGCGTCGTCGGCGACCCGGCGCTGGTCGTCGCCGACGAACCCACGGCGGAGCTGGACACCGCCGCCGCCGAGCGGGTGCTCATCGCGATGGAGGACCTCGCCGCGGCGGGCGTGGGCTTCGTCATCTCCTCGCACGACCCCCGGGTGATGGCCATCGCCGACGGCTTCGTGCGGCTGGACCACGGCCGGCTGGTGACCTCGTGAACGCCCGGCTGCAGCCGGCCGGCGGGTTCGCGGCCACCGGGCTGGTCAAGCGGTTCCGGCGCGGCGCGGAGACCGTCTCGGCGCTGGCCGGGGTCGACCTGCAGGTCGACCCCGGGGAGTTCGTCGCCCTCGTCGGCCCCTCCGGGTCCGGGAAGAGCACCCTGCTCACGCTGCTGTGCGGCTGGGAGACCGCCGACGGCGGACAGCTGGCGTACCTCGGCCCGCTCGCCGGCCGGCGTCCCGACGGCTTCGGCTGGCGGGACCTGGCCCTGGTGCCCCAGGCGCTCGGCCTGGTCCCCGACCTCAGCCTGGCCGACAACGTGCTCCTGCCGGCCCGGCTGAGCGGCACGCTGGCCGCCGAGGAGGCCCGCGCCCGGTCGCTGCTGACCGCCTTCGGCGTCGACCACCTCGCCGACCGCTACCCGCACCAGGCCTCCCTCGGCGAGCAGCAGCGGGTCGCCGTCGCCCGGGCGCTGCTGCTGCGGCCCGCGGTGCTGCTGGCCGACGAGCCCACCGCCCACCAGGACCGCGGCCACGCCGACCGGCTGCTCGACGCCGTCGCCGACGCCGCCCACGAGGGCTCCGCGGTGCTCATCGCCACCCACGACGAGGTCGCCTGGGCGCGCGCCGACCGGGTGCTGTCCATGCGCGACGGCGTGGTCACCGAAGGCGCCCCCTCGTGAGCCGGCCACCGCTGTGGCGGCTGGCCCCGTGGAGCCGGGCACCCTGGCTCGGCCTGCGCCAGCCGGCCGCCGTCGTCGCGGTGCTGGTGACCTCGGCGATCCTGGCCTGCGCGGTCGCCTCCGCCCCGCTGTTCCTCTCCTCGGCCCGCTCCGCGGCGCTGCAGCAGCAACTGGCACCCCAGTGCGCCGAGGCCGGCTGGGCCCGGACCGGCACCTACGTCAACGACTTCGGGGAGCCGGTGACGCCGGCGGGCGCCGGGGCCTTCGCGGACCGCTTCGCGGACGCCTGGGGCGAGCAGGGCCGCACCAGCCGGCCGGTGCTGCAGGTCGCGACGTCGGTCAACGCCGCGGGCAACCCGCAGGCCGGCTTCCCCGTCCAGGGCGTGGACGGGCAGCGGCTCAGCCAGTCGGCCATCGCCCTCTGGCGGCCCGACGCGCTCGAGCACGTCGAGGTGCAGGCCTCGGTCGACCGGCCCGGGCTCTGGCTGCCGGCCGGCTACGCAGCGGCAGCCGGCGCGACCGCCGGGGACACGGTGACCGTCGCCGGGCAGCCGATGCTCGTGGCCGGCGTCTACACCGACCTGTTCGACGTGCCGCCCCAGGAGTACTGGTGCGACTACGAGGCGCTGTTCCTGAACCGGACGTCGGCGAACGTGCCACCACCGGCGCTGCTGCTGACCAGCGACCGCCCGACGCTGCTCGACATCGCGGCGGCCGCCGGCGGGATCGGCGTGGCCGAGCAGGTGCCGGCCGACGGCAGCACCCTGACCGCCAGCGCCGCCCGGCGCCTGGACCGCGCCCAGCAGCAGGCCCAGGAGGCGGCGGGGCTGCCGGGGCTGGAGCCGGACACCAACCCGCGGCTGCCCGAGGCGGCCCAGCGCGCGGCGCTGATCGAGGCGGGGCTGCGCGGACCCGTCGTCCCGGTGGCGGTCGCCGGCGCCCTGCTCGCCCTGGTGCTGGTCGCCTCCGCCGGCAGCTTCTGGGCGGACCGCCGGTCCACCGAGGTGCGGCTGCTGGCTGCCCGCGGGGTCGGGCCGGTGCCGCTGGCCGGCAAGGCGGCGCTGGAGCTCGGGCTGCCCGCGCTGGTCGGCGCGGCGCTGGGCTGGGCGGCGTCCCGGCTGCTGATCGCCGGGCTCGGACCCGCCGACGAGCTGGACCCGGCGGCCACCACCGCCGCGCTCTGGGCCGGGGTCGCCGCCTTCGTGGTCGGGCTCGGATCGGCTGCCGTGGTCGCCGGCCTGCGGGCCCGGGGCACCGCCGAGCGGCCGCTGGGGGCCGCCCCGCGCTGGCCGGTCCGGGTGCCCTGGGAGCTGGCCCTGCTGCTGGCCGCCGGCTGGTGCTGGGTGCTGCTGGCCGAGCGCGACGCGGTGGTCAGCGAGGGCAACGTGGCCCAGGTCAACGGCCTGCTCGTCGCCTTCCCGCTGCTCGCCATCGCGGGGGGCGCCGTCCTCCTCGGCCGACTGCTCACCGCCCTGCTGCCGCGGCTGCGGCGCTGGGCCGGCCGCCGCTCCCCCGCCGTCTTCCTCGCCGTAAACCGGCTCACCGCGGCCCGGCTGGCCACCGCCACGCTGCTGGTCGCCGTCACCCTGCCGGTCGCCGTCCTCGGCTACACCGCGACGCTGACGGCGAGCTCGCAGACCACCCTGGACGCCAAGGTCGGCGTGCAGATCGGGGCGGCCCGGGCGGTCCTGTCGGTGTCCGAGGTGCTGCCCACCGCGGCGATCGACGAGGTCGGCACGCTCGTCCAGCGGTACGACGGCAGCGCGGTCGGCAGCGACGGGGCGCGCACCGACGTCCAGGTCCTCGCCGTCGACCCCGACGACCTCGCCGGCACCGCTTTCTGGGACGACTCCTTCGCCGACCAGCCCCTCGCCGCGCTGATGGCCGCCCTGCAGGGGCCGGAGGTCGAAGGCCGGCTGCCGGTGGTCGCGGCCGGGCTGCCGATCGGGGACGCCGGGCTGCAGCTGGGGCGCGCCCCGGTGGGCGCCGAGGTCGTCGCCCGGGCCCGGGTGCTGCCCGGCCGCCGGACCGCCGACCCGGTGGTGCTCGTCGCCGCCGACCGGCTGCCGGAGATCACCCGCGACGCCGGCGCCGCCCGGGTCTCCGAGGTCTGGACGAACGGCGCGCTCGGCCCGGCCACCGAGGCGCTGTCCGAGGCCGGCGGCCTCCGGTCCCGGGTGCTGGAGCCGGCCGCCGTGCAGCAGACCGCCAACTTCCTGGGCATCACGTGGACCTTCGGCTACCTCTCCGCCCTCGCCGTCTTCGTCGGGGTGATCGCCGTCGGCGGGCTGCTGCTGTACCTGGAGGCGCGCTCCCGCAGCCGCGTCTCCGGGTACGTGATGG
Organism: Modestobacter marinus; assembly: GCF_011758655.1. NCBI lineage: Bacteria > Bacillati > Actinomycetota > Actinomycetes > Geodermatophilales > Geodermatophilaceae > Modestobacter > Modestobacter marinus. Next base: position 513,347 of record NZ_JAAMPA010000001.1, read on the forward strand.
CCCGCCGGCTGGGGCTCTCCCGCGGGGCGCACCTGCGCTCGCTGCTCGTCGAGCTGGTCGGGGTGGCCGTGGCCGGGCTGCTGCTGGGCGCGCTGCTGGCGGCGGGGGCGGTGGCGCTGGTGTACCGGCGGCTGGACGTCGACCTGCTGCGCCCGCCCACGCCGCTGCTGGACGTCCCCTGGCCGGCGATCGCCGGGACGGCGGTGGCCACCGTCGTCGTCGCCGGGCTCGCGGCGCTCTACGCCCAGCGTGCGGCCGACCGCGCCGACCCGGCCAGCGTGCTCCGCGAGGACGCCTGAGGCAGGACCGCCGGGCAGCTCGTGGCCGGGTCACCCGACCACCGTCTGATCAGGTGCGCGGCGCCCGGGCGAGCTGACGGCTCTGGGCGACCAGCCGGCCGGTGGAGTCCCAGATCCGGTAGTCCTCGTCCAGCCAGCCGCCGGCGATCTCGCCGGCCCGGGCCTCGACCAGGCACCAGCCCGGTGCCGGCAGGGCCCGCACGAGCACCTGCAGCTGCACCGTGGGCGCCCAGCCGAACAGCCCGACGGCCCAGGAGGTGGGCGGCAGCGCGTCGGCGAAGGTGACCAGCGCCAGCGGGTCGGGTTCGCGACCGTCGGCGAACCGCAGCCAGGCCCGCATCATCGGCTCCTCAGCCGGCTGCCCCAGCGCCCAGCCGGCGGTCAGCGGGTCCAGCCGGACGTCGACCCGCTCGGTGAGCCCCGGCACCGACACCGACGACGGCGCCAGGTGGGCGTTCTCGGCGATCGACACGCAGTCCTGCACGGGGGTCGCAGCCGGCATCGGCGAGGAGAACGACGCGGCGTCGGCGGTGAGCGTCGCCGTCGTCGCCTGGACGGTCACCGCAGGCCCGGCGGCGTCGGCCAGCACGACGGCCGAGTGGGCCAGCGTCCGCCCGGCCGGCCCCGGGGTGACGGTCAGCGTCGCCGGTCCGGCCGCGGCGGCGTGCAGGTAGCTGGCCGACAGCGCGACGGGGTGGGCGTGCGAGGACTCCAGCACGGCGGCCCGGGCGGCGACCGACAGCAGGTACCCGCCGTTCAGGATGCCGCCGCCGACGTCCCATCCCGGGTCCAGCTCGGCGGCCAGGCCACCGCCCTCGGTGCGGGCGACGGCGGTCGCGGTGTCGAAGGCGGAGCGGGGTTCGGTCTGCGGCACGGCGGACAGAGTGCCAGGCCCACCGTCACGAACCGGGTGCCGCGATGACCAGGTGCCCGATCTGCCCGATGCGGGCGACCAGGTGACCCGGTCGCGGCAGGGCTCAGCCGACCGGCCAGGCGGCCACCCGCTCGTAGCGCGGCTGGGGGCCGAGGCGGCTGCGCCACAGCACGACCTCGGGCACCGGCCAGGCCGGCCCCCGGTACCCGGCCAGCCGTCCGGGCAGGTCGCCGTCCGCCGGCTGGCCGGGCCGCCACCGCCCCACGGTCAGGTGCGCCCGGAACGGCCGGTCCTCGACGGTCAGGCCGACGCCGCGGGCGGCGGCGGCCAGCCGCCCGGCGAGCGCGGTCAGCTCCGGCACGTCGCCGCCCAGCCCGACCCAGCAGACCGTGGGACGGCGGCGCGACCCGAACCGCCCACCGCCGGCCAGCTGCAGGGAGATCGGCGGGGTGGCGGCGACCGCGGGGGCGACCGCCGTCCGCAGCGGCGCCAGCAGGGGCGCGGGGACCTCACCGAGGAACACCAGGGTCAGGTGCCACCGGGACGTCGGCGTCCACCGCGGCGCGCCAGGAGCCGGACGCAGTGGCTCGAGCGCCCGGTCGAGGTCGGTGACGGCGGTGCCGGGCGGGTCGACGGCGAGGAACAGCCGGCCGGCCGAGGGAGGCGGGGGTGCCGACCCGGTCAGCCGGTCACCACCAGCCCGGCTGCCTCCAGCGCCCCGAGCAGCCGGATCCGCTCGAGCTCGCGGGCCTCCTCGGGCACCTCGGTCAGCTGCTGGGGCACCTCGAGCAGCGCGGCGGCCTCGACGAGCAGGTCGTCGTAGGCGGCCAGCAGGCCGCGACGCCGCTCCATCGGCATCCCCCCGGGCACCATGGCGAGCTCGCGGGCGAGCCGGCGCAGGTCGGCCGCGACCCGCTCCAGTGGTCGGTGCGGGCGCTCGAGCGGCCCGCCCGGCGCGGTGTCCCGCGGCACGCGACGCCCGGCGGGATGGGAACCGGTGGCCCGGCGGCGGGGCGGCGCCCCGGCGGTGGCCGGACGGGTGGCGGCCGGCGGGGCGCTCCGGGCCCGGCGGCGGGCGGCCCGGTCTGCCTGGAGCTGGCCGGTGGCCCAGCGGACCAGCAGGAGCAGGACGGCGACGCCCACGACCAACAGGGCGACGGTGCCACCCAACTGCAGCAACGACGCCCCGGTTTCCGCGGAGACAGACCCTCCTGAGGGCACGGACCGACCGTACGTCGGGCATCGCCCTGTGACAATGCGAACGCTGAGCGCTACCGAGTCGGTCACGCGCTGCGGTCGGAGGACAGACGGAGTGTGACCTTCACCGCACCCGGTCGCGCGTCCCCTCCTCCGCCGGACCCTCGCCGTCGGCCACGGCAGCCAGCCCGGCGGCCCGGGCCGGCGACGTGGCGGCCGCGACGTGCAGCTGCATGCTGGGTGGGCGGACGTGCAGCTCGAGCCGCACCTGGCGCCCCCGGGAGAGCACCGCGCCGGCCGCGGCGGCCACCACCACGACGACCAGGCCGCCGCCGATGAAGCCCCAGGGCGCACCGAAGCGCTCGGAGATCCAGCCGACCAGCGGCGCACCGGCCGGCGTCCCGCCCAGGAAGCACATGAAGTACAGCGCCAGCACCCGGCCGCGCATCTGCGGTTCGACCCCCAGCTGCACGAAGCTGTTGCAGGCCACGCTGAAGACCAGCGCCGCCGCACCGGTCGGGACGAGCACGGCGGCGAACGCGTAGTAGTTCTCCATCAGCCCGCTGACCACCAGCAGCAGCCCGAAGACGATCGCGGAGACGATGAGGAACCGCTGCAGCGGCCGGGTGCTGCGCCGGGTCGACAGCAGCGCGCCGGACAGCGAGCCCACGGCGAAGGTGGTGGAGAGCAGCCCGAACGCGCCGGCGCCCAGGTCGAAGACCTCGCGGGCCATCAGCGCGATGGTGATCTGGGAGTTGAAGCCGAAGGTGCCCACGACGAAGGCGAGCAGCATCGCCAGCTGCAGGTCCGGGTGCTGCCGGGTGTAGAGCAGGGTCTCCCGCAGCTGCCCGCGCGAGCGGGCGACCGGGGTGCTGCGGCTCAGCTCCCCGACCCGCATCGCGGCGAGCGAGGCGATGGTGACGGCGAACGTGGCGGCGTTGACCAGGAACGCCGGGGCGGTGTCCCCGCCCGAGACGGCGATCAGCGCCCCGGCCACCGCGGGCCCCACCAGCCGGGCGCTGTTGAACACCGTGGAGTTCAGGCTGACCGCGTTGGTCAGCAGCTCCGAGCCGACCATCTCCGAGACGAACGACTGGCGCACCGGGACGTCCAGCGACGAGACCACGCCCAGGCCCAGCGCCAGCAGGTACACGTGCCACAGCGCGATCGAGTCGGTGGCGACCAGCAGGCCCAGCCCCAGGGCGAGCACGCCCATGACGGCCTGGGTGAGCATCAGCACGCGGCGCTTGTCGTACCGGTCGGCCAGCACCCCGCCGTAGAAGCTGAAGAACAGGGTCGGCCCGAACTGCAGGGCGGTGGTGATGCCCAGCGCGACGCCGCTGTCCCCCGACAGCTGCAGCACCAGCCAGTCCTGCCCGATGCGCTGCATCCAGGTGCCGGTCTGGCTGACCAGGTTGGCCGAGACGTACAGCCGGAAGTTGCGGACGCGCAGCGCCCGGAACATGCCGGCGCGGGGGGCGGGGTCAGGAGGCGTCGAGGTCACCCACTGGCGAGCTTGTCCATGATCACCGCAGCCTCGCGCAGCACGTCCCGCTCGTCGGGGGACAGCTCCTGCAGGCGCCCGGCCAACCAGGCCTCGCGGGCCCGGACCTCCTCGGTGAGCAGCTCCTCGGCCGCCGGGGTGAGGTCGATGACCACCTGCCGCCCGTCGGTGGGGTGCGGCGTGCGGGTGACCAGGCCCCGGGACTCCAGCGCGACGACCACCCGGGTCATCGACGGCGGCTGCACCCGCTCGTGCGCCGCCAGCTCCCCCGGGCTCATCGCACCGTGCCGCTTGAGCGTCGACAGCGCCGCCAGGTGGGTCAGCGTCACCGAGGTGTCCACCCGCTGGTTGCGCAACCGCCGGGAGAACCGCATGACGGCCAGCCGCAGGTCGTGGGCGAGCGCCGCGGTGTCCAGCGTCGTCCGTGCCACGTCTGCCACCTTAACCGGAGTAGAAAGCCTGCCTAACGAACGGGGACGGGCAGGGACGGCCCCCGTCCCGGGAGGACGGGGCTCCTTCGTCAGAGCAGCTGCTGGATCGGCTCGAGCGCGAAGTAGACGACGAAGACGGCGGCGACCACCCACATCAGCGGGTGCACGTCGCGCCGGCGGCCGACCGCCAGCCGCAGCAGCACGAAGCTGATCACGCCGGCGCCGATGCCGTTGGTGATCGAGTACGTGAACGGCATCAGCGCGATGGTCAGGAAGGCGGGGATGACCAGGGACATGTCGTCCCAGGACAGGTCGCGGATCTGGCTGATCAGCATGGCGCCCACGATCACCAGCACGGGTGCGGCGGCCTCCGAGGGCACCACCTGCACCAGCGGGGTGAAGAAGGCGGCGACCAGGAAGACCACGCCGGTGACGACGCTGGCCAGGCCGGTGCGGGCGCCGTCCCCGACGCCGGCGGCGCTCTCGATGTAGGTGGTGTTCGACGAGATGCTGGAGGCACCACCGGCCGCGGCGGCCAGCGAGTCGACCAGCAGGACCGGCTGGGAGCGGGGCAGGTTGCGGTCCTCGTCGAGCAGGTCACCCTCGGCGCCGACCGCCGTCACGGTGCCGACGGTGTCGAAGAAGTCCGCGATCATGATCGAGAAGACGATGAGCAGGGCGGCCAGGACGCCGATCCGCTCGAAGCCGCCGAACAGCGAGAAGTTGCCGATCAGCGACAGGTCGGGCAGGCCGAACCAGTCGTCGGGCCACGAGGGCACCTGCAGCGCCCAGCCCCGGGCGTTGAGCTCGTTGCCGTCGGGGCCCACCCGCGGCCCGACGCCGGCGATCGCCTCGACCACGATGGCGAACAGCGTCGTGACCACGATGCCCAGCAGCAGCCCACCCCGGACCTTGCGGACCACGAGCACGCTGGTGACCAGCAGGCCGACGACGAAGGTGAGCAGCGGCCACCCGGCGAGCTGACCCCCGACGCCGAAGCTGATCAGCGGCGAGCCGGGGCGGATGACCCCGGCGTCGGCCAGCCCGATGATGGTCAGGAAGAAGCCGATGCCGACCGCGATGGCGATCTTCAGCTGGGCCGGGATCGCCTCGAACACCGCCCGGCGGAAGCCGGTGAGGACCAGCACGGTGATGAGCAGGCCCTCCAGCACGACCAGCCCCATCACCTCGGGCCAGGTGAGCTGGGTGGCCGCGTAGACGGCGACGATCGCGTTGATGCCCAGGCCGGTGGCCAGCGCGAACGGGTACCGCCCGACGATGCCCATGGCGATGGTCAGCACGCCGGCGACGAACGCCGTGACGGCGGCGACCGAGGCGAAGGGCAGGGTGTTCCCCGCGACGTCCGCGCCGGACAGGATGATCGGGTTCAGCACCACGATGTAGGCCATCGCGAAGAACGTGGTGAAGCCACCGCGGACCTCGCGGCCGACCGTGGACCGCCGCTCGGTGATCGAGAAGAAGCGGTCCAGCCCGTTCTTGGGGCGGACCCGCGGCCCGGGGCTGCGGCGCGGGCCGGTCACGACCTCGGCGGGGGTGCCGGCGTCGGCCGGTGCGGGCGCGGCGCCGACTGCGGTCGCACCGGTGCCGCCGGGGACCTTGGCGGCACGCTTGCGGGACTTGTCGGGCATGGGTGGACCCCCGGGGACGGCGACCGGCACGGCTCCGGCAGGGGTCGACGTGCCCCGGCGGGCCGCCCGGCGCGGGTGGCATCGAGCGGCGACAGAGTGCCACACCGCCCGGGCGCGTCGGACGGACCACCGTTCCGACCTGCGGTCCAGCGGCCTAGGGTCGGGGCGTGCCCGCTCCGACCCGGCCCTCGCCGCCACCCCTGCAGGTCGACACGGTGCGGGTGGTCCTGACGGGTACCGCGCTGTGGGCGATCGCCCTGGTGGTGCTGCTGTTCCTCGGCGACCGGGTCGACCCGGTCTGGACGTGGACCTGCGTGGCCGGTGTCGTGCTGCCCGGCCTCGGGCTCGCGCTCATGCGCTGGCAGGGCCAGCGCTGACCGCCGCCCCGGTCGACCGGCCCTGCGTCAGATGACGTCGAAGTCCGCGGTGTCGTAGCGCGCCGTGGGGGTGAACTCGGCCGGCTCGCCGTCGGTGCGCTCCAGGCTGGCCTGGCTGTGCGCGCCGCAGCCGTAGTCGGCGGTGACGACGTGCCCGTCGGCCGGGGCGTAGGCGTTGCTGCAGGCCCCGAGCGACAGCCGCAGCGAGCCGGCCAGCGGCAGGTAGAACCCGCAGGTCGCGCAGGGACCGGGGGCGTGCCGGGCCATCGACGAGCGCGGCCCGAAGTCGCCCTCCCGCCAGCGCTGCGCGGCCTCGATCCGCCCCTCGGGTGAGAGCACCCGCTCCCGGCCGATGCCCAGCTCCTCGGCGACGACGCGGCCGGCCGGGTCCTCGGCGGAGTCGTCGTCGGCCAGGTACGCGGGCACCAGGCGGGCGTCGTCCTCGGTGGAGGGCAGCACGTCGCCCACCGACAGGTCGCCGGGGCGCAGCCGCTCGTGCCACGGCACCCAGGCCGGTGCGAGCAGCGCGGAGTCACCCGGCAGCAGCACGACCTCGTCGAGGGTGGCCTCGTCCGAGCCGGGCACCGCGGCCAGCGTCACGGCCCAGTGCCAGCCGGCGTAGCCGGGCAGGGTGGCGGCGAAGGAGTGCGTGCCGACGACGCCGAGCGCGGGGTCGGGCTGCTCCGCCAGCGCCTCCGGGGTCACCTCCAGGTGCTCCCCGACCGCCGCCGGGTCACCGGCCACCTCGATCGCGGCAGCCCGGGCCTGCTCGACCGCAGCGGCCAGCACCTCGTCGGGAGAGGAGCCAGGGGACGCGGCGGCAGGAGTCGATTCGGACACGCCCTCCATTGTCCCCGATGGCGGCGAGGACGTCCCGGCCAGGGATGCCTCCTTCCACCCGCGTCGCGCACAGGTGGCTGCGGCACCATGGGGCTCGGGACCACACCACCGGGTCACCCACACACCACCGATCGGGAGGCAAAGCCGTGAACGGCGCAGGACGTGCATCGGGGACGGCGCTGCTGAGCGGGGTGCTGCTGCTCGCCGGGTGCGGCGACGCCGACAGCGCCGGCGGGACCGCCGAGGACGGCGACGGCGGGACCGTCCCCTCGATCACCGTCCGGGCCGGTGGCGACCCGATCACCGTCGACCCGACCCAGTACTGCCTGGACGGCGAGGGGCAGCGCTACCGGACCGATCCGACCTACCTCGAGGTCGCGCCGGACACCCAGGTCCTGCTGGAGGTGCCCGACGTGGTCGCCGAGGCCGGCTGGAGCGTCCAGGTGTTCGACGAGCGGCTCCAGGAGCGGATCGGCGACATCGACGTCCCGGCGGGCAGCGCCGAGTTCGACGAGATCAACACCTCCGACGTCGTCCCCCCGACCTACTACCTGGTGGTCGTGGAGGACTCCGACACCGACGCCTGCGAGGGCCTCTCCGGTGCTTGGCCGGTGGGCTTCATCCGCGCCGACGGCGCCGCCACGACGACCGGCTGACGGCCCCACCGCCGGGGCAGCGGGGCCCTGCGTCAGGCGTCGAGGTCGGCGGCGACCGCGCGCAGGACCGCGGCCACCTTGCGGGCCATCGGCTTGTCGGGGTGGCGGCCGTGCCGCATGCCCTCCGAGACGCCGTCCAGCAGCTTGATCAGGTCCTCGATGATCGGCACCAGGTCGTCGGGCTTCTTGCGGGTGCCGGCGACCGCGGACGGCAGCGGGTCGAGCACCTGGACCTGCAGCGCCTGGTCACCGCGGCGCCCCTGGACGATGCCGAACTCCACGCGCTGGCCGGGCTTGAGCTCGGTGGTGCCGGCGGGCAGCGCGTCCTTGTGCACGAACACGTCCGGGCCGCCCTCGTGCGCGAGGAAGCCGAAGCCCTTCTCCGCGTTGAACCACTTCACCTTGCCGCTGGGCACGTCGATCCCTCAGTCACTCGTCCGGTTCCCGGCCGTCGCGGCCGGTGGCGTCGGCAGCCGGTGACGGCTGCTCGGTCCACCAGGTTAGTCACCGACACAGACCGCGCAGCCACCCGTTTTCCGGCGCGCGGAGAGCCGCCTCAGGCGAAGCGGGAGGCGGCCGCCGCCTGCAGGCCCAGCTCCTCGATCGACACCTCGCGCATCTCGACCTTGCGCACCTTGCCGGTGACCGTCATCGGGAAGGCGTCGACGACCTTCACGTACCGCGGCACCTTGTAGTGGGCCAGCTTGCCGGCACAGAAGGCCCGCAGCCGCTCCGCCGTGAGCTCCTCCGCGCCGTCGCGCAGCCGCACCCAGGCCATCAGCTCCTCACCGAGACGCGCGTCGGGGACGCCGATCACCTGGGCCTCGACGACGTCGGGGTGGGTGAAGAGGAACTCCTCGATCTCCCGCGGGTACACGTTCTCCCCGCCGCGGATGACCATGTCCTTGATCCGCCCGACGATGTTCAGATAGCCGGCGTCGTCCATCACGGCCAGGTCGCCGGTGTGCATCCAGCGGGCGGCGTCGAGCACCTCGGCGGTCTTCTCCGGCTCGTCCCAGTAACCGAGCATCACCGAGTAGCCGCGCGTGCAGAACTCACCGGTCTGCCCGCGCGGGACGGTCAGCCCGGTCCGCGGGTCGACCACCTTGACCTCCAGGTGCGGGTGCACCCGCCCGACGGTCGACGTCCGCCGCTCCAGGTCGTCGTCGGCGCCGGTCTGGGTGGACACCGGCGAGGTCTCGGTCATGCCGTAGCAGATGGTCACCTCGGCCATCCCCATCTCGTCGACCACCCGCTTCATCACCTCGACCGGGCAGGGTGAGCCGGCCATGATCCCGGTCCGCAGGCTGGAGAGGTCGTAGGAGGCGAAGTCCGGCAGCGCCAGCTCGGCGATGAACATCGTCGGGACGCCGTAGAGGGAGGTGCACCGCTCCTCCTGCACCGCCCGCAGCGTCGCCGCCGGGTCGAAGCCGGGCGCCGGGATCACCATCGTCGCGCCGTGCGAGGTGCAGCCCAGGTTGCCCATGCCCATGCCGAAGCAGTGGTAGTAGGGCACGGGGATGCAGACCCGGTCGGCCTCGGTGTAGCCGCAGCCCTCGCCCACGAAGAACCCGTTGTTGAGCAGGTTGTGGTGGGTGAGCGTGGCGCCCTTCGGGAAGCCCGTCGTCCCCGACGTGTACTGGATGTTGATCGGGTCGTCGGGTGAGAGCTGCGCCGCCCGCTCGGCCAGCCGCGCGCGGTCGGCGGCCCGGCCGGTGTCCAGCAGCTGCGTCCACTCCTGGTCGCCGAGGAAGACGACGTCCCGCAGCGCGGGACAGTCCGCGCGCACCTCGTCGACCATCGCGCGGTAGTCGCTGCCCTTGAACTCCGGTGCGGCCACCAGCACCGAGATGCCCGCCTGGCGCAGCACGTAGGAGAGCTCGTGGGTGCGGTAGGCGGGGTTGATGTTCACCAGGACGGCGCCGAGCTTCGCCGTCCCGTACTGCACGAAGACCCACTCGGCGCAGTTCGGCGCCCAGATGCCCACCCGGTCGCCCTTGGCCACGCCGAGGGCGTCGAGGCCGAGCGCGCAGGCGTCGACCTCGGCGACCAGCTCCGGGTAGGTCCAGCGGCGACCGGTGGCGCACTCGACGAGCGCCTCGTGGTCGCCCACCCGCGCTGCCGTCCGATCGAGGTCGTCCCCGATCGTGTCGCCCAGCAGGGGCACCGTGGAGGTGCCGCTGCTGTAGGACGGCAGCGCGGGCGCGGTCACCGTCCCTCGCCCGCCATCAGACCGGCCCGGTTCGGCTTGTCCACCGGGTGGGCGTAGCGCAGCCGCTCCGGCGGGAGCGGGAAGGCGTGGTCCTCACCGAACGGGGAGAGGCCACCGGCCATCTCGCTGACCAGCTCGGTCACCGGCGGGCCGTCACCGGTCGACTGCCCCCAGGTCGGCTCGACCAGGTGAGCGTGCTTCGCCTTGCGCTTGGACATGCCGCCTCCAGTTGCTGTGCCAGGCCCGGGAGTGCGCCCCGGGTGCCTCACCTGCCATCTTCCCGCGTCGCCCCCCGCTCGCGCACGCCGCGGGTGGCCGTGTCGCTGGGAGGGGTCACCGCCGGGCGGCCCGCCGGGCGCCGTAGACCGTGCCGGCCCCGTCGGCGGTCAGCAGCCACTCCCGCGGGGAGACCTCGGCGTAGCGCACCTCGGCGCCGTCCAGCCGCTGCACGGCGCGGGTGCGCCAGACCGCCGTGGACACCAGTTGCAGCCGCAACGGCTCGTCGGTGAGCTCGTCGTAGCCGGCCGGCTCGACCTGCAGCAGCGCCGGGCCGGCGATCCGCAGCCGCCCGTGCTGCCACGACTCGCGGGCCAGGGCGGCGGTCCAGCGGCGGGCGCGCAGCCAGGCGCCCAGCCCGATGACGGCCACGACGACCCCGCCGACGACGAGCAGCACGACCATCGACCCGGCGAACGGCGGCCGCGCCCCGCCGTCGGCGGTGATCCGGACGACGGCGGCGCCCAGCAACCAGCCCAGGAGGACGGCGACCACGCCACCGGCCAGCCAGCGCAGCGCCCCCGCCCGGAGCGCGGCCAGGTCGGTGCGGGTCTGCGGGTCGTCGAGCGCGGGCACCCCGGGATGGTGACAGAGCCCGGCCGCCCGAGCGGGCACGCCGGGGCGCGACGTAGCGTGGACCGGATGTCTCCGGACCAGCCCGCCACGCTCGCCGCCTGGCTGCGCACCCGCACCGACGAGCAGCTGGGCGCCCTCCTGGTCGCCCGGCCCGACGTCGCGCGCCCGGCCCCCTCCGACGTGGTGGGGCTGGCGACCCGGCTCGCGGTGCCCGTCTCGGTCGACCGCGCGCTGGACGAGCTGGACGCCGCGACGCTGCAGGTGCTCGACGCGGTGCTGCTCTCCCCCACCGACGGCGTCGCCCGCACGGAGCTGCCCGCGCTGCTGCCCGACGTCCCGGCCGAGGTGGTCGACGCCGCCGTCGAGACGCTGACCGGCCGGGCGCTGCTGTGGGGTGACGCCGACCTGCACGCCCCCGAGCCGGTGCGCCGGGCGGTCCGCTACCCCGCCGGGCTCGGCCGCCGGGCCACCGACCTGCGGGTGCCCCTCCCCCGCGACCTGCCCGGCACGCTCGCCGACCTCGCCGCCGACGAACGCACGGTGCTCGAGCGGCTGGCCGGCGACCGCCCGGTCGGCCACCTCCCCGACAGCACCGACGGCGCGCTGAGCCCGGCCCGCCGGTTGCTGCAGGCCGGGCTGCTGGCCCGGATCGACGCGGTCAACGTCGAGCTGCCCCGCGAGATCGGCCAGGCGCTGCGCGGCGACCGCCCGCTCGGCCCGCCGAGGCTGCGGCCGGAGCCGGAGGTCAGCGAGCGCGACCCGGCCGTCGTCGACCGCCAGGCCGCCGGCGCTGCGCTCGAGGTGCTCAGCCGGGTGAACGACGTGCTCACCGCGCTGGAGGAGGAACCGGCCGGTCTGCTGCGCAGCGGCGGGCTGGGCGTCCGGGACCAGAAGCGGCTGGCCAAGGAGCTGCGCATCGCCGAGACCGACCTCGCCTTCCTGGTCGAGGTCGCGCACGCCGCGGGCCTGCTGGACGTCGGCGGCGCGCAGCGCGACGAGTGGCTGCCCACCCGCGGCTACGACGCCTGGCGCGAGCAGGACCTCGCCGACCGGTGGGCGCTGCTGGCCGCCGGCTGGCTGACCAGCGTGCGGCTGATCTCCCTGGTGGGACAGCGCGACGTGGCCGGCAAGGCGGTCAACGTGCTCTCCCCCGACGTCGTCCGGCAGACCGCGCCCACGCTGCGGCGCTCGGCGCTGGGCGTGCTGGCCGAGTTCCCGCCCGGCCAGGGCCTGACCGCGCCGGAGCTGGTGGCGCTGCTGCGCTGGCGCACCCCGCGGCGGGCCGACCGGCTGGCCCCGGTGCCCGACCTTCTCGCCGAGGCCGAGCGCCTGGGCGTGGTGGTCGGCGGCGTGCTGAGCAGCGGCGGCCGCGGGCTGCTCACCGGCGGGGAGGACGAGGCCGCGGACGCGATGCGCGGGCTGCTGCCGGCCCCGGTCGACCACGTCCTCGCCCAGCCCGACCTGTCGCTGATCGCCCCCGGGCCGCTGGTGGCCGACCTGGCCGCCACCCTCGCGGTCGTCGCCGACGTCGAGTCCTCCGGCGGGGCCACGGTGTACCGGGTCTCCGACGGCAGCATCCGGCGGGCGCTGGACTCCGGCTGGTCGGCCAACGAGCTCCACGACTTCTTCACCCGGGCCTCCCGCACGCCGGTGCCGCAGGCGCTGGAGTTCCTGATCGACGACGTGGCCCGCCAGCACGGGCGGCTGCGGGTGGGCGCGATCGAGTGCTACGTCCGCTCCGACGACCACGGCCTGGTCTCCCAGGTGCTCAGCGACCGGCGCACCGCCGGCGCAGAGCTGCGCCGGCTGGCCCCGGGTGTGCTGGTCAGCGGACTGGGCGCCGACGAGGTGCTCACCGTGCTGCGCGCCGCCGGGTACGCGCCGGCCGGCGAGTCCTCCGGCGGTGCCGTGCTGACCCGGCCGAAGGCGCCACCGCGGGCGGCCGGTCGCCGTCCCGGTGCGGTGGCCGCCGTGGGCCCGCGCCCGCTCGCGCCCGACGACGTCGCCGCGACGGTGCGCGAGGTCCGGGCCGGGGACGCCGCCCTCGCGGCCCGGCGCACCGAGCCGGTGCGCCAGGTGCCCGGGGTGACCACCGCGAGCACGCTGGAGCTGCTGAGCCGGGCCGTGCGCGAGGGGCTGGCCGTCTGGCTGGGCTACGTCGACGCGCAGGGCAGCGGCAGCCAGCGGGTCGTCCAGCCGGTGTCGCTGAGCGGCGGCTTCCTGCAGGGGTTCGACGAGGGGCGCGGGGAGAGCCGCACCTTCGCCGTCCACCGGATCACCTCGGTCGCGCTGGTCGACGCCGAGGACGCTGCCGCGTCGTCCTGAACTCTGTTCCCTTGATCGGGTGAGTCCGGGATGATCAACCACCCGCCCGGCGTTGCGCGGATCAGTTGGTATGTGCAACCAGCTGTCGGGCAGCAGGTCCCGGACATGCGCTGGTTGCCGCCGCGGGTGAGGAGCGTGGAGATGACGAGGCAGCGAACGGTCGCCGATCGGCTGGCGGCGGCACTGGGTGCGGTGCTGGGGACGACGGAGCCACCCGTGCGGCTGCGCGGCTGGGACGGCTCCCTGGCCGGGCCCCCCGGCGCACCGGTGCTCGCGATCCGCTCCCGGCGGGCACTGCGCCGGCTGGTCTGGTCGCCCGGACAGCTCGGCCTGGCCCGGGCCTACGTCGCCGGGGACATCGACATCGAGGGCGACGTGTTCGCCACCTTCGCGGCGCTGCGGTCGGCGGGCAGGCTCGGCGAGACCGGCCCGATGGCCCCGCCCACCTGGCGCGAGCGGCTCGGCCTGCTCGGCACCGCGGTGGCGCTGGGGGCGATCGGCCCGGAGCCGGCGCCGCCGGCCGAGGAGGTCGACCTCGGCCGGGCCGGGCGGCGACACTCGCGCTCCCGTGACGCGGCGGCGATCTCGCACCACTACGACGTCGGCAACGACTTCTACGCCCTCGTCCTCGGCCCCTCGATGGTCTACTCCTGCGCCGTCTGGGAGACCCCGGAGACCGGGCTGGACGCCGCCCAGGAGGCCAAGCTCGACCTGGTCTGCCGCAAGCTCGGGCTGACGCCGGGGTCGCGGCTGCTCGACGTCGGCTGCGGCTGGGGGTCGATGGCCATCCACGCCGCCCAGCGGTACGGCGCCGACGTCGTGGGGATCACGCTGTCGGAGGAGCAGGCCCGGATGGCCCGCAAGCGCGTCGCCGAGGCCGGCCTGACCGACCGGGTCGACATCCGGGTGCAGGACTACCGCGCCGTCGACGACGGGCCCTTCGACGCGATCAGCTCGATCGGCATGGCCGAGCACGTGGGCCGGGGGCAGATGCCCGAGTACGTCGCGGCTCTGCGCGCGCTGCTGCGCCCCGGCGGGCGGCTGCTCAACCACGCGATCAACTGGAACGCCGGCACGACCACCCCCGACCCGGACACCTTCATCTCCCGCTACGTCTTCCCAGACGGCGAACTGCTGGGGCTGGGCGAGACGGTCGGCCTGCTGGAGTCGGCCGACCTCGAGGTGCTGGACGTCGAGGCGCTGCGCCAGCACTACGCGCTCACCCTGCGGGCCTGGGTGCAGTTGCTGGAGCAGAACTGGTCCGCCGCCGTCGCCGCCTCCAGCGAGGGCCGGGCGCGGGTCTGGCGGCTGTACATGGCCGCCTGCGCGCTCGCCTTCGAAGGCGGTGACATGGGCGTCAACCAGGTGCTGCTGCAGAAGACCGGCGGGGAGCAGCCCCCGCTCCGCCGGACCGCCTGGACCTGACGGCCCCTGCTGTCCCCGGCTCAGCCGTGGTGGACGGCCTCCACGTTGTGCCCGTCGGGGTCGCGGAGGAAGACGGCGTAGTAGCCCGGGTGGTACTCCGGCCACTCCCGGGGCGGGTGGAGCACCTCCGTACCGGCGGCCCGGGCGGCGTCGTGCACCGCGTCGACGGCGGCCCGGTCGGGGGCCTGGAAGCCGACGTGCAGCTCCCGGGTCTCCCCCGCCCCGGCGGCCGGGCTGAGCCAGAAGTCCGGCACGCCGTCCGGACCGCTGAGGCCGACGACGGAGGAGTCCCCCACCGGGAAGCGGACGACCTCCCGCATGCCGATCGGCGCGAACGTCCGCAGGTAGAAGGCCAGGGACGCCTCGACGTCGGCGACCTGGACCCCGAGGTGGTCGAGCATGCCGGGACGGTAGCGGCCCGGCACCGCGGGCGGGGGCTCCCGGCGCTCGGCGCTGGGTGGGTCCGACGGAACTGCCACGGCGCCAGGGAGCAGCGTCCTGCCGCGGCTCAGCAGTCGAAGACCGACCAGCAGATGTCGTTCCGCAGCCGCTGGTCGTCGAGGACGAGCGCGCGGATCGGCTCGGGCAGCTGGTCGCGCTGCCACTGGCACTCCGACCGCCCTGCGGCATCGGTCATGCCGTCCGGTGCCGCGGCACGGGCTGCCTTGATCGCGTAGGCGGCTGCACCGAGCTCGTGTGCCGCGACGTGCGCGACGGCACCGGCCTGGCCCGCCGCGTAGGCGGCGTGCCGTGCTGCTCCACGCAGCTCCCGCGCCGCTCCCATGGCGTGCCCGCCCGCCGCACGGGCCTGCATCATCGGCAGCTCGCCGCGGACCCAAGCGCGGGCGGCCCCGATCGCGTCCCGTGGTCGCGGGTCCTGCGGGCGGACCGCCTCGAACAGGCCCAGCACGTGCTCGGCGCAGGCCGCCGCCCACAGTGCGAGGAGGTGGTGGTCCGAGTCGGTGAGCGTTCCCCCACGACGGATCGTCACGAACCGGGGATCGCGGACCGTCGGGAGGATCATGGGACGAGCCTGCCGCACGGAGCACCACCCCGTCCGGGAGACCGGGCTCGGGGCGGAAGTACCGGCCGCCGTCCGGCGTTACCGTGGACAGTCCGGCGTGCGGCAGTCTGCGCGCCCCCCTCATCTCCCAGCACCGGAGGCGTGCCCGCGTGAGCGACGGCCCCCTGATCGTCCAGTCCGACAAGACGCTGCTGCTCGAGGTCGACCACCCGTCGTCCAAGGAGTGCCGGGCGGCGATCGCCCCGTTCGCCGAGCTGGAGCGCTCCCCCGAGCACGTGCACACCTACCGGGTCACCCCGCTGGCCCTGTGGAACGCCCGCGCCGCCGGCCACGACGCCGAGCAGGTCGTCGACGCCCTGGTCCGCTACTCCCGCTACCCCGTGCCGCACGCCCTGCTGGTCGACATCGCCGACACGATGGACCGCTACGGCCGGCTCACCCTGGCCAACAACCCGGTGCACGGGCTGACCCTGACCAGCACCGACAAGGCGGTGCTGGAGGAGGTCGTCCGCAGCAAGCGGGTGGCGCCGATGCTGGGCGCCCGGATCGACGCCGACTCGGTCGTCGTCCACCCCTCCGAGCGCGGCCGGCTCAAGCAGGCGCTGCTGAAGATCGGCTGGCCGGCCGAGGACCTCGCCGGCTACGTCGACGGGCAGGCCCACCCGATCGCCCTCGACCAGGCCGACTGGCACCTGCGCGACTACCAGCAGCAGGCCGTCGACGGCTTCTGGGCCGGCGGCTCCGGCGTCGTCGTCCTGCCGTGTGGCGCCGGGAAGACGCTGGTCGGTGCCGCGGCGATGGCCGAGGCCAAGGCGACCACGCTGATCCTGGTCACCAACACCGTCTCCGGGCGGCAGTGGAAGCGCGAGCTCATCGCCCGCACCACGCTGACCGAGGAGGAGATCGGCGAGTACTCCGGCGAGCGCAAGGAGATCCGGCCGGTCACCATCGCCACCTACCAGGTGATCACCACCCGCCGGAAGGGCGAGTACCGGCACCTGGACCTCTTCGACGCCCAGGACTGGGGCCTGATCGTCTACGACGAGGTGCACCTGCTCCCGGCGCCGATCTTCCGGCTCACCGCCGACCTCCAGTCCCGCCGCCGGCTCGGGCTGACCGCGACGCTGGTGCGCGAGGACGGGCGCGAGGACGACGTCTTCTCCCTCATCGGGCCCAAGCGCTACGACGCTCCCTGGCGGGACATCGAGGCGCAGGGGCACATCGCGCCGGCCGAGTGCGTCGAGGTCCGGGTCAGCCTGGACGACGAGGAGCGGATGACCTACGCCGTCGCCGAGCCCGAGGAGCGCTACCGGATCGCGGCGACCGCCCAGTCGAAGCTGCCGGTGATCCGCCGGGTGCTGGAGCGGCACCCCGAGGAGCAGAAGCTGGTCATCGGGGCCTACCTCGACCAGCTCGACGAGCTCGGTGCCGCCCTCGACGCCCCGGTCATCCAGGGGTCGACGACCAACAAGGAGCGGGAGCGGCTGTTCCAGGCCTTCCGCACCGGCGAGATCAAGACCCTCGTCGTCTCCAAGGTCGCCAACTTCTCCATCGACCTGCCCGAGGCCGCCGTCGCGGTGCAGGTGTCGGGCACGTTCGGCTCCCGGCAGGAGGAGGCCCAGCGGCTCGGCCGGGTGCTGCGCCCCAAGGCCGACGGCCGCCAGGCGCACTTCTACACCGTGGTCAGCCGCGACACCCTGGACAGCGAGTACGCCGCCCACCGGCAGCGCTTCCTCGCCGAGCAGGGCTACGCGTACACGATCGTGGACGCCGCCGACCTGGCCGGCCCCGGCGAGGTCAACGGCCCCGACTGGGTCGACGAGCCCGCCGACTGACGACCGGCCACATCGAGGAACGCCCCGTTGCTGGAACTCGGCAACGGGGCGTTCCTCGTCCCACCCCTGGTTCGGAGCGGGGCCGTCAGCAGCCGCGCAGGACGCCGCCCAGCCGGGCCATGCCCTCGGCGATCCGCTCGGGCCGGTGCGTGGTGAACGACAGCCGGAGCGTGGCCCGGTCGGGGGTGCCGGCGTAGAAGGCGGCGCCCGGCACGAAGGCGACGTCGGCGGCGAGCGCCCGCGGCAGCAGCTCGGCGGTGTCCAGGCCGTGGGGCAGCCGGACCCAGACGAACATCCCGCCGTCGGGCTCGGTCCAGGTGCTGCCGGCCGGCAGGGCGTCCGGCAGTGCGTCGACCATCGCGTCCCGGCGCCGCCGGTAGGCACCCCGCAGCTGCGCCAGGTGGGTCTCGACGTCGGCCGCGGCGAACCACGCGGCCGCGGCCGCCTGGTCGATCGTCGAGGTGTGCAGGTCGGCCGCCTGCTTGGCCACGGTCAGCGCCGCCAGCAGCCGGGACGGCGCCCGCAGCCAGCCCAGCCGCAGCCCGGGAGCGGCGATCTTGGAGAAGCTGCCCACGTGGACGACGTGGCCGTCGGCCCCCGGCTGGGCGGCGAGCGGCGCGACGTCCTCACCCCGGTAGCGCAGCTCCGCGTAGGGGTCGTCCTCCACCAGCCAGACCCCGTGCCGCTCGGTGAGCGCGACGACCTCGGCGCGACGCTCGGCGGGCATGGTCCGGCCGGTCGGGTTGGCGAACGTCGGGACCAGGTAGACCAGCGCCGGCCGCTCCCGCCGGATCGCCTCCTCCAACGCGTCGGGGTCCATGCCGTCCCCGTCGGTGGCCACCGGGACGACCCGGGCGCCGGCCAGCTGGAAGCACTGCAGCGCGGCCAGGTACGTCGGGTCCTCGACCAGCACGACCGCGCCCGGGTCGACCAGCGCGGTCGCCAGCAGGGTGAGCGCCTGCTGCGAGCCCGAGGTGACCAGCAGGTCGTCGACGGAGCTGAACATGCCGCGGGCGGTGAGCCGGCCGGCGACCCGGGCCCGCAGGTCGCGGTCGCCCTCGGTCGGGGCGTACTGCAGGGCCCGGCGGGCGTGCGGGCTCCACAGGACGGTGTCGTAGGCGGCGCGGACGCCGTCCAGGTCGAACAGCTCGGGGGCGGGCAGCCCGCCGGCGAAGGAGATGACCTGCGGGCGGTCGAGCAGGGCCAGCAGCTCGCGGACCGGGGAACTGGCGACCCCGGTCAGCCGCTGGGCGAGCGCAGGGACGGGCGGGGCGAGGACGGCAGCAGGCACGAGGGCTCCAGGAGGCATGGCGCCGGGCAGGGCGCAGCGGGGGTAAGGCGGCGCTGGGGGGCGGGGGGTGTCCCGCCCGGGTCCGCGCCGGAGGGCCTCCTGGTCAAGGGGCCACCCCCACCTTACGACGCGGCGGGCACCTCCGTCAGCGTCAGGGACATGAGCAGCTCGTCACGCCGGTCCTCGGGCGTGACCTGCAGGGCGCCGGGCCAGCGGCCGACCACCTTCCAGCCGAACCGGGCGTAGAACGCGTCGTAGCCGGTGCCGCCCCGCACCTCCAGCCGCAGCCGGTCCAGGCCGAGGTCCTCCCGGGCGGCGCGGGCCACCTCGGTCATCAGCACCCGGCCGGCGCCGCTGCCCCGCGCGGACAGCGCCGTCATCACCCGGGTCACCCGCCCCCAGTGCCCGAGCACCGGGCCGGCGTTGCTGGTCAGCAGCAGCCACCCGGCCAGCCGGCCGTCCTGCCGGACGACCAGCAGCCGGCCCAGCCCGGTGCCCAGGGTCGCGACCGTGTCCTCCACGGCCGGGCGGACGACGTCGTCGGTGACCGGCAGCTGCTGCGCGAACCCGACCGCTCCCCCGGCGTTGGCGACGTCCCGCCAGCACGTCGTCAGCTCGGCCCGCAGCTCCTCCGACACCGCCTGCGGGCAGGTCAGCCAGGACAGGGACAGGTCGGTCCGGTCGGTCACCGGCGGAGTCTCCCAGCGGCCTCGGGGACCCCTGGGGACGGCGGGGCCGGCGGGGCGTGACGAGCCGGTCCGACCCGAGCATGACGAGCGCCACAGTCAGCCCGGCCGGACGGTGAACGCGCAGCTCAGCGGCCCGATGAACGGTCCCCATACGCGCTGCGGGCCGGGGCGCGCCGCAGGCCCCCGGTTGGGCGTGTTGCTCCCCCGCCGACCAGAATGGGCCCCGACATGGCGACTGCGACACAGGCGGCGGCCCGGGCCCCGCAGACGAACAGCCGACCGCTCCGGGCCTGGCAGCAGGCGGCCCTCGGCAAGTACGAGGAGGAGTCCCCCAAGGACTTCCTGGTCACCGCGACCCCGGGCGCCGGGAAGACCACCTTCGCCCTCACCCTCGCCGCCCGGCTGCTCGCCAAGCGCGAGGTCGCGCGGGTCATCGTGGTCTGCCCGACCGACCACCTGCGCATGCAGTGGGCCGACGCCGCCGACGCGATGGGCATCGCGCTCGACCCGAACCTGACCAACGCCGTCGGCCCGGTGCGCGCCGGCACGCAGGGCTACGTGACCACCTACGCCCAGGTGGCCGGCAAGCCGATGCTGCACGCCGCCCGGGCGACCACGGTCAAGACGCTGGTGATCCTGGACGAGGTGCACCACGCCGGCGACGGCCTCTCCTGGGGCGAGGCGGTCGAGGAGGCCTACGGCCGCGCCGCCCGCCGGCTGTGCCTGACCGGGACGCCGTTCCGCACCAAGGCCGACGAGCGCATCCCGTTCGTGAAGTACGTAGAGGACGGCTTCGAGGGCCAGGGCGGCCTGATGTCGACCGCCGACTTCACCTACGGCTACAAGGAGGCGCTGGCCGACAGCGTCGTCCGGCCCGTGGTGTTCGCCGCCTACACCGGCACGTCCCGCTGGCGGAACTCCGCCGGCGAGGTGGTCGCCGCGTCACTGTCTGAGGCCGGCACCCGGTCGGTGGAGATGCAGGCCTGGCGCACCGCGCTGGACCCCAAGGGCCAGTGGGTGCCGCACGTCATCGCCGCGATGGACGACCGGATCACCCACCTCCGGGAGGAGGGCGGCATGCCCGACGCCGCCGGGCTGGTGCTGGCCAGCGACCAGGACGACGCCCGCGAGTACGCCAAGATCGTGCGCCGGGTGACCGGCAAGGCCCCGGAGCTGATCCTCTCCGACGACCCCAAGGCGTCGAAGAAGATCGAGAAGTTCAACAAGGGCGGCGCCCGGATCGCGGTCTGCGTCCGGATGGTCTCCGAGGGCGTCGACGTCCCGCGCGCCGCCGTCCTGGCCTGGATGACCTCCTACCGGACCCCGCTGTTCTTCGCCCAGGCCGTCGGCCGCGTCGTCCGCGCCCGGACGCCGCACGAGTCGGCGACGGTCTTCCTCCCCGCCGTGCGCCCGCTGCTCTCGCTGGCCGCCTCCATGGAGGAACAGCGCAACCACGTCATGCCGCCGCCGAAGACCCAGCCCGACGAGGAGCTGGAGGCGCTCGACCTGCCGCCGCGGGAGCCGCGCGAGGGTGAGATGCAGAAGTGGGAGGCGTTGGAGGCCGACGCCCGGTTCGCCCACGTGCTGCACAGCGGGACGGCGCACACCGGCGAGGGTTCCCCCGCCGTCGTGCCGCTGGAGGCCGACGCGGAGGACTTCCTGGGCATCCCCGGGCTGCTCACCCCGGCGCAGACCGCCGAGCTGCTGGCCAAGCGGGACGACGAGCTGCGGCTCCGGATCGCCGCCTCGCACGCCCGGGGGGACGACGACTTCATGGTCGTCGAGGACCACCCCGAGGAGGACGAGGTCGGCCGCTCCTGGCGGGACGCGGCCGAGCTGCGCCGAGAGATCAACCGGCTGGTCAACCGGATCGCGGCGAAGACGTCGCAGCCGCAGGCCGTGGTGCACACCCAGCTGCGCCAGTCGGTGCCCGGGCCGCCGTCGGCGTCGGCGTCGGTCGACGTGCTCCGCGCCCGCCGCGAGCGCCTCCGCACCATGCTCTGAGCCGCCGACTCCCCTGAGCGGCCCACTGCGCTGAGCGCACCGCCCCGCCCCGCGGGCACCTCGCGCTCCGCGGACGCCTCCCCGCTCTGCGGGCGCTCCTCCGCAGGAGCGGCGTCCGACCGCACTGCCTGCGCTCATCGAGTGACAGCTGAGCGGGGATCCCGGGAGCAGGTGAGCCCGTTCCGCTGACACTCGACGGAGATCGGTGGAGGTGCGGGCGCCGTCGCGGGCGCCTCCCGCTCTGCGGGCGCTCCTCCGCAGGAGCGGCGCCTGGCCGCACCGCCTGCTCTCATCGAGTGACAGCTGAGCGGGGCCACCGAGGGCCGGAGAGCCCGTTCCGCTGCCACTCGACGCGGATCGGCGGAGGTGGGCGGCGGCGTGGGCACGCGCGCGGGCACGGGCGCCTTCGCGGGCGGGTCGGGCAGCGCCCCCGGACCCTGAGTGGGAGGACCAGGGGCGGATCCGGGGGTTCCCCGATGCCGCTGGGAGGCCGCCGGGCGCACGCTCGTGTCATGACCGAGACAGCCCCGAACCACAGCGTCCAGAGCGAGACTCCACGCACCGAGATCCCACGCAGCGAGACCCCGTACACCGAGACCGGGGCCGGGCAGACCGGGGCCGGGCAGACCGGGGCCGGGCAGACCGACACCCCGCGCAGTGAGACCACGTACACAGAGGCCGTCCGGCCGCCGTTGCAGCGCAGCCGCACCGACCTGTACCTCGGTGGCGTCTGCGCGGGGCTGGCGCGGCACACCGGGATCGACGCGCTGCTGTGGCGGGTCGGGTTCGCCGCGCTCGTGCTGGCCGGCGGCTCGGGGGTGGCGCTCTACCTGGTGCTCTGGCTGCTCGTGCCGGCCGCGCCCGCCGGCCCCACCGATCGCACGAACGTGCTCGACGAGTGGGTCGAGCGGCTCCGCGCCCGCTTCACCCGCCGTCCGACGTCCTCGGCGGCCGTCCCCCGCTGAGGGGCGCTCGGACCAGCTGAACGCGCCGCGGAGGGGGCGACCGCCTCCGCGCAGCCGGTGGCCCAGCTCGGCGAGGACGTCGCTGAGGAGCGCTCGTGTCAGCCGAGCAGGCCGCGGGCGGCGGCGAGGGCGACCGCCTCCGTGCGACCGGAGGCACCGAGCTTGGCCAGGATGTTGCTGACGTGCACGCTGGCGGTCTTCTCGCTGATGAACAGCTCGGCGCCGATCTGCCGGTTGGTGCGGCCCTGCGCGACCAGCGATAGCACCTCCGTCTCGCGCGGGGTGAAGACGGTGGTCGCCACGGTCCGCACGCCGGGGAGCTCCAGCCGTCCCCGGCGGGCCAGCGCCTCGATCGCGGTCCGCAACGGCACCGCCCCGAGCTGGCCGGCCACGTCGTGCGCGGCTGCCGACTCGGCGGCCGCGCCAGGGCGGTCGTCGACGGCCAGCATCGCCTCGGCCAGCCGGAACCGGGAGCGGGCCTCCTCGTACACGTGCCCGTAGCCGAACTCCTCGACCGCCTGGCGCCAGAGCTCGACCGCAGCCTCACCGCGCACCCGGGCCAGCTCGGCCGACAGCCGGGTCTCCCAGGCGCGCGCCTCGATGCCGGTCGGGTACTGGACCTCGGCCGCCGACCGGCCGATCTCGGCCAGCTCCGCGGCCTCCGCCACCCAGCGGGCCTCCGCCTCGCCGTCCCCGGCGCGGCGGGCGGTGGTGGCGGCGTCGGCGTACGCCCCCAGCGCGGTGGCCACCAGCCGCACCGAGGCCAGCCGCTCGTCTCCCCACAGCTCCCGCAGCCGGCCGTCGGCCCAGCGGGCCCGCTCCCCCGCCGTCGCGGCGTCCCCGGCCTGGCCGGCCAGCTCGATCTCCGCCGCGACCGTGGCCAGCATCAGCAGCACGTGGTTGTCCCAGCGAGCGGCCGGCCCCCGCGCCCAGTCGAGCACCTCCCCGGCACGCGGGTCACCCCGCCCGACGAGCACCAGCAGGCCGTCGGCGCGCACGTGCGCGGCCATGTCGGGCACCCGGGCCAGCGCGTCGGCGGCGGCCAGGCTGCCGTCCCAGTCGCCGAGGACGTACCGGCACAGCACCTCCAGGTGCCGCAGCTCGGCGCCGTAGAACGACCACTCGACGCCCAGCGCCCGGGCCCGGGCGAGCCCGGCCGTGGCGAGTTCCAGTGCCTCGGCCACCTCGCCGGCGTCGTGCGCGGTGACCGCCTGGCTGAACCACACCCGCATCTCGACGTCGGCGTCGCCGGACCGCTGCGCCCGCGCCCGGGCCTCCGCGAAGCGCACCCGGACCGCGGCCCGGTCGCCGGTGCCCGACCCGCGGGCCAGCGAGACGGCGGTGTCGGCCCACGCACTGTCCAGCCCCAGGGCGTCGGCCGCGGCCAGCGCCTCCTCGGCCGCTGCGTCCGCCTCGGCGACCAGCCCCAGGCTGTAGCTGGTGCGGGCGTGGGTCGCCGCGGCCCAGGTGCGCACCACCGAGGGCGGCTGGGCCGGGACCAGCCGCATCGCGGCGCTGCTCTCCCGGTGGGCCTCGGCCGCCTCCTCGATCCGGCCCAGCACCTGCGCCGCCGTGTAGTGCACCCGCGCCCGCGCCTGGGGATCGCCGTCGGCGCCCAGCAGCTCCTGGGCCGAGCGGAGCAGGGCCACGGCCCGGTGCAGGTCGCCGACCGCCCGGGCGGCCGCAGCGGTGTCCAGCAGCACCGCCCACGAGGGCCGGCCGGCGCGATCGGCCGCGTCGGGCACCGCCGCCCACAGCGCGAGCACCGCCTCCAGGTGCTGCAGCTGCTCGGCCGGTGCGCCCACCCGGCGGGCGGCGTCCGCGGCCTCCAGCGACGCGCTCAGCGCACCCGGCAGGTCGTTGCTCTCGCGCAGGTGGTGGGCCCGTTCGGCGGCCGTGCCCGCCTCCGGCCAGGCGGCCAGGTGCGCGGCGACGGCGGCGTGCAGCCGCACCCGCTCCCCGGGCAGCAGGTCGGCCAGCACCGCCTCCCGCAGCAGCGCGTGCCGGAACCGGTAGCGGCCGTCGTCGGAGACCACCAGCAGGTGGTGGTGCACGGCCTCGGCCAGCGCCTGCTCCGTCTCCTCCGGGCTCTTCGAGGAGACGGCGGCCACCAGCTCGTGCCGCACCTGGCGACCGGCGACGGCGGCCACCCGCAGCACCTGCTGAGCGGCCAGCCCCACCTGCTCGACCCGGGCCAGCAGGACGTCGGACAGCCCACCGGGGAGCACCTCACCCGCCCGCCCGGCGGCGACCAGCTCCTCGGCGTAGAAGGCGTTGCCCTCGGCCCGGGCGACGACGTCCTCGACGGACGCCCCACCGGCGTCGGCGTCCAGCCGGCGGACCAGCTCCGCCACCTCCGCGTCGGGCAACGGGTCCAGCTGCAGCCGCTCGACACCGGGCAGCCGGACCAGCTCGGCCAGCAGCGGACGCAGCGGGTGGCGACGGTGCAGGTCGTCGGCGCGGTAGGTGGCGACGACCGTGACCGGTTCGTCGACCTGCCGGTCGACCAGCCGGGCGAGCAGATAGCGCAGCAGGTCCCGGCTGGAGCGGTCGGCCCAGTGCAGGTCCTCGAGCACGACGAGCAGCGGCTGGCCGGCAGCCAGGTCGCCGAGCAGGGCGGCGACCGACTCGAACAGCTGGAGGCGCCCGTCGTCGTCCGGTGGGCGCAGGGCCGACCCGGGCAGCGACCGCCCCAGGTCGGCGGCCGCGCTGTCGGGCACCGCGGCGCCGGGCCGACCGGTGAGCGGGCCGACCAGCACGGGGTGGCGGGCCAGCACCGGCGTCAGCTCCGGGTCGGCGACCACCGGCCGCAGCAGGTCGACGAAGGGCAGGTACGGCAGCCCGACGTCGCCAAGGTCGACGCAGTGCCCGGTGAGCACCCGCACCCCGCGCGCGGTGGCCCGGCGGCTCAGCTCGTCGAGCAGCCGGGTCTTGCCGACCCCGGCGTCACCGGCGACCAGGACGGCGGACGGGCGCCCCTCGACCGCCTGGTCGACGTGCGCCATCAGCCGGGCCAGTTCCGCGGCCCGGCCGATGAGCGGAGGGCTCTCCCAGCGCGGCACGGCGCCGATGGTGGCAGAGACCACCGACAGCGCCGCCGGGCCGTTCAGTGCGGCCGCCGCCGGGTGCCGAACCAGGAGCCGCGGCGGCTCCCGTCGCGCCGGGACGCCGCCCGGACCAGCTCCTGCCGGTAGGCGAGCTCTGCTTCCAGGGCCGGGTTCGGGTAGTGCATCGCCATGACCGTCTCCTCGTGTCGTCGCAGTCGAACGAGGAGGACGGTCGTCCTGAGGGGGTGCCCGGCACATCGGGCGACCACGCAGTCGTGCGCCGGTGCGGGACCGGCCGGCGTCTGAGGGGCCTCAGCCGGCGCGGCCCGGCCGTGCCCAGGGAGAGGCTCAGCCCACCGTGTACGCGGCGTCCTCCTGGAGGGGCTCGGAGGCGTCCACCGCCTCGTCGTCGGTGGCGTCCACCGGGGCGGGCACCGGCTCGTCGACCTCGGGGTCGAACTCCCCGTCGGCGTCGGTGTCCGCGTAGAGGATGACGGTCAGGTCGGTGTCCGCGGTCAGCGCCGGGTCCAGCTCGACCTCGACGTCCGGGGTGGTGCCGACCTGCACCGACGTGGCGCCGAGCACCTCGCCGTCGGCGCTGACGACGACGAACCCGCCGCCGGGTGCGTTGACCGTCGCCACGACCACGCGGTCACCGGCGCCGGTCTGGTCCTCGAACTCCAGGTCGGCCATGGTGCCGCTGCCGGACTCCCCGCCCGGGGCGATCGTCGTCTCCCCGGCGGTGGCCGGCGACGACGCCGGTGCGTCGCCGGCCGGCGCGCCCTCGCCGCCCCCGCAGGCGGACAGGACGAGGACGGCAGCGGAGACGGCCCACGGGGCCCGACGGGAGGTCATGCCGGGGTCGTGCCCCGGACGGCGCGGCACCACACCGCCTGTGCACCGGCTCGCTGCCCGGAGTCACCTCGTCCTCGGCGTCCTGGATCAGCGGCAGGCCGGGTGGACGGGATGCCGCACCTCAGGGCGGGCGCCTGGCCACGGGCGCTCAGCAGGTGGGCGC
Source organism: Modestobacter marinus (assembly GCF_011758655.1). Lineage (NCBI taxonomy): Bacteria > Bacillati > Actinomycetota > Actinomycetes > Geodermatophilales > Geodermatophilaceae > Modestobacter > Modestobacter marinus. The sequence goes on from NZ_JAAMPA010000001.1 coordinate 539,861, forward strand.
TCGCGGAACAAAGCAGCGGCGCGCGTGGTCTGATGCAGAGAAGATGCCCACGGCACGGGTGCGCGTGCACGCGCCGTGGGTACACGAGACAGGACACCGTGCACCGGCGCACGGGCCGACGAGGACCGAGCAGACCGCCCCGCGGAGCTCGGCCAGTGCCCGAGAGGATCCCCCGTGCCTGACACCGGGACGACGAACGACCTGAACCCGACCGTCTTCGTGTTGTACGGCGCGACCGGCGACCTGGCCCGCCGGATGGTGCTGCCGGCCTTCTTCGAGCTCGCCCAGCACGAGCTGCTGCCCGAGGACTGGCGGCTCATCGGCAGCGGCCGCGGCGAGCGCTCCGACGAGGAGTTCGTCGAGCACGTGCGCGGCGCCCTCGAGGAGTTCGGGCCGGACCCGGACCAGGGCCCGTGGGAGGAGTTCTGCAGCCGGCTGCGGTTCGCCGGTGGCGGCTTCACCGCCGACGACCCGGGTCAGCTGGTCGACGCCGTGGACGCCGCCCGCAAGGAGCTCGGCGAGGACGCCCAGCTGGTGCACTACCTCTCCCTGCCGCCCAAGGCCTTCACCGACTACACCCACGCCCTCGGCGCGCACGGGCTGGCCGAGGGGTCGCGGGTCGTCTACGAGAAGCCCTTCGGCGACTCCCCCGAGGGGTTCCGCGAGCTGGACGGCGTCGTGCACTCGGTGTTCGACGAGGAGCAGGTCTTCCGGATCGACCACTTCCTGGGCAAGGAGGGCACCCAGGACCTGCACGCCCTGCGGTTCGCCAACGGCCTGTTCGAGCACGTCTGGAGCCGCGAGCACGTCGCCCAGGTGCAGATCGACGTCCCCGAGGACCTGGACGTCGCCGACCGCGCCGACTTCTACGACGCCACCGGCGCGACGCTGGACATGCTGGTGACCCACCTGTTCCAGGTCGCCGCCGAGGTCGCGATGGAGCCGCCGGTCAGCTTCTCGGCCAACGACATCCTGTCCGCCCGCGAGTCTGTGCTGTCGAAGTTCCGGCCGCTGGCCCCCGAGGACGTCGTCCTCGGGCAGTTCGACGGCTACCGGGACCTGGACGGCGTCCCCGACGACAGCGACACCGACACGTTCGTCGCCGCCCGGCTGTGCATCGACTCCGGTCGCTGGCGCGGCGTGCCGTTCCTGCTCCGCACCGGCAAGCGGCTGGCCGCCAAGCAGCAGCGGGTCAGCCTGATCCTGCACCGCCCCAAGGGCCCGGTGGACGACGTCCCGGCCAACGGCAACGTCGTCTCCCTGTCGCTGGCCGGCGCCGGCTCGGTGGACATCGACGTGATGGCCAAGAAGCCCGGGCCGGACCTGGACATGGCCCCGGCGCGGGTCTCGCTGGACCTGTCGAAGATCCCCGGTGGCAAGCCGCTGCCGCCCTACGTCTCGCTGATCCACGACGTGCTGGTGGGCGACCGCTCGTTGTTCACCACCAGCGAGGGGCTGGCCCAGACCTGGCGGGCGCTGCAGCCGGTGCTCGACGCCCGGCCCGAGGTGCACCGCTACGCGCCCGGTTCGTGGGGCCCGGTGGAGGCCAACCGGCTGACCGGCGAGCACGGCTGGCTGCTGGGCCAGACCGAGTAGCCGGACCCGTGCCGCCACCCGGCACGGAACGCAGAACGGCCCCTCTCCTGAGCGGAGAGGGGCCGTTCTGCGTGGTGGGTCCGGACCGGACGCTGGTCGCCTCGCGGCGGTTTGCACATCCGCGGCTCCAGCCCCCGACCGGAGTCGGGGCGGTGTTCCACGGCGGCAGTTATCTAGTGGAGCCCGGGGACACAGGTCGCCCGGCCCGGACGTCGTCCACCGTACCCGCGCCCCCCGGTCCGACACACGTGGCGAGGACCTCAGTCCGAGCGACCGGCCAGGGCGCCCCGGCGGCGTGCCAGACTCCCGCGCATGAGCGGGGTGGACTTCGACGCGTGGGCGGCGCTGGCCGGTGACTCCCCCACCTCGCGCACCGAGTGGGCCGCGGTCGTCGGCGCCTGGTCCGAGCCGCACCGCAGCTACCACGACCTCGCCCACCTGGCGGCGGTGCTGGGCATCGTCGAGGAGCTGGCCGGGCACGCCGCCGACCCGGTCGCCGTCCGGCTGGCCGCCTGGTACCACGACGTCGCCTACGACCCGCAGCGCAGCGACAACGAGGAGGTCAGCGCCGCCCGGGCGCGGATCGGCCTGCTCGGCCTGGTGGACGACGCCACGGTCGCCGAGGTCGAGCGGCTGGTGCTGCTGACCGCCGGGCACGACCCGGAGCCGGACGACGCCGATGGTGCGGTGCTGTGCGACGCCGACCTCGCGGTGCTGGCCAGCCCCCCGGCCGCGTACGCCGGCTACGCCTCCGCGGTGCGCGCCGAGTACGGCCACCTGTCCGACGCCGACTTCACCGCCGGGCGGATCGCCGTGCTGGAGCAGCTGCTGGCCCTGCCGGCGCTGTACCGGGTGCCGGTGGCGGCGCAGCGGTGGACCGAGCCGGCCCGGGCCAACCTGACCGCCGAGCTCACCCTGCTGCGCGCGCGTTCGGCCTGACCCCATCGGGTGACGAGGGAGTCGCGCGTACCCGTCCGGTGACGCAGAGTCGTCCGGCGACCCGCCATCGTCCCGAAGGCCCCCGCGGGGTACCGGTCGCCAGACAGAGGAGCTCCTCGTGCGTCTCGGAACCGGCATCTTCCTGCTCGCCATCGGCGCTGTCCTCACCTTCGCGGTGAGTGCGCAGGTCAGCGGCATCGACCTCGACGTCGTCGGCTGGATCCTGATGGCCGTCGGGGCCCTGGGCATCGTCGTCGAGCTGGCCGTGTGGGCACCGCGCCGTCGTCGCGTGGTGCGCACCGACGGCTACGAGGGCGGGCCGGTCCGCCGGTCCACCACGGAGGAGACCTACTAGGTCGAGGCGGTCCGGGTCTTCCTGACCCGCAGGCCGGCGGCGAGCAGCCGCTGCAGCAGCTCGCGGGAGCCGACCGGCTCCGCGCCGGCGGCCACTGCCTCGTCGTAGAGGTCCTCCGGGACGTCGTAGTGGTCGCCCTGGAAGGCCCGCCGCGGGATGCCCAGGTGGGCGGCGACGAAGGCGTGCAGCTCGTCGTGGTCGACGTCGCTCACCAGGTGCGACCACCGCCGCCCCCGCCACGGCCAGACAGGGGTGTCGATCAGCAGTGCCACGCGGACAGTCTGCCCCGGCTACGGTCAGGGCGTGACTGCAGAGATCCGTTGGGGCGTCGTCGGGCCGGGCCGCATCGCCGAGCAGGTGGTGCAGGACTTCGGGCACGTGCCGGGCGCACGGGCGGTCGCCGTCGCCTCCCGCTCGCTGGACCGCGCCAAGGACTTCGCCGACCGGCACGGGATCGAGCGCGCACACGGCTCCTACGCCGAGGTGCTGGCCGACCCCGACGTCGACGTCCTCTACGTCGCCACCCCGCACCCGCAGCACCACGCCGTCTCCCTCGGTGCGATCCGGGCCGGCAAGGCGCTGCTGGTGGAGAAGTCGTTCACCGCCACCGTCGCCGGGGCCACCGAGGTGGTCGACGCCGCGCGCGCGTCCGGCGTCTTCGCGATGGAGGCGATGTGGACGCGGTTCCAGCCGGCCGTCGTCCGGGCGCGGGAGCTGATCGCCGAGGGCGCCATCGGGGAGGTGCGCTCGGTGCAGGCCGACCTGGGCGTGTCCCGCGCCTTCGACCCCACCGACCGGCTGTTCGCCAAGGAGCTCGGCGGGGGCGCGCTGCTCGACCTCGGGGTCTACGTCGTCTCCTTCGCCCAGATGCTGCTGGGTGACCCGGACACCGTGACCGCCACCGGTTCGCTGTTCGAGACCGGCGTCGACGCCGAGGCATCACTGCTGCTCGGCTACGCCGACGGCCGGTCGGCGACGCTGATGACCTCGCTGCGCAACGCCCTGCCCGGGCAGGCCCGGGTCTTCGGGACGGCGGGCTGGATCGACGTCCTGCCCCGCTTCCACCACCCGCAGACGATCGTGCTGCACCGGGCCGGCGCGGAGCCTGCGGAGATCACCCTCCCCCAGCTCGGCGGCGGCTACTCCCACGAGCTGATCGAGGTCACCGAGTGCCTGCGGGCCGGGCGGACGGAGAGCACGGTCATGCCGCTCGCCGACACCCTCGCCGTCCAGTCGGTGCTCGAGCAGGCCGCCGGTCAGCTGGGCGTGACGTTCGCCGAGGACCCCGCCGCCCTCTGACGGGCCTTCGGCGGCGGCTTCGGCGGCCAGGCCGCCCCGCTGGCCTGGGCCATGGTCGGCACCCGGGTGTGCGTGCCGCCGGTGGCCCGGACCGCGTCGGCGAAGGTGACCGCGTCGACGGTGGCCGCGCCGCCGGGGTCGTTGTTGAAGTAGACGAGGACGTCGTCCTGGCCGTAGGTCTCGGCCAGCCGCTGCGCCCACAGCTGCAGCGTCTCCGGCCGGTAGCCCCAGCCGTGCTCACCGGTGTGCAGCCGCAGGTAGCCCCACTCGGCGGTGCGCCACAGCGGTGCGATGGGCTGCTCGGCGCGGTCGGCCCAGCACAGCGCGGCCTGGTACCGCTCCAGCAGCCCGCGGACCTCGTCGGTCCACCAGCTCTCGTGCCGCGGCTCGACGGCCACCCGGGTGCCGGCCGGGAACTGCCCGAGGCACTCGTTGAGCAGGTCGACGTCGGCCTTCAGCGTGGGCGGCAGCTGCAGCAGCACGGCGTCCAGCCGGTCGCCCAGCCCGGCGACCCGGTCCATCAGCCGGGCCACGGGCTCGGCCGGTTCCCGCAGCCGCTTCAGGTGGGTGAGGAATCGGGAGGCCTTCACCGCCCACCGGTAGTCCGGCGGGGTGCGCTCGCGCCAGCGCTCGAAGGTGGCCCGCTCGGGCAGCCGGTAGAAGGCGTTGTTGCTCTCCACGGTGGCGAAGTGCTCGGCGTGGTGCTCCAGCCACAGCCGCTGCGGCAGCACCGGCGGGTAGAACCGGCCGCGCCAGTCGCGGTACTGCCAGCCCGACGTCCCGATCACCACCGTCACCAGAGCCGCCTACCCTGCTCGGCCATGAGCGACTCCCCCGCGCGTTTCAAGGACCTCTGCCTCGACGCCGTGGACCACCAGGCGCTGGCCGACTGGTGGTGCTCGGCCATGGGGTACCGGCGCGACGAGCGCCCCGGCTGGGAGCCCGACTGGCCGGTGCCGCTGGTCGACCCCACCGGCGCCGGCCCGGCCATCTGGGTCAACCTGGTGCCGGAGCCCAAGACGGTCAAGAACCGCGTGCACCACGACGTCACCGGCGACACCGGGGCGCTGCTGGCGATGGGCGCCACCCTCGTCCGGGCCCGGGACGACGTCGACGCCTCCGACCACGATGCCGGGCTGATCAGCTGGGACGTCCTGGCCGACCCCGAGGGCAACGAGTTCTGCTGTTTCGCCCCGGACGAGGCCTGAGCGAGCACTGCGCGACCTGGCCGCCGCCCGGTCCGCGGCGCCCTGACTCTGGTCCGCCGTGATCACCCCGGGTTGACGGGGGTCTCCCGACTCGGGAGGCACCTGCCGACCCGAGGTGATCACCGGCCAGTCAGGAAACCGATGGTGCGCCGGCGGAGCCGCAGGCCCCCGGAACGCGACAGGGGCGGCCCCGCGATGCGGGACCGCCCCTGGCGGGTGGTGCTGTGGTGCAGGTGACGCGGTGGAACGGCTACGTCGCAGGGACCCGCGGCGCGCGGAGCGCGTCGTGGGGGGCGACGTGGTCCTTCATCAGAAGTCCATGCCGCCCATGCCGCCGTCGCCGCCACCGGCCATGGCCGGGGCGTTCTTCTCCGGCTTGTCGGCGATGACGGCCTCGGTGGTGAGGAAGAGCGCCGCGATGGAGGCGGCGTTCTGCAGCGCCGAGCGGGTGACCTTGGCCGGGTCGATGATGCCGGCCGCGACCAGGTCCACGTACTCGCCGGAGGCGGCGTTGAGGCCCCAGCCGGTCTCGGAGTTGCGGACCTTCTCCGCCACGACGCCGCCCTCGAGGCCGGCGTTGACGGCGATCTGCTTCAGCGGGGCCTCGAGCGCGACGCGCACGATGTTGGCACCGGTCGCCTCGTCACCCTCGAGCTCGAGCTTGTCGAACGCGACGGCCGTGGCCTGCGCGAGAGCGACGCCACCACCGGCGACGATGCCCTCCTCGACGGCGGCCTTGGCGTTGCGCACCGCGTCCTCGATGCGGTGCTTGCGCTCCTTGAGCTCGACCTCGGTCGCGGCGCCGGCCTTGATGACGGCGACGCCACCGGCCAGCTTGGCCAGGCGCTCCTGCAGCTTCTCGCGGTCGTAGTCGGAGTCCGACTTCTCGATCTCGGCGCGGATCTGGTTGACGCGACCCTGGATCTGGTCGGCGTCACCAGCGCCCTCGATGATGGTCGTCTCGTCCTTGGTGGTGACGAACTTGCGCGCCCGGCCCAGCAGCGACAGGTCGGCGGTGTCCAGCTTGAGGCCGACCTCCTCGCTGATGACCTGACCACCGGTGAGGATCGCGATGTCGCCCAGCATGGCCTTGCGACGGTCACCGAAGCCGGGGGCCTTGACGGCGACCGACTTGAAGGTGCCGCGGATCTTGTTGACCACCAGGGTCGCGAGGGCCTCGCCCTCGACGTCCTCGGCGATGATCGCCAGCGGCTTGCCGGACTGCATGACCTTCTCCAGCAGCGGGAGCAGGTCCTTGACGGTGGAGATCTTGCTGTTGACGACCAGGATGTACGGGTCGTCGAGCACGGTCTCCATGCGGTCGGTGTCGGTCACGAAGTAGGCCGACAGGTGACCCTTGTCGAAGCGCATGCCCTCGGTGAGCTCGAGCTCGAGGCCGAAGGTGTTGCTCTCCTCGACGGTGATGACACCTTCCTTGCCGACCTTGTCCATCGCCTCGGCGATGAGCTCGCCGATGGCGGGGTCAGCGGCGGAGATCGAGGCGGTGGCCGCGATCTGCTCCTTGGTCTCGACGTCCTTGGCGGTCGAGAGGAGGTACTCCGAGACCGAGGCGACGGCCTTCTCGATGCCCTTCTTCAGGGCCATCGGGTTGGCGCCGGCGGCGACGTTGCGCAGCCCCTCGCGGACGAGGGCCTGGGCGAGCACGGTGGCGGTGGTGGTGCCGTCACCCGCGACGTCGTCGGTCTTCTTGGCGACCTCCTTGACCAGCTCGGCCCCGATCTTCTCGTACGGGTCCTCGAGCTCGATCTCCTTGGCGATGCTCACACCATCGTTGGTGATGGTGGGGGCGCCCCACTTCTTCTCCAGGACGACGTTGCGGCCCTTGGGGCCAAGCGTCACCTTGACGGCGTCGGCGAGGGTGTTCATGCCCCGCTCGAGACCGCGGCGCGCCTCTTCGTCGAACGCGATCATCTTGGCCATGTGGTGATGTCCTCCATGCGTGGATCGCTGGCTGGTCAGGTCCGGCGCCCGCGACGGACGACACCGTGCCGTGGACGCTCCTGCGGTCCACGTCCCGGTGCCTCACCGTTCCGACCTGGTTGGCACTCGGGTTGCCCGAGTGCCAGTTCGAAGTCTGGCACTCGACCCAGGCGAGTGCAAGAAGGGGGGTGGACCCCCGGCCCGGAGACGCAGCGAGGCCCGGCCCCCCGACGGGGGACCGGGCCTCGTGGTGCTCGCCGGGTCAGGCGCTCTGGACGGCGTCCGCCTGTGGGCCCTTCTCGCCCTGGACGACCTCGAAGCTGACCCGCTGGCCCTCTTCGAGGCTCTTGTACCCGTCCATCTGGATGGCCGAGTAGTGGACGAAGACGTCCTGGCCGCCGTCGACGGCGATGAAGCCGAAGCCCTTCTCGGCGTTGAACCACTTCACGGTGCCCTGTGCCACGTGTGCTCCCACGTTCAGTGCGTGCGGACGACCCCTTGAGACTCGAGGAGCCGGGTCTCGCTCTTCCGCCCGCCGAACACGAACGTGGAACTCGAACCGGGCGGAACGGTACAGGAACTGGTGTCCCAGGTCACGGCGCTGACCAGGCACTTCCCTCATCCGTGTGGTAACGGATCCGTCACCCTCCGCCCGCGACCCCTCGGCCGGGGACGCCCTCAGGCGATGAGGCCGGCCTCGCGGAGCGACCGCAGCGACGGCTGCACGTGGTGCGAGGGGCCGACCACCGGCAGCAGCGGGTCGAGGGTCTTGAGCCCCTCCCCGGTGTTGAGGACGACGACCTCCTGCGTGGGGTCGATCAGCCCCTTGTCCACCAGCTGCCGCAGCACCGCGGTGGTCACGCCACCGGCGGTCTCGGCGAACACGCCGGTGGTGCGGGCCAGGTCCCGGATCCCCTGCACGATCTCGTCGTCCCCGACCCGGCCGACCGCGCCGCCGGTGCGCCGGATCGCGTCCAGCGCGTACGGGCCGTCGGCGGGGTTGCCGATGTTCAGCGACTTGGCGATCCCGGTGGGCTTGACCGGCTTGACGACGTCCCAGCCGTTGTCGAACGCGGTGGCGATCGGGTCGCAGCCGGCGGACTGGGCGCCGAAGACCTTCCACTCGGTGTCGGCGACGATGCCGGCGGCGACCAGCTCCCGCCAGGCCTTGTCGACCTTGGTGAGCAGCGAGCCCGACGCCATCGGGATGACCACCTGGGCCGGGATCCGCCAGCCCAGCTGCTCGGCGATCTCGTAGCCCATCGTCTTGGAGCCCTCGGCGTAGTACGGCCGGACGTTCTGGTTGACGAAGGCGGTGTCCTCGAACTCGTCGGTCTCGGCGAGCTCGCTGGTCAGCCGGTTGACGTCGTCGTAGGACCCCTCGACCGCGACCAGCGCCTGGCCGTAGACCGCCGACTGGGTGATCTTGCCCGGCTCCAGGTCGCTGGGCACGAAGACGAAGGAGGGCAGCCCCATCCGCGCGGCGTGCGCGGCGACGGAGTTGGCCAGGTTGCCGGTCGAGGCGCAGGCGATCTTGGCGTAGCCGAAGCTCTTGGCCGCGGTGGCGGCCAGGCTCACCACCCGGTCCTTGAACGAGTGGGTCGGGTTGGCCGAGTCGTCCTTCACCCAGAGCCCGCCGGTGAGGCCCAGCTCGGCGGCCAGCCGGTCGGCGCGCACCAGCGGCGTCATCCCCGGGTCGAGGCTGACCCGGTCGGCCGGGTCGTGCCCCACCGGGAGGAGCGCGACGTAGCGCCAGATGTTCTGCGGGCCGGCCTCGATCTGCTCACGGGTGACCGCGCGCATGAGCTCGGGGTCGTAGTCGACCTCCAGCGGGCCGAAGCACTCAGCGCAGGCGTGCTCGGCGATGAGCCCGAAGGTGGCGCCGCAGTTGCGACAGACCAGGCCACGGGCCGGGTTGGGGGCGATCTGGCCACCTGCGGTGGCGTCTGCCTGGGCGGAACCGGGAGCGGTCAGGGTCATTCGACGACTACCTCCTCATCTTCCCCGCGTCGGGCCGTCGAGCCGCGCGGGACGGAATTGGCACCTCACGCTGCGCGTACGCGCAGAACGCGGTTGCCGGGGCTTCAACGGGCCGTGTCCCTCTGCCCCTCTGGATGAGTGGAACGCGGCTCACTCTACCCGGGGGCCGCCGGGCCGCCCGGCACCGACGGGACGCTCGCGGTGGTCGGGCACGATGACGGGGTGGCCACCCGCATCGTCTACACCGACCTGGACGGCACCATGGTGGGGCCGCGCGGCTCCTTCTGGCACACCGCCGACCGTGAGCTGACCGCCTCCCCCGCCGCCGCGCTGCTCGAGCTGCACCGCGCCGGGGTCGCACTGGTGCTGGTCAGCGGCCGCACCCACGCCCAGCTGCTGGAGGCGGGCCGGATCTTCGCCGTCGACGGCGCGATCGCCGAGCTGGGCTCGCTGGTCAGCTGGCACGGCGGCCGGGAGACCCACCTGCTCACCGGCGACCTCCCCGGGCGGTTCGCCGGCCGGACGCCGATGGACGTCCTCGCCGAGCTCGGCATCGTCGACGCGCTCATCGACGCCCACCGCGGCCGGCTGGAGTGGCACGAGCCCTGGCACGCGACCCACTCCGCCGACGCCCTGCTGCGCGGCCGGGTGGACGCCGCGGCGGTCGACGGCTGGCTGGCCGAGCGCGGCTGGGGCTGGCTGACGCTGAACGACAACGGCGCCGTGCCGGCCACCGCACGGATGACCCTGGACGCCGGGGCCCTGCCGCCGCACGTCTACCACCTGATGCCGCGCGGGATCTCCAAGGGCGCCGCGATCACCTGGGACCTCGCCCGCCGGGGCCTGACCGCCGCCGACGCCGTGGCCGTCGGCGACAGCGTGAGCGACCTGGAGATGGCCCCGGCGGTCGGCCGGCTGTGGGTGACCGCGAACGGTGCCGCGGTGGACGGCATGGCGGCCCGGCTCGACGCCGTCCCCAACGTCTCGGTCACCGACGCCCCGATGGGCGAGGGCTGGGCCCAGGCCGTCCTCGCTTCTCTCTGACCCATCCAGCAGTGATCAGGTCCCCTGATCAGGAACTGTCCCCCTGCACCAACGCTGGCGCAGGGGGACAGCCGGTGATCAGGTCACTCGGTGTCAGGGGGTCGTTGCATCACCCCAGTTGAGGGGTGCTGTCGATGGCCGTGACGAGGGCAAATCAGCGGGTGTTCTGGGAGGGGATCGCTGAGGGGCTGCCGACGGAGGCAGCCGCTCGGCGATCCCGGGTCGGTGGGCAGCGCGGTCGACGGTGGTTCCGGGAAGCTGGTGGGGTGCCACCGCTGGAGATCACCGAGCCTTCGGGCCGGTTCCTGTCGCTGAGCGAGCGGGAGGAGATCGCGGTCGGGCTGGCTGCTGGCCAGTCCGCCCGGCAGATCGCCCGTCAGCTGGGGCGTGCGGCCACGACGGTCAGCCGCGAGCTGGGCCTGTGGGCCCAGGCCCATCCCGACCGGCCCTACCGGGCAGTCCAGGCCCAGGTCGACGCCGAGACCCGCGGTGCCCGCCCCAAGCCGTTCAAGCTGGCCCATGAGCCGCTGCGGGAACGGGTGCAGGCCGATCTGGAGCGCAAGTACTCACCGCGCCAGATCGCCATGCGCCTGGCCATCGAGTTCCCCGACGAACCAGCCATGCGCCCCTCCCACGAGGCCATCTACCAGGCCCTCTACGTCCAGGGCCGAGGCCTGCTGCGCCGGGAACTGGCTGCCTGCCTGCGCACCGGGCGCGCGATCCGCCGCCCCCGCCGCCGCATCGATGGCCGATCCGACCCCAACCGCCGCATCCCCGGCAAGATCATGATCAGTGAACGCCCCGCCGAGGCCGCCGACCGCGCCGTCCCCGGGCACTGGGAAGGCGACCTGATCGCCGGCAAGGCCAACAAGTCCTACATCGGCACCCTGGTGGAGCGCACCACCCGGTTCTGCATCCTGCTGCACCTGCCCGGGACCAAGCCCGACCCACTGGCCCTGCAAGAAGCCATCATCGCCGGCATCGGGCAACTGCCCAAGCACCTGCGACTGTCCCTGACCTGGGACCAAGGCCTGGAAATGCGCCGGCACGCCGACATCACCCTCGCCGCGGACCTGCCCATCTACTTCTGCGACCCGCACTCACCCTGGCAGCGCGGCAGCAACGAGAACACCAACGGACTGCTCCGCCAGTACTTCCCCAAAGGCACCGACCTCACCGCGCACACCCCCACCGACCTGGCGATGGTCGCCGCCGAACTCAACGGACGACCCCGCCAGACCCTCGGCTGGCGCACCCCCGCCGAAGCCCTAAACGACCTACTCTCACCACCTCAACCAACCGGTGATGCAACGACCACCTGAACCCACCTCACCTGATCACCGAATGGCGCTCAGGAGGTGACGTCCTTGCGGGCGAAGTGGCGGAACGCCAGCGCGGTGAAGACGGCCGAGTAGACCAGCCCCTGGATGACGCCGCGGAACAGGTCGCCGGAGTCGACCGGGGTCTGCAGCAGGTCGGTCCAGGCGTAGTTGAACGCGGTGGGGAACCAGTCGCGGATCCCGCCCAGCTGCTCGACCTGCTCCAGCACCGCGAACACCACCGTGCTGAACACCGCACCGCCGACCGCGGCCAGCGGCGCGTCGGTGACGGTGGAGAGCCAGAACGCCAGCGTGCCGACGACGAGCAGGTGGACGGCGAGGTAGCCGACCATCCCGGCCAGCCGCAGCAGCGCCGTCCGCTGGTCCAGCGCGACGCCGATCGGGGTCTGCACGTCCCCGAAGCCGAAGGCGATCCCGCCGGCGACGACCGAGACGACGACCAGCAGCACCATCGCGCCGACCGACAGGACGAACGCGGCCAACCACTTCTGCCGCAGCAGCCGGGCCCGCGGCACGGGGGTGGCCAGCGCGTACCGCAGCGACCCCCACGAGGCCTCGCTGGCCACCGTGTCGCCGAAGAACAGGGCGAAGACGACGACCAGGAAGAAGCCGGTGGTGGCGAAGAGGGTGAACAGGGTCAGGTTCAGCCCGCTGGACGAGGCGACGTCCACCAGGTTGATCCGGCTGTTCTCCTCCGCCTCCTCGGTGCCGCCCAGCTGCAGGGCCCCGATGAGGATCAGCGGCAGCGCCGCCATCAGCGCCATGACGCCGAGGGTGCGGCGGCGCTTGAACTGGCGGCGCAGCTCGACGCCCAGCCGCAGCGTCCGCTCCGGCCGGTAGCCGGCCGCCGCCCCCGTCGCCTGCGGGGCGGCGGTGGCCCCTCCGGTCGTGTCCGTGCTCATGACTCCCCCACCAGTGACAGGAACGCGTCCTCCAGCCGGCGGCGCGGGGTGAGCTGGTCGACCCCGATGCCGGCCTCGACCAGCGCGGTCAGCGCGACCGCGCGCGTGGTCGGGCCGAGGTCGACGACCAGGCCCTCCGCGCTCCGCTCCACCTCACCCACCCCGGGCAGCCCGGCCAGGACGGCGACCGCCCGGTCGGTGTCGGCCGGGTCGGCCAGCCCGACCAGCACCGCTCCCCCGGTGCCGACGATCTCCTCGACGGTGCCCTGCACGATCTTCTGCCCCTTGGCCATGACCACGACGTGGCTGCAGGTCTGCTCGATCTCGCTGAGCAGGTGGCTGGAGACGATCACCGTCCGTCCGGTCGCCGCGTAGGAGCGCAGCACGTCGCGCATGGCGTGGATCTGCGGCGGGTCCAGCCCGTTGGTCGGCTCGTCGAGCACCAGCAGGTCGGGCAGGCCGAGCATCGCCTGGGCGATGGCGACCCGCTGCCGCATCCCCTGGCTGTAGCTGCGCACCCGCTTGTCCAGGGCGACGCCCAGCCCGGCGATCTCGATCGCCTCCTCCAGGTGGGCGTCGGCCAGCGGACGGCCGGTGGCGGCCCAGTAGAGGGTGAGGTTGTCCCGCCCGGACAGGTGCGGCTGCAGGCCGGTGCCCTCCACGAACGACCCCAGCCGGGAGAGCACGGGTGCGCCCGGCCCGGCGGCGTGGCCGAACACCTCGATCCGGCCCTCGGTCGGGCGGATCAGCCCCATGAGCATCCGCAGGGACGTCGTCTTGCCCGCCCCGTTCGGGCCTAGCAGGCCGAGCACCTGGCCGCGGCGCACCTCGAAGGACAGGTCCCGGACGGCGACGAACCCGTCGCCGTAGGCCTTGGTGACGCCCTCGAAGCGCAGCGGCACGTCCTCCCCGTCGGGCGCGGAGACCGACACGCGGCGGCGCCGGCGCCGGCCCAGCAGGACGGCGGCCAGCCAGCCCAGCACCCCCAGCGCGGCCAGCACGGCGAGCAGCACCCACCAGCGGGCCGAGCCGGCGGTGGCCTGCACCTCGCCCGGCACCACGGGCGCGGCCAGGGCCGCACCCTCGGCCAGGCCGACCGCGGAGACCTCCGAGGACGCCGGCAGGGCGAACGCCTGGTCGGTGGAGGAGACGACCACCCGCAGCGTGTGACCGGCCTCGAACCGGTGGACGATCGGCGGGAGCGTCACCGGCACCTCGGTCGGGGCCGCCGGGTCGGTGGAGAGCCCGGTCAGCTCCAGCGGCGCGACCAGCCCGCTGGGCAGGGTCGTCGTGCCGTCCGGGCCGACGTCGTAGAGCTTGGCGAACATCGTCGCCGTCCCGTCCGGCGCCGACACGGCGAGGGTGGTGGTCGGCGCACCGACCACCTCGAGGGCCTCGGTGAGCTCCGGGCTCTCGAAGGCGGCGAACTGCCCGGGGATCTCCAGGGTGCTCCCGGCGAGCGCGGCGCCGATCGAGCCGAGGCCGGGGATGGTGGTGAGCGCGGCCGGGCTGCCACCGGCGGGGGTGACCACCGGCTGGGTGGGGCCGGCCAGCTCGAGCACCCGGCTCGCCACGGGCTCACCGTCGGCCAGGCCCGGGTACTCGTCGACCGAGACGGTCTGCGAGCCGCCCTGGACCCGGCCCACCCCGCTGCCCAGGCCGGTGGGCGCCGGGTAGCGGAAGCCGCCGCTGTCGCCGTCGGCCCCCGTCAGGTGGACCTCGAACCAGTCGGCGACCTCGTCCCGCAGCTCCGCGGTGACCCGGCTGGAGGGCGAGGCGTCGTGGCCGCCGTCGAACCAGACCATGCGCACGTCGGTGCCGGCGGCGGCGATGCCCCGGGCGTTGGCATCGGCCTCGCCCAGCCCGAACAGCGAGTCCTGGGTGCCCTGCAGCAGCAGCGTGGGCGCGGTGATCCGGTCGAGCACGCCCGCCGGGCTGCTCCGCTCCAGGACGGCGGCGACCTCGGGGGTCAGCGTGCCGGTCGAGGCGGCCGCCTCGTAGGCCGCGCAGATGTCGGCGCGGAAGCGCCCGCAGGTCAGCGCCTGCACGACGGCCGGGTCGAGCTCGCCGGCCGGGGCCGCCGCGCCGTCGCCGCCGGCTCCGGGGCGCCCGTCACCGGTGGGCAGCGAGCCGCTGCCGAAGAACAGCCCGGCCCACGTGCGCTTGAACACCCCGGCGTCCTCGGTGCGCGGCACGGCCGCGGGGGTGCCGGTCTCCGGCACACCGTCCTGGTCCGGGAAGAACGCCGTGGTCAGCGAGTTCCAGGTGATCTGCGGGGCGATCGCGTCGACGCGCTCGTCGTAGGCGGCCGCCAGCAGCGAGACCGCGCCGCCGTAGGAGGCGCCGGCGACGCCCACCCGCGGGTCCCCGGGGCCGTCGAGGACGACGTCGTCCCGCTCCGCGAGCAGGTCGATCAGGGTGCTGACGTCGGCCACCTCGTAGCGCGGGTCGTTCAGGCCGACCTGCCCGGTGCTGGTGCCGAAGCCCCGCGCGGACCAGGTCAGCACCACGAACCCGCGGCGGGCCAGCACCCGCGCGTCGGCCGCGACCGACTGCTTGCTGCCGCCGAAGCCGTGCGCGAGGAGGACGGCCGGGGCGGGGCCGGCGGTGTCCGGCAGGTACAGCGTGGTGTCCAGCTCCACGGCGTCGGCACCCTCGCCGGAGGGCACCCGGGCCTCCTCCGTCGTCACGTCCTCGGCGGCCCGGGCCGGCCGGTCGGTGCCGGCGAGGACGACGACGAGGGCGGGGAGGGCGAGCAGGAGGACGATCAGGGCGGCGAGCACCGGCTGGGCGCCGAGGCGCGAGCCGATCCGCGCCGGCCCGGGAGCGGTGCGCACGTGGGCGGCAACGGACGGCGAGGTCGCCGAGTTCCGCGGGCCGGCCGGGGCGCGGCGGGTCAGGGCCGCCAGTTGCCGGTGGCGACCACGACGAGGCCGGGATCGGCGACGCCGGGCACCTCGAAGTACCGCGCGACCGGGCCGGTGACGTCGGGGAACTGCTCGACCAGCTGGGCGGCGGCCTGCTGCTGCACCGTGTCGCCCTCGCTGTAGTAGACGGTGGTGGTCGCCACGTCGCTGACCGGCGAGCCCGCGGTGCCGATCACCTCCCAGCCGTTCGCGCTGAACTGCTCGCCCACGTCGGCCGCCAGCCCGGTGATGGACGTGCTGTTCAGCACCGTGACCGGGGCGAACACCGGCCCGACCGGCGTCTGGGCCGCCACCTCCGGGGTCGGCACGCTCTCCTGCGCGGGGACGACCTCGGGCGCGGGTTCGCCGGCGACGGGCAGCGGGGTCTGTGCGGAGATCTCCGCGGTCTCGGGCCCGGTGAACGACCAGACGCCCAGCACGACGAGCGCGAGCACGACGACGGCGAGCAGGCCCTGCACCCCCCGGCGCGGTCCCCGGGGGACCTCGTCGGTGTGGAGGTCGGCACGACCGGGACCCGACCGTGCCGGCGCCGCCTCGGGCCGGGCTGGCGGGGCACTGCGCCGGCCGTCCTTCTTCCGCGCCGCCTCGGCCGCCTGCCGCTCCAGCCGGGCCGCGGCCCGGCCACCCACGGGGACGTCGACGGCCCGCCGCGCAGCACCGGACACCGGCCCGGGTCCCGTCGCCGGCCCGGGTCCCGTCGCGAGCCCGGGTCCCGTCGCCGGCCCGGGTCCCGTCGCCGGCTCGGCCCGGGGGGTGCGCACGTCGTCGCGCCGGGGCACCGCCGGGGGCGGCGTGGGGGTGCGGCCGGCTGCGCTGCTCCCCCGCCGGGGCAGCCGGGGCTCACGCAGCGGTGCGACCGGCGCTGCCGGGGCGGCCGGCGCGGCGCTGCAGGCCGACTCGGCCGGCACCGAGCCGGAGACCCGCTGGGTGACGTCGGGCAGGGGTGCGCTGGGCTCGGCCGCCCAGCTCGGCATGCTCGTCGTCATCGGGGCCGCGGTGGAGCCGGTGGACTCCACCCGCCACCCTCCCGACGACGGGGGCACCGGGCGGGGGGCCGCCGACGCAGGACGGAGCTCGGGGGCGGGCACACCCGGCGAGGTGCCGGGCGGGGTGGGGGCGACCGGCGTCGCGGCGGTCATCGGGCCCGAGACCGGCGGCGTCGGCCGCGGTGCGGGAGTCCGGGGACCGGCGACCGCGGGGCGGCTCCCGGTGGTGAGCGGGGGTGCCTGGTCCGTCCGTCGCCGGCCGCCGACGGGGGGCGGGGTGCTGGGCCGACCGGCCGGCCGGCGGAGCAACGGGTCCTCCCCTGCCGGGAGCAGGCCCTCGCGACGGCGCTCGGCCCGGCTCTGCCGGGGCAGCGTCATGGCCGCGTCGCTGTCGGGCGCGGGCCGCTCGGGCACCCGCGGGGTCACCGAACGGGGCGCCGGCCCGCTCGGTCGCGCAGGGTCGGCGGGCGGCTGGACCGGGGGGTCGGTGCGTCGACGACCCGGGCTCGCGGTCGCCTCGGACGGACCTACCTCACCGAACGGCGCCGCATGCCTCCCCACAGTGAGACAGGCTAGTCGTGACGGAGGTCCGTGCCCAGGACCCTCCCGGAGCGCTGACGCTGCCTCCCGGCGCGCATCCGGCGCAGCCGCCGCACGAGGAGCGGGTCGACGACGAGGGCCTCCGGACGGTCGATCAGGGCGTTGAGCACCTGGTAGTAGCGGGTGGAGCTCATCCCGAAGCGCTCCCGGATGGCCGCTTCCTTCGCGCCCGGGAAGCGCCACCACTGGCGTTCGAAGGCCAGGATCTCCCGTTCCCGGGCGGGCAGACCGGCAGCCGTGTCGTCCCCGGGCGCCCCGTCCGTCACACCAGCCCCGTCCGTCGCGGTCGCCTGCGCCGTCCCCGGGTCGGCCCCGACCGCCGTCGTGCGCTCGTCCGCCGCCGGCCCGACGGGCTGCACGGGGTCGTTGCTCATGGGCGTGCCTCCGGTGGGAAGGGCGTCGGCCGGGAAGGGCGTCCGCTGGGAGGGGCGGCGGTCAGGTGTGCGCCGGTCGCCGGCACGGCGCTGCGTGCCCCGTCGACGGTAGCCGCGTGACAGCCGCCGTGGAGCGTGACACCCGGGCGCGTCGACCCGGGCAGACCGGTCAGACGCCGGCCGGCAGCGGCGCGACGGCCCGCCGGTTGCTGTGCGCGTTGCGCAGGCTGTCGACGGTGAAGACGGCGAGGGCGAGCCAGACGACGGCGAAGCCCACCAGCCGGGCCGGCGGCATCGGTTCGCCGTAGACGAAGACGCCGATGGCCAGCTGGATCAGCGGCGTGACGTACTGCAGCAGGCCGACCGTCGACAGCGGCACCCGGCGGGTGGCGGCGGCGAACAGGAGCAGCGGCACGGCGGTGGCCAGCCCGGAGCTGGCCAGCAGCAGCCCGTTCCCCACGCCCGCCGACCCGAACGCCGCCTCGCCCTGGGCGCCCAGCACGCCGATGACGACCAGCGCCGGGAGGAACACGACCGCCGTCTCCACGAACAGACCCGGCGCGGCATCGACCCGGACCAGCTTCTTCATCAGGCCGTAGAGGCCGAAGCTGACGGCCAGGGCGAGGGAGATCCACGGCGGGTGGCCGTAGTCGACGGTCAGCACGAGGACCGCCACCACGGCGATGGCCACGGCCAGCCACTGCAGCCGGCGCAGCCGCTCCCGGAAGACGAGCACCCCGAACAGCACGCTGACCAGCGGGTTGATGAAGTACCCCAAGGACGCCTCGACGACGTGCCCGGAGTTGACCGCGTAGACGTAGACCAGCCAGTTCACCGCGATCAGCACGGCGGCGACCGCCAGCACCAGCAGCGCCCGCCGGTCGGTGACGACGGCCCGCACCTGGCTCCAGCCCCGCCGGACGGTCAGCAGCAGCCCGACGAAGACCAGGGACCAGACCACCCGGTGCGCGACGATCTCCAGCCCACCGGCCGGCTCGAGGAGCGGGAAGTAGAGCGGGAAGACCCCCCAGAGGGCGTAGGCGCCGAGACCGGCCCCCACCCCCACACGCCGTTCGTCCACCGGCGCACCGTACGCCCGCCCCCGCGCGGCCCTGCGGCGGTGGGACCACCACGATCCCCGGCCTCCTCCCGCCCCTGCGGGCTTACCGTTGGTACGTGCACACGGGACGCCCCAACCCGGTCCAGTGGCTCTGGTACGCCTACGGCGGTGGGCTGCCGCCCTCGCTGTCGGACTGGGTCCTCGAGGACACGACCCGGCGCAGCTGGGTGTGGCGGCACCTGGCCCGCGCCCTGGTGCAGCTCGCGCCGGTGCTGCTGCTGTGCCTGCTCCTCCCGCCCGTGCCGTTCGACATCCGGCTCACCGCGACCCTGGGCGGGGTGGTGATCGGGCTGCTGTTCTCGGTGGCCTACATGACGGAGACGACCGAGCACCGCGCGGTCAAGGCCGGCTGGTCCCCGGGGACGACGGCCGCGCGGCGCGCCGAGCGGGCCGAGCGGGAGCGCATCGAGCGCCAGGCCCGGTACCGCTCGGGTGGCGCGGGCAGCTACGACTGATGGAGGACCCCCGCGCCCCCCACCCCTCGCACGCTCGCGGCGGGCCCCTGCACGGGGGCCGCACGACCCGCCGGTCACTGCTCGTCGCCGGCGGGGCCGGCCTCGGCGCCCTGGGCCTCGGCGGGTGCGCCGCCGGGCCCCGGTTCCCCGAGGTGACCGCCGCCGGACCGGGGGACGCAGTGGTCCCGCTGGCCGAGGTGCCGGTCGGCGGGGGCTACGAGGTGTCCGTCGACGGCCGGGCGGTGCTCGTCACCCAGCCGTCGGCGGGCACGGTGGCCGCGTTCGACGCCGAGTGCCCGCACGCCGGGTGCACGGTCCGCGCCACGGACGACGGACTGGCCTGCCCCTGCCACGGCTCGGCGTTCGACCCCGCCACCGGCGAGGTGCTGCGGGGCCCGGCCACCGAGCCGCTGACCGCGATCGGGGTGGCGGTGCAGGGCCCGGACGTCGTGCTGACCTGACCCTCAGTCCTCGACGCGGAACCCGATCTTCATCGTCACCTGGAAGTAGGCGACGTCGCCGTCGACGACCTGGCCGCGGATCTCCTGGGTCTGGAACCACTCGATGTGGCGGACGGTCTCCGAGGCCTTGCGCACGGCCGTCCGGATGGCGTCGTCGACGCTGGTGGTGGAGCTGCCGACGATCTCGCTCAGGCGGTACACGTGGTCGCTCACGACGGGACTCCTCGACGCCGGGCTGCCCGGACGGCAGCGCTCGGCCTCGACCCTGGCACGCCCGGGTACGGCCCGCGAGCGGGACGGAGCCCCATGTCCGGATTGAACGGACGACCTTCCGCTTACAAGGCGGGTGCTCTACCACTGAGCTAATGGGGCGGGACGCCCATCGGCGCCGACGCGGCACCGCGCTGGCGGGCGCGGTGCGGGCGCGCACGGTGCTGACGGGCGCGGCGCTGGTGAGGCACCGCAGAGCAGGCTACCGGGGCCGTGGCCGAGCCTCGGGTGGCCCGGCATGGTCATCGCCCCCAGTCGGCCGGTCAGGCGGCGTCGTAGCCGGCCGCGGGGTCGCCGGAGACGTACTCCGCCGGGTCGCTGTCGACGGTCGCCCCGCCGGCGAGCCAGCGGGCGAACCCCTCGGGGTCGCGGCGCTCCAGCTCGTCCAGCGCCTCCTGCCGGCGGCGCACCAGCTGCTGCCGGGCCACCGGCTCGCGGGTCTGGGCCAGCGCCGCGGAGGTGCGCACCCATTCCCGGCCCAGCGCCGGCACCGACAGCTCCTGGACCCACCCGCCGTCGGTGGCCAGCGGCAGCACGACGGCCGGGGTGGCCCGCCGGTCGGCCCGCACCCGCCGCACCGCCCACCGGACCAGCAGGGCCAGCCCTCCGATCGCCGCCAGCAGCAGCGTCAGGGTGCCGCCGGCCACCACCACGCAGCCACTGAGCACCAGCAGCACGGCCACCGTCACCACGGCGCTGCGCCAGGCGGCGTCGAGCGCCGCTTGGCGCGGGTCCCGGGGTGCGGCGTCCCGGGCGACGCCCGCACCGAGACAGGCGGCGACGCCGGCGGCCAGCCCCACGGCGATCACGCCGGGCAGCCCGAGCGACACCCCGCCGACCGCCGCCAGCGCACCGCCGACGAGCACGAGCAGGACCAGGGCACAGCGGCGGAGCAGGACGGGGAGGGGCACCGGTGGCCTCCAGGCAGCAGGCGGGCGAGAGGAGCGGCCGTGCCCTTCCCCGGGGCGTGCTTGATCACCCCTGGCGACGGCGCGGCGCGGCCCCGGGGTGTCGCGCCGCCGAGGAGCGACGTCCAGCCGATTCACAGCTGACCACCAGTCACGGGCCAGTCCGAGGGCGCACAGTGGTCCTTGCGCGGCGGGGAGGTCCTGCCGTGAGGAGGGACTTCCCGTGAGTGAGCAGAACCGCCCCGCCGACGAGACGGGCTCCGGCACCGACCGCAGCGCCGGTCCCGGCTGGGCGCCACAGCAGAGCCGCCCGGCGTCCACCCACCCGACCCCCGGCTCCGGGCAGTCCGCGAGTGCACCGACCGAGCAGTTCCCGACCGCCGGTACGGCGGAGCAGCCGTCGGCCACCCGGTCGTTCGCGGCCGGGCCCCCCGCGGCGCACCAGCCGTGGCCGCCGGCCGGCTACGGCACCCCGGGGTACCCGTCCGGTCCGGGCTCGACCGCGTCGGCCGGCGCCGTGCCCCCCGCCTTCCAGGCCCCGACCTTCCCGACCCAGGCCTTCCCGCAGCCGGCCTACGGCCCGCAGCCCGCGTCGGCGCGGCGGACCGGGCGCTGGCGGCTGGGCGTGGCCGGGCTGGTGGCCGGCGCACTGATCGGTGGCGGCGCGGGCGCCGGCGTGGTCGCGCTGAGCGACGTGGACACCGTGGTCACCGCCAGCGGCGCGACCACCCAGCCCGTCGTCATCAAGGACGCCGAGAAGGCCACCAGCACGACCGCCGCGGCCGCCGCAGCGGCCCCCAGCGTCGTCACTCTCTACGTGAGCGCCGCCGCCGGCGCGGGGTCGGGCTCCGGAGTCGTCCTGTCCGAGGACGGCTACGTCCTCACCAACAACCACGTGGTGAGCCTGGACAGCAGCACGAACGACGTGACCGTGCAGGTGCGCACCTCCGACGGGACCGTCTACGACGCGACCGTCGTCGGCACGGACCCGAGCAACGACCTCGCGGTGGTCAAGCTCTCCGACGCCGGCGGGCTGACCCCGGCGGTC
Organism: Modestobacter marinus; assembly: GCF_011758655.1. NCBI lineage: Bacteria > Bacillati > Actinomycetota > Actinomycetes > Geodermatophilales > Geodermatophilaceae > Modestobacter > Modestobacter marinus. The sequence goes on from NZ_JAAMPA010000001.1 coordinate 561,614, forward strand.
TTCGCCGACTCCGACGCCGTCCAGGTCGGCGACCTCGCGGTCGCCATCGGTGCGCCGCTGGGCCTGACCAACACGGTCACCGACGGGATCATCAGCGCCACCAACCGGGCCGTGCAGGCCGGGGCGACCCAGGACGAGAACACGGTGATCGACGCCCTGCAGACCGACGCGGCGATCAACCCGGGCAACTCCGGCGGTGCGCTGGTCAACGCCGACGGCGAGGTCATCGGGATCAACACCGCGATCGCCTCGGTCGCCAGCACCGGCCTGCCGGGCCAGGAGACGACCAGCGGGAACATCGGCGTCGGGTTCGCCATCCCGTCGAACACCGCGCAGCGGATCGCCGAGCAGATCATCGACACCGGCTCGGCGACGCACGCCCTGCTCGGGGTCAGTGCCCGCACCGCGGCCGACGCCGGCTCCGCCGTCGGGCAGGGCGCCCAGGTGGCCACGGTCTCCGAGGGCTCCGCCGCCGCCGACGCGGGCCTGCAGGCGGGTGACGTGATCACCGCGGTCGGCGACCGGCCGATCACCACCTCCACCGAGCTGACCGCCGCGATCCGCAGCGCCCAGCCCGGCGACGAGATCACCCTGACCGTCCGCCGCGGCGGGGACAGCACCGAGGTCGACGTCACCCTCGACGAGACCTCGGAGTGAGCGAGGCCCCCCTCTGCGGGGGCCCACCTCCCCTCACCGACGACCCCGGTGCCGACCCCCTCGGCCCCGGGGTCGTCGCACGTCCGGCACCGGGCGCCGCGCCGGCGAGGCCTAGGCTCGGCCGGGTGTCCGGACCCCAGCTGACCACCCCGCTGGCCGAGTCGCTCGACGACCCGCAGCGCGCCCGTGACCTGGCCAAGATGAAACGGCTGGCCACCGGGCTGTTCCTGCTCGCCGCCCTGGTCTTCCTCGGCTGCGTGCTGCTGGGCGAGGAGGCGGGCAGCTGGGTCGGGTACGTCCGGGCGACCGCGGAGGCGTCCATGGTGGGCGCGCTGGCCGACTGGTTCGCCGTCACCGCCCTGTTCCGGCACCCGCTGCGGCTGCCGATCCCGCACACCGCGATCATCCCGCGCAAGAAGGACCAGATCGGTACCAGCCTGGGCACCTTCGTCCGGGAGAACTTCCTCACCCGGACGGTCGTGGACGAGCGGCTGGCCACCGTCGACGTGCCCGGCCGGCTGGGCGCCTTCCTGGCCGCCCCCGGTCGGGCCGAGCGCCTGGCCGGGGACGCCGGCGCCGCCCTCGGCGGGCTGACCGACCTGCTCAAGGACGACGAGCTGCAGCCCGCCGTCGCCGCCCTGGTCGACCGCAAGCTCCGCGAGACGCCCGCCGCACCGGCCGTGGCCCGCGGCATCGAGCTCGTCGTCGACGGCGACCGGCACCAGGAGGTGCTCTCCGCGGCGCTCACCGGGCTCGCCAACTTCCTGGCCGACAACCGGCTGGTCTTCCGCACCCGGCTCGGCGACGCCTCCCCCGCCTGGGTGCCCGACTGGGTCGACGACCGGGTGTTCGACCGGGTGTTCGACCTGCTCCAGGGCTTCCTCGCCGAGGTCGGCGAGGACCCCCGGCACGAGCTGCGCCGCAGCTACGACAAGCGGCTGCGGGCCTACGTGCACACGCTGCGCACCGACCCGGAGGCCGCGGCCCGGGTCGAGCGGTTCAAGGAGGAGCTGCTGGACCACCCGGCGGTGCGCACCTGGTCGGGCTCGCTGTGGAGCACCGCGAAGAACGCCGTCGTCACCGCCGCGGCCGACCCCGACTCCGAGCTGCGGGCGCGGATGGTCGGGCTGATCCGCTCCGGTGCGCAGCTGCTGCAGACCGACCCGACGGTGCGCGAGCTGGTGCAGCGGCAGTCCCAGCGGGCCGCGGGGTACGCCGTCGAGCGGTTCTCCGGCGACGTCGCCGACCTGGTGGGCACCACGGTGGCCCGCTGGGACACCGAGGAGACCAGCCGGCGGATCGAGCTCCAGGTCGGCCGTGACCTGCAGTGGATCCGGGTCAACGGCACGGTCGTGGGTGGCCTGGCCGGCCTGGTGATCTACACCGTCGCCCAGCTGCTCGGCTGACCACCGCCCGGGGGTGAGCCGCCCCCGCGACCGTCGGGCCGCGTCGTGGCACGGCTCCCCCGCCGTGGACGCGGCTCACCCGCCGGCCGGGCCGGGGAACGCCGCCGGCCGGCCCTGCCCAGCAGGACCGGCCGGGCGGTCAGCGACGGGCGGAGGCCGCGGCGTACAGCGCGATGCCGGCCGCGACGCTGACGTTCAGCGACTCGGTGTCCTTGGTGATCGGGATGGACAGGACGACGTCGCAGCGCTCCCGGACCAGCCGGGACAGCCCGGTGCCCTCGGCCCCGACGACCAGCGCGACCGGGTCGGCGAACCCGTCGTACTCGTGGATGCCCATGTCGCCGTCGGCAGCCAGGCCGACGGTCTGCAGGCCCGCCTCCTGGTAGGAGGCCAGGCTGCGGCCCAGGTTGACGGCTCGGGCCACCCGCAGCCGGGCCGCCGCGCCGGCGCTGGTCCGCCAGGCCGAGCCGGTCATGCCCACCGCGCGGCGCTCGGGCACGACGAGACCGTGGGCGTCGAAGGCCGCAGCCGAGCGGATGACCGCGCCCAGGTTGCGGGGGTCGGTGACGCCGTCCAGCGCCACGACCAGCGGCGGGCGGCCGGAGTCGCGGGCGATGTCCAGCAGGTCGTCCGGGTGCGCGTAGTCGTAGGGCGGCACCATCAGGCCGATGCCCTGGTGCAGCGCGTGGTCGCTCATCCGGTCGAACTCGGCCTTGCCCACCTCGAGCAGCGGCAGCCCGCGGTCGGCGGCCAGCTGCACCGACTCGGCGATCCGCTCGTCGGTCCCGCCGCGGCTCGTGTCACCGGTGACGACGTAGAGCGCGGTCGCCGGGATGCTGGCCCGCAGCGCCTCCAGCACCGGGTTGCGGCCCAGCAGCAGCTCGGGGGCCTCGGCGTTGCGCCGCTGCACCCGCTGCCGGTTGTCCTGGCGGGCCGCAGCGGCCTTCGCCGCCTTGTACGCAGGGTGGTGCGGTCGGTCCGTGGCCTTCGGGGTGGCGCCCCGGCCGGCCAGCGACCGGCGGTTCTTGCCGCCGGTGCCCGACGTCGCGGTCTTCTTGCCGGCGCCGGCCGAGCGGCCCCGCCGTTGACTGTTGCCGGCCATCAGGTCAGCTCCCATCGTGTGCCCTGGGGGGTGTCCTCGACCTGCACGCCCAGGGCGCCGAGCTGGTTCCGGATCGCGTCAGCTGACGCGTAGTCCTTGCGGGCCCGGGCCGCGGTGCGCTGCTCCAGCGCCAGCGCGACCAGGCCGTCGGTGGCCTCGGCCAGGCGGCGGTCGCCGCCGGCGTCGGCCCACTGCGGGTCGAGCGGGTCGAGACCGAGCACCCCGAGCATCGCCCGGACCGCGCCCAGCGCGGCGGCGAGCGCCTCGGCGTCGTCGGCGGCCAGCGCGCTGTTGCCCTGGGTGACGACCTCGTGGACCACCGCGACGGCAGCCGGGGTGCTCAGGTCGTCGTCCAGGGCGTCGGTGAACTCGGTGGGGAGCACCGGCTTGCCCGCGTCGGCCCCCACCACCTCGGCCGCACGCCGGACGAAGGACTCCAGCCGCCGGTAGGCGACCCCGGCCTCCTGCAGCGAGGCCTCGGTGAACTCGATCGTGCTGCGGTAGTGCGGGGCCACCAGGTAGTAGCGCAGCTCCACCGGGCGCACGCGCTGGACGACCTCGTCGACCAGCGCGGTGTTGCCCAGCGACTTGCTCATCTTCTCGCCGCCCATGGTCACCCAGCCGTTGTGCAGCCAGTACCGGGCGAACGGGTCACCGGCGGCCTGCGACTGGGCCCGCTCGTTCTCGTGGTGCGGGAAGCGCAGGTCCAGCCCACCACCGTGGACGTCGAACTCCCGGCCGAGGTACTTCTCGGCCATCGCCGAGCACTCCAGGTGCCAGCCCGGGCGCCCGCGCCCCCAGGGGGTCGGCCAGGAGGCGGTGGCCGGGTCGCCGGCCTTGGCCGACTTCCACAGCGCGAAGTCCCGGGGGTCGCGCTTGCGCTCGTCGGTCTCGGTGTCCGCGGCCGGCTGGAGGTCGCCGAGCTTCTGGCCGGTGAGCTCCCCGTAGCCGGGGAACGAGCGGACGTCGAAGTACACGTCGCCGTCGACGTCGTAGGCGTGCCCGCCGGCGATGAGCCGCTCGATCAGCTCGACCATCTCCGGCACGTGCCCGGTCGCCCGCGGCTCGTAGGTGGGCGGCAGCGTGCCCAGCACCTCGTAGGCGCGGGTGGCGGCGCGCTCGTTCTCGTACGCCCAGGCCCACCACGGGACACCGGCCGCCGCGGCCTTGGTGAGGATCTTGTCGTCGACGTCGGTGACGTTGCGGACGTAGGTGACCTCGTCGCCGCGGTGCAGCAGCCAGCGGCGCAGCACGTCGAAGGCGAGCGCGAACCGGACGTGGCCGATGTGCGGCGGGCCCTGCACGGTCAGGCCACAGACGTACATGGAGACCTGTCCTGCACGCAGGGGCGTGAAGTCACGCACGGCGCGGGCGGCCGTGTCGTACAGGCGGAGGCTCACCGGGTCGATTCTACGGGCGCGCCGGGCGTGCTCCGGACCACCAGCGCGGTGGCCACCGCGGCCCGGCCCTCGCCGCGCCCGGTGAGGCCCAGCCCGTCGGTGGTGGTCGCGGTCAGGCTGACCGGTGCACCGAGCGCCGCGGACAGCGCCGCCTGGGCCTCGGCGCGGCGGGGCCCGACCTTGGGCGTGTTCCCGATCAGCTGCACGCTCGCGTTCCCGATCGTCCAGCCGGCCGCGGCCAGCACCTCGCGGACGTGCTCCAGGACAGCGGCACCGCGGGCGCCGGCCCAGCGGGGGTCGTCGGTGCCCAGCAGCCCACCGATGTCACCGTGGCCCGCCGCGGACAGCACCGCGTCGGTCAGGGCGTGGGCGACGACGTCGCCGTCGGAGTGCCCCGCGCAGCCGTCGGCACCCGGCCACTCCAACCCGGCCAGCCAGCAGGCACGCCCGGCCTCGATCGGGTGCACGTCGGTGCCGATGCCGACGCGGGGCAGCTCCGGGCTCACCGGGGCACCCCCGTCTGCAGCTCGGCCATCCGCAGGTCGTGCGCGACGGTGATCTTGGCTGCGCGCTCGTCACCGGGCACGGTGTGCACCGCCACCCCGGCCGCCCGGACCACCGAGGCGTCGTCGGTGAACTCGGCCGCGGCACCCTGCGCGGCGGCGTAGGCGGCCACCAGCGTGGCCCGGTCGAAGCCCTGCGGCGTCTGCACCCGGCGCAGCGGCGCGCGGGGCACGTCGGCGGTCACCACGCCGTCGGCGTCCACCTGCACGGTGGTGTCGACGACGGGCAGCACCGGGACGACGGCGCGGGCACCTCCGGCGAGGGCGGCCAGCACCCGGGCGACGAGGTCGGGCGGGGTCAGCGGCCGCGCGGCGTCATGGACCAGCACGGCGTCGGCGTGCTCCCGGGCCGCGGCGAAGGCGGCCCGGACCGACGCGGTGCGGGTGTCCCCGCCGACCACGACGTGCACGTCGTCGGGGAGGACGGCGGTGAAGGCCGCCTCCTGGGGCGCCGGGACGGCGACCACGACCTGGTCGACCCCGCCGGCGCGCAGCGAGTCGACCGCCCAGCAGACCAGCGGCCGACCGCCCAGGGGCACCAGGGCCTTGGGCAGCTCTGCCCCCAGACGTAGACCACTCCCGGCCGCTGCGACGATGCCGACAGCGTGCACGGGAGTGGTCTGGGTGGTGCGGGGGTGGGGCTGGCTCAGGAGGCCAGCACCTCGTCGAGGAGGACCTCGGCCTTGTCCTCGTTGGTGCCCTCGGCGAGCGCGAGCTCGCTGACCAGGATCTGCCGCGCCTTGGAGAGCATGCGCTTCTCCCCGGCGGAGAGGCCACGGTCCTTGTCGCGACGCCAGAGGTCACGCACGACCTCGGCGACCTTGTTCACGTCACCGGAGGCCAGCTTCTCGAGGTTGGCCTTGTAGCGCCGCGACCAGTTGGTCGGCTCCTCGGTGTGCGGGGCGCGCAGCACCTCGAAGACCTTGTTCAGGCCGTCCTGACCGACGACGTCACGGACGCCCACGATCTCGGCGTTGTCGGCCGGCACACGGACGGTCAGGTCGCCCTGGGCGACCTTGAGCACGAGGTACGACTTCTCGACGCCCTTGATGGTGCGCTGCTCGATCGCCTCGATGAGCGCCGCGCCGTGGTGCGGGTAGACAACGGTCTCGCCAACAGTGAAGCCCATGTGTATGTGACCCCTTTCGCTCACCCCAGGTTAGCACGGAAGAATGCCCTCCGGCTCGGCAGAGTGCGACAAAAGTGCAGGTCAGGGGCTTGACCGAGGTCAGCGCGGGGTTGACAGGAGGTGGTCGGTGTGCAGTCGGAGGGCGTCAGGCACCCCTCCGGGCCGTTCGCGACCGCTGCGGCGATGGCCCGCGCGACCCACTTCGAACCGACGGTCGCGGTCACCACGGTCGCCGTCCTGCTCGCCGTCGCCGCCGGCGTCCCCGCGGGGCGGACGGCGCTGCTCGGGATCGCGGTGCTGGCCGGGCAGGCCTCGATCGGGTGGTGCAACGACTGGCTCGACGCCGACCGTGACCGGGCCGTCGGCCGGATCGACAAGCCCGTCGTCCAGGGCCTGCTCACCCCGACGCTGCTGCGCCGGGCGACGGCCGCCGCCGTCGCCGTCGCCGTCGTCACGTCCTTCGCGCTGGGCGTCGTGCCCGGCCTCCTGCTGCTCGTGCTGGTCGCCAGCGGGCTGGCCTACGACGCCGGCCTCAAGCGCACCGCGCTGTCCCCGCTCCCCTACCTGACCGGCTTCGGCGCACTCCCCGCCGGCGTGGTCGCCGCGGCACCGGGCGGTCCGGTCGCACCGTGGTGGCTGGTCGCGGCCGGTGCGGCGCTCGGCGGCGCGGCGCACGTCGCCAACGTGGCCCCCGACGTCGACGACGACCTGGCCACCGGCGTCCGCGGCCTGCCGCACCGGGTCGGGGCGGTGCCCTCCGCGGTCGCCGGCGCGGTGCTGCTCGGCGCCGCCACCCTGCTGCTGGTGCTGGGGCCACCCGGCCCGCCGAGCACCCTCGGGTGGCTGGCCTGCGCGTTCGCCGCGCCGGCCGTGGTCGTCGCCGCCCTCGCCGGCAGCCCCCGGGCGCGCCGGCTGGCCTTCCCGGCGGTGCTGCTGCTGACCGTGCTCGACGTCGCCCTGCTGCTGGCCGGCGGCGCGGCGATCACCTGATGGAGGACCCTCCTTCCCCCCGCAAGAGGGCCGCAGGTCACCTCAGGGCGAGTCGGTACCGCGCAGCCGCTCCTGCTCGACGACAGCGTCCAGGTCCTTGAGCCGCCCCAGGCCGGCCAACGGCTGACGCATCCGCCGGTTGTCGGCCAGCCGCTCCCGGTTCCGCTCCAGGAACGCCCAGTACCCGGCGGTGAACGGGCAGGCGTCCTCGCCGATCCGCTTCTTCGGGTCGTACCGGCAGCCACCGCAGTAGTCGCTCATCCGGTCGATGTAGGCGCCACCGGCGGCGTAGGGCTTGGTCGCGAGCACCCCGCCGTCCGCGTGCTGGCTCATCCCGACGACGTTGGCGACCATCACCCAGTCGTAGCCGTCGAGGAACATCCGGTGGAACCAGTCGGTGATCGCCAGCGGCTCGATGCCGCGCTGTAGGGCGTAGTTGCCCAGCACCATCAGCCGTGGGATGTGGTGCACCCAGCCGCGCTCGCGGACGTCGGACAGCACCGAGGACAGGCAGTTCGCGCCGACCGCCTCGGCCTCCAGCTCGCCCATCCAGCCGGGGACCTCCTCGTGGGCCTCCAGGGCGTTGCCGTGCCGGTAGTCGCGGCCCAGCTGCCAGTACAGGTGCCATATCCAGTCCCGCCAGCCCATCACCTGGCGGACGAAGCCCTCGACGGAGTTCAGCGGCAGCGGGTCACCGGCCGCGACGGACTCCCGCCAGGCGGCGTCGGCGCGGTGCACCACGTCGGCGGGGTCGACCAGCCCGAGGTTCAGCGACGCCGACAGCATCGAGTGGGCCAGCCACGGGTCACCGCTGAGCATCGCGTCCTCGTGCGGCCCGAAGGCGCGCAGCCGGTGGGTGAGGAAGTCCTCCAGGCGCGCCTGGGTCCCGGCGTGGGTGACCGGGAACAGCCGCGGGCCGTCGTCGCCGACGAAGGAGACGTCCCCGGCGGCCTCCCAGGCGTCGAGGTCGGCCCGGACCTGCTCGTCGATCTCGTCCTCCACCGGCCACCAGGGCGGCGGTGCGTCGACCCGGCCGTCGGCCGGCGGGGGCTGCCGGTTGTCGTGGTCGAGGTTCCAGGTGCCGCCGGCGGGCTCCGCGCCGTCCATCAGGACGTCGTGCACCCGCCGGGCCACCCGGTAGAAGTCGTCCATCAGCAGGCGCTGCCGGGACCGGCCCTCCGCCCAGCGGCGGAAGTCCGCCTGCCGGGTCACGAAGCCCCGGGCCTCCAGCACCGTGACGCCGGGACGGCGGAGCACGAGGTCACGCGCCGGCCAGGTCGTCGGCGCGCACACCGACAGGGGCTCCCGGACCCGGTCCAGCGCCTCGGCGTAGGTGTCGGTCTGCAGGAAGACCGCCTGGTCACCGAGCTCGGCCGCACGGTGCCGGAGGGCCGACAGCAGCAGGTGCGCCTTCTGCCGGTGGAAACGGCGGCGGCGGAAGACGCCCCGCGACTCGACGAGCAGCACGGGCTGGTCCGGCGCGTCAAGGAAGTGCGGCCCGAGCTGGTCGGCGAAGCACCAGCGGCGGGTGTCCGGGGCCTGAGCTGGGAAGTCGGCGAGCGCAGGGTCGCCGGAGCCCGCGAGGTCACCCTCGGCACCTGCCGCCACGGCCCTCACCTCCCAGCGGACATCCTGGGGTGCCGGTTACGCTCTCCGCGACTCGTGCCACCGGCGTCCTCGGTGGCCGGCACGTCTCTGGAGGTCGACGCTGTGAACCGCGCACCGCGCGCTGCCGTGATGGGTGTCCTGCTGCTCTCCCCGATCGCGCTCACCGCCTGCAGCGCCGGGCAGGTCACGCAGACCTCGACCCAGGAGCCGAACGCGGGCAACCAGGCCGACCTGGGGGACGTGCGGCTGCGGGCGCTGTCCCTGCCGTACCCGACCGGCGGGCAGTACGCCAGCGGGAGCGACGCCCGGCTGGTGGGCGCGATCGCCAGCACGAGCTCCGACGAGGACACCCTGGTGTCCATCGAGGGCGAGGCCTTCGACAGCGTCGAGGTCATCGACCCGGACGCCGCCGAGCCGGCCGCGGACGCCGGCGGCTCCGGCGACCTGGGCATCACCGTGCCCCCCAACGGCATCGTGTACCTGAGCAGCGGCCAGGGCCCCACGGTCGCGCTGGTGGGCCTCACCGAGGACATCGGGCCGGGTGAGGCCATCGACGTGACCTTCACCTTCGAGGAGGCCGGCGAGATCACCCTCCCGGTCCCCGTCGGGGTGCCCACCCGCGACCTGCCGCGTGGTGAGGAGTTCGACTTCCACGGTGAGGAAGAGGTCTCCGGCGAGGAGGGCTCCGTGGAGGAGAGCTCGGGCCAGGAGGCCCGCGAGCAGGAGTCGGCCGACAGCGAGGGCTGAGCGCCCTCCCCCGGACTGTCGTACCCCGCCGTCACCATGACGGCGTGCCAGCATCCGGTGTGAAGTCCTCCCGTCCCGCCCATCGTTGCTCCGAGTGCGGCTACGCCTCGGCGAAGTGGGTCGGCCGCTGCCCGGAGTGCCAGACCTGGGGCAGCGTCCAGGAGGTCGGCGCCGTCGCCTCTCCCCTGCGCGCCGTCTCCGCCGGTCCGGTCAGCGCCAAGGCGCGCCCGATCGGGCAGGTGGAGCTCGCCGGCGCCCGGGCGGTGCCCACCGGCATCGCGGAGTTCGACCGTGTGCTCGGTGGCGGCCTGGTGCCCGGCGCGGTCCTGCTGGTGGCCGGCGAGCCCGGCGTCGGCAAGTCCACGCTCCTCCTGGAGGTCGCCCACCGGGTGGCCGCGGCCAACGGCCCGACCCTGGTCGTCTCCGGCGAGGAGTCCGCGGCGCAGGTCCGGCTGCGGGCCGAGCGGATCGGCGCCCTCCACGACCAGCTCTACCTGGCCGCCGAGACCGAGCTGTCCGCCGTGCTCGCCCACGTGGAGGACGTGCAGCCCACCCTGCTCGTGCTCGACAGCGTCCAGACCGTGCGGTCCCCCGCCGTCGACGGCACCGACGGCGGGGCCACCCAGGTGCGCGCCGTGGCCAGCGCGCTCAGCGCGGTGGCCAGGAACCGCAACATGACCACCATCCTGGTCGGCCACGTCACCAAGGACGGCGCGATCGCCGGGCCGCGGGCGCTGGAGCACCTGGTCGACGTGGTGGTCTCCTTCGACGGCGAACGGCACTCGACGCTGCGCCTGGTCCGGGCCACCAAGAACCGTTTCGGCCCGGCCGACGAGATCGGCTGCTTCGAGATCGGCGACGGCGGTGTCGTCGGCGTCCCCGACCCCTCGCACCTGTTCGTCTCCCGTCGGTCGGCACCGGTGCCGGGCAGCTGCGTGACGGTGACGATGGAGGGCAGCCGGCCGCTGCTGGCCGAGGTGCAGGCCCTGGTGGCGACCGCCGGCGGCGGTGGTTCGCCGCGCCGCGCGGTCAGCGGGCTGGACTCCCAGCGGATCGCCATGATCAACGCAGTCGTCGAGCGGCGCGGTGGGGTCCGGCTGGCCGATGCCGACGTCTTCGCCGCCTCCGTCGGGGGTGTGCGGATCGCCGAACCCGCCGCTGACCTGTCACTGGCCCTGGCGATCGCCTCGGCGTCGAAGGACCGGCCGCTGCCCGCAGGCCTGGTCGCCATCGGTGAGGTCGGGCTGTCCGGGGAGATCCGGCGGGTGGGGGGAACCGGGCGGCGGCTGGCCGAGGCGGCGCGACAGGGGTACACCGCTGCGCTGGTGCCGCAGGAGTCCGGCCCCGCGCCGCGGGGCCTCCGGCTGATCGAGGTGCCCGACCTGGGAGCGGCCTTCGCCCGGATGTGGTGACGCCGGGCCGTCGTGACACAGCGCGACCGCCGCCGGGCGTACGCCCTGACGGGGGACCCGTGCTGACCGACCCCGCCCCTCCGACCCGTAGGATCGGCCGCCGTACCGCCCGACCGTCAGGAGCGTTCGTGTCCCCCGCTGTGGACCCCGAGGCTGCGCTGCGGGAACTGCTCGGCCGGATCGCCCCCGGCACCGCCCTCCGGGACGGTCTGGAGCGGATCCTGGCCGGCCGTACCGGCGCGCTGATCGTCCTGGGCTACGACCGTGTCGTCGAGTCCCTCTGCACGGGCGGCTTCGCCCTCGACGTCGCACTGTCGGCCACCCGGCTCCGGGAGCTGGCCAAGATGGACGGCGCGGTGATCGTCTCCTACGACGGCACCCGGATCGTCCGGGCCGGTGTGCACCTGATGCCCGACCCGACGATCCCCACCGAGGAGTCCGGCACGCGGCACCGCACCGCCGAGCGCGTGGCACTGCAGACCGGGTTCCCGGTCATCTCCGTGAGCCAGTCGATGCACATCATCTCGGTGTACGTGGCCGGCCGGCGGTACACCCTCGAGCACCCCACGACCATCCTGGCGCGCGCCAACCAGGCCCTCGCCGCCCTCGAGCGCTACAAGCTCCGGCTCGACGAGGTGGCGAGCACGCTGTCCGCGCTGGAGATCGAGGACCTCGTGACGGTCCGTGACGCGATGAGCGTCAGCCAGCGCCTGGAGATGGTGCGGCGGATCGCCGACGAGATCGAGGGCTTCGTCGTCGAGCTGGGCACCGACGGCCGGCTGCTCGCGCTGCAGCTGGACGAGATGCTCGCCGGCGTCGAGGAGGACCGCGGCCTGCTGGTCCGCGACTACCTGCCGAGCGGGCGCCGGGACCGTTCCGGCGAGGAGGTCCTCTCCGACCTGCGTGCCCTGTCGGCCACCGAGCTGCTCGACCTCTCCGCCGTCGCCCGCTGCTACGGGCTCCCCACCTCCCCCGACGCCCTGGACTCCCCGGTGAGCCCGCGCGGCTACCGGCTGCTGGCCCGGGTCCCCCGGCTGCCGGCGGGCATCATCGACCGGCTGGTGGCGCACTTCGGTGGGCTGCAGAAGCTGCTCGCGGCGACCATCGAGGACCTCCTGGCGGTGGAGGGCGTCGGTGAGGCGCGGGCGCGCGGCATCCGGGAGGGGCTGTCCCGGCTCGCCGAGACCTCGATCCTCGACCGCTACAGCTGAGCAGCCTCGTCCCGGAGCCCTACCGCTGAGCAGCCCCGTCCCGGAGTGCCACCGCTGACCGGCCCCGTCCCGAGGCCCTGTCGCTGAGCGGCCCCGTCCCGCGGCGCCACCGCTGAGCAGCCCCGTCCCGCGGCGCCACCGCTGAGCAGCCCCGTCCCGCGGCGCCACCGCTGAGCAGCCCCGTCCCGGAGCTCGCCGCCAGCTCGCGCGGCACGGGAGGACAGGGAGCCTCCGCTCGCCGGCCCCGAGCGGCCTGCAGCAGGGCCGCGCGCCCCTCAGGCGTCGTCCTGAGGGGCCTGAGCGGGCAAGGGCTCCAAGGGGGCCACCCAGGCCCATCCCGCGACTCGTCCCCGGGGGGCGAGGTCGAGGGGGTCGAGGGCCTGCCTCAGGTCAGGGTGAAGGTGGCGTCCGGGCTCGTGGCCGTGTCCAGCCGACCGCGCAGTCGGTAGTCCCCCGGCGCCGGCGGGGTGCGCTCGGCGGTGCACCCCGGCGTGCTGCTGAGCCCGCCCCACACCACCGGGAAGACGACGGACTCCCCCGGCTGCAGCGTCCGCGGGTCCGTCGTCTCCTCGGGGAAGCAGTCGTTGCTGCCCCAGACCCGGGTGCCCGACCCGTCGACCATCACGATCTCCTGCAGTCCCTTGTCCAGCGACCGGACACAGGAGACCGGCGAGACGTTGGTGACCACCAGGTCGAACGTCGGCTTGCTGCCCACCGGGCTGCTGGCCGGGGTGGGTCGCACCTCGACGCCGATCATGTCGTTGCTGCAGGGCCCGCCGTCCACGGGCAGCGACTCGGCCGGCGGCTGCTCCGGGTCCTGCTCCTCCGGATCCTCGGCCGGTACGGCCGTCGGCGGGGGCGACGGGAGCTGCACCGCCACCAGCGACGGCACGACCTGGTCCAGGGCGGGCGCCGGTGCCGAGCCGCCGTCAGGGGCGCTGACCACGGCGTCCTCCTCCGGCGACCCGGTGGCAGCTGCGGCGCCCAGCCAGCCCCCACCACCGAGCACGCCCACCGCGCAGCCGAGGACCAGGAGCCGCCGCCGCCAGTAGACGACAGCGGGCAACGGGCCGACCGGGTGCAGCACGTCGGCGACGCTAACCGCCGAACCGGTCCCCGACCGAGCGCCACGCCCTCATCCGGAGAGGCCCATCGCCTCGGAGGCGTGCCAGCCGGGAGCCGACCCGGCGGGTGGTCACGCAGAGTGCCGGACCGGTTCGTTTGGGACTGCCACGACGGGGTGTTCCTGAGCCCGGGCAGACTGGGTCCCCGTGAGCACCACCCCGCCCGACGTCGCGCGCCAGGACCCCACTGCCGCCGGGGACGCCGTCGGCGACGTCCTCGTGGACTGGTACGCCGGCGCTGCCCGGGACCTCCCGTGGCGCGCCCCCGGCACCGACCCGTGGGCGGTGCTGGTCAGCGAGGTCATGCTCCAGCAGACGCCGGTGCGCCGGGTGGAGCCGGTCTGGCGGGAGTGGCTGGCCCGCTGGCCCGCCGCGGCCGACCTGGCGTCCGCCAGCCCGGCCGAGGTCATCCGGGCCTGGGGCAAGCTCGGCTACCCGCGGCGGGCCCTGCGGCTACGGGAGGCCGCCGTCGCCATCACCGAACGCCACGGCGGCGTCGTGCCCGCCGACGTGGCCGAGCTGGAGGCCCTGCCGGGCATCGGCACCTACACCGCCCGGGCGGTCGCCTGCTTCGGCCACGGCAGCCGCCAGCCCGTCGTGGACACGAACGTGCGGCGGGTCGTGGCACGGCTGGTGCACGGGCGGGCCGAGGCGGCGCCCGCGCGGGCGTCGGACCTGACCGACATCGCGGCGCTGGCGCCGGACGACGACGCCCGCGCGGTGCGGTTCTCCGTGGCGGTCATGGAGCTCGGGGCCCTGGTCTGCGTCTCCGGCACGCCGCGCTGCGGCGCCTGCCCGGTGTCCGATCGGTGCGCGTGGCGGCTGGCCGGGGCACCGGCGTACGACGGCCCGGCCCGCCGGGTGCAGAAGTTCGCCGGCACCGACCGCCAGGTCCGCGGCCGGCTGCTCGACGTGCTGCGGGCCGCCTCGGAGCCGGTCGAGGCCGATGCCCTGACGCCGGCCTGGGACGACGCCGTGCAGCGCTCGCGCTGCCTGGACTCCCTGCTGGTGGACGGGCTGGTCGAGCAGACCCCGGACGGCCGGTTCTGCCTCCCCGGCTGAGGCGTCCAGCCCTCCGGCCCCGCAGGCCCGGTGGCCGTCCCGCCTCCGACAGGTGACCCGATCGTCGCCGAGGTCGCCCCGGGCGGGTGCGACGACGAAGGGCCGCCCTCCGCGATGCGGAGAGCGGCCCTCGTCCCGACCCCGTCAGGCGACGGGGCCGTCGATCACTCGGCCTGTGCGGCGGCCGGGCCCTCGTCCTCGCCGTCGGCGCCCGTGAGCGCGACCGGCGGGGTGTCGGGCATGTCGATCGGCTTGGCCTCACCGCGGAAGGTGAAGCGCGAGGCCGTCGGGTCGGCGTCCTCCTCGACGTCCACCACGATGATCTGCCCGGAGGCGATCTCGCCGTAGAGGATCTTCTCCGACAGCGTGTCCTCGATCTCGCGCTGGATCGTGCGGCGCAGCGGCCGGGCACCCAGCACGGGGTCGAAGCCGCGGGCGGCGAGCAGCTTCTTCGCCGCCGGCGTGACCTCGAGCGACATGTCCTTGTTCGACAGCTGCGTCTCCAGCCGGTTGAGCATGAGGTCCACGATGTGGATGATCTCGTTCTCGGTCAGCTGGTGGAACACGACGATGTCGTCGATGCGGTTGAGGAACTCCGGCCGGAAGTGCTGCTTGAGCTCCTCGTTGACCTTGAGCTTCATCCGCTCGTAGTTGCTGGTGCTGTCGTTCCCGGCCTGGAAGCCGAGGCCGACGGCCTTGGAGATGTCCCGCGTCCCGAGGTTCGTGGTCAGGATCAGGATCGTGTTCTTGAAGTCCACGATCCGGCCCTGGCCGTCGGTCAGCCGGCCGTCCTCCAGCACCTGCAGCAGCGTGTTGAAGACATCGGCGTGCGCCTTCTCGATCTCGTCGAAGAGGACCACCGAGAACGGCTTGCGCCGCACCTTCTCGGTCAGCTGGCCACCCTCGTCGTAGCCGACGTAGCCGGGAGGGGCACCGACGAGCCGCGACACGGTGAACTTGTCGTGGAACTCGCCCATGTCGATCTGGATGAGCGCGTCGTCCTCGCCGAAGAGGAACTGCGCGAGCGCCTTGGCCAGCTCGGTCTTACCGACACCCGAGGGGCCGGCGAAGATGAACGAGCCACCGGGACGACGGGGGTCCTTGAGGCCCGCCCGCGTGCGCCGGATCGCCTGGCTGACGCTCTTGATGGCCTCTTCCTGGCCGATGATCCGCTTGTGGAGCTCGTCCTCCATGCGGAGCAGCCGGGTGGTCTCCTCCTCGGTCAGCTTGAAGACCGGGATGCCGGTCCAGTTGGCGAGGACCTCGGCGATCTGCTCGTCGTCGACCTCGGCGACGACGTCCATGTCGCCGGCCTTCCACTGCTTCTCGCGCTCGGACTTCTCGCCCAGCAGCTGCTTCTCCTTGTCGCGGAGAGACGCGGCCTTCTCGAAGTCCTGCCCGTCGATGGCCGACTCCTTCTCGCGACGGATGGCCGCGATCCGGTCGTCGAACTCGCGCAGGTCCGGCGGGGCGGTCATCCGCTTGATCCGCATCCGGGCGCCGGCCTCGTCGATCAGGTCGATCGCCTTGTCCGGGAGGAAGCGGTCGGAGATGTACCGGTCGGCCAGCGTCGCGGCGGCGACCAGGGCGCCGTCGGTGATGCTGATCCGGTGGTGCGCCTCGTAGCGGTCCCGCAGGCCCTTGAGGATCTCGATGGTGTGGGCGAGGGTCGGCTCGCTGACCTGGATGGGCTGGAAGCGGCGCTCGAGAGCGGCGTCCTTCTCCAGGTGCTTGCGGTACTCGTCCAGCGTCGTGGCGCCGATGGTCTGCAGCTCACCACGGGCCAGCATCGGCTTGAGGATGCTCGCGGCGTCGATCGCGCCCTCGGCAGCGCCCGCCCCGACGAGGGTGTGGATCTCGTCGATGAACAGGATGATGTCGCCACGGGTGCGGATCTCCTTGAGGACCTTCTTCAGCCGCTCCTCGAAGTCACCGCGGTAGCGGGAACCGGCGACCAGCGCGCCGAGGTCGAGGGTGTAGAGCTGCTTGTCCTTCAGCGTCTCGGGCACCTCGCCCTTGACGATCGCCTGGGCCAGGCCCTCGACGGCCGCCGTCTTGCCGACGCCGGGCTCGCCGATCAGCACCGGGTTGTTCTTGGTGCGGCGGGACAGCACCTGCATGACCCGCTCGATCTCCTTGGCCCGGCCGATGACCGGGTCGAGCTTGCCGTCGCGGGCGGCCTGGGTGAGGTTGCGGCCGAACTGGTCGAGGACCAGCGAGGTCGACGGGGTGCCCTCGGCGGGCCCACCGGCGGCGGCCGGCTCCTTGCCCTGGTAGCCGCTCAGCAGCTGGATGACCTGCTGGCGCACGCGGTTGAGGTCGGCGCCGAGCTTCACCAGGACCTGGGCGGCGACGCCCTCGCCCTCGCGGATCAGGCCCAGCAGGATGTGCTCGGTGCCGATGTAGTTGTGGCCGAGCTGCAGCGCCTCGCGGAGCGAGAGCTCCAGCACCTTCTTGGCCCGCGGGGTGAAGGGGATGTGACCGGACGGGGCCTGCTGACCCTGGCCGATGATCTCCTCGACCTGCTGACGGACGCCCTCCAGTGAGATGCCGAGGGACTCCAGCGCCTTGGCAGCGACGCCCTCACCCTCGTGGATCAGACCCAGGAGGATGTGCTCGGTGCCGATGTAGTTGTGGTTGAGCATCCGGGCCTCTTCCTGGGCCAGGACGACCACCCGACGGGCTCGGTCGGTGAACCGTTCGAACATCTGCTGTATCTCCCTCTGACCGGCTGGACCTGCTGTGCTCGTGTCCCCGGCAGGGGACGGTGGACACCCGACGTACGTCGGCGCGCTGGGGCACCGGTCGTTCCACTGTAGTTCGCACCACCCGCTCGGCGTCGAGACCAGGCCGTCGGACCTCGCGGGGGGCTCGATGAGGACAACTGTCGTCCCAGGAGTGGTGTTCCGCCGCGGTTACGCCATGAGCGGACGCCGCCCCTGGACGCACGACGACCCGGCTCCCTGGAACGGGAGCCGGGTCGTCAGACGTGCAGAGCCATGCAGCCGCTCAGCTCGGCCAGCCCCTCGGCAGGAGCCTGCATCGAGCTGGTGACGTGCTGGAACGGCCCCCTTGCAGGGCCCCGCCGCGAGCTTGCTCGTGGTGGGGGGCAAGGGGGTCCTTCATCAGTGGGCGGCTTCGAAGGCCTCGACGACGCTGGCCGGGATGCGGCCGCGGTCGCTGACCTGGTGGCCGTTGCTGCGGGCCCAGTCGCGGATCGCGCCGGCCTGCTCACGGTCCATCCGGCCGCCGCCACCGGTGGCCCGCGAGCGACCGGCGCCCGAGGCCCGGGTGCCGCGGCTGCTCACCTTGCGGGCGGCCGCGATGTACTTGCCGAACACGTCGCGCATCTCCTCGGCGTTCTTGTCCGAGAGGTCGATCTCGTACGTCGTGCCATCGAGGGCGAACGTGACCGTCTCGTCAGCGGAGATGCTGTCGTCGAGGTCGTCGCTCAGGATCACCTGGACCTTGCGTGCCATTCTGTTCTCTCCTGTTGCTGCGGGGTCGTGGACTGTCGTCACTGCTCCCCCGTGATCGACGAGCCCATTGCACCACGAGAACCGGCATTCAGGCGAATTCCGGGGCAATTCCCGGCTGAATGCCCTCGGACGTGTGAGTCATTGGTTGAGTGGGCGAACCAAAGGGAACAGGATCGTCTCCCTGATCCCCAATCCGGTGAGCGTCATCATCAGCCGGTCCATGCCGATCCCGAGACCGCCGGTGGGCGGCATCCCGTACTCCAGTGCCTCGAGGAAGTCCTCGTCCAGCGCCATCGCCTCCGGGTCCCCGGCGGCGGCCAGGAGCGCCTGGGCGGTGAAGCGTTCCCGCTGGACCACCGGGTCCACGAGCTCCGAGTAGGCGGTCCCCTGCTCGATGCCGCCGATGTAGAGATCCCACTTCTCGGCCTTGCCCGCCTCGGACCGGTGGGCGCGGGTCAGCGGTGAGGTCTCCAGCGGGTAGTCGATGACGAACGTCGGCGACTGCAACCGGTCCTGGACGAGCGCCTCGAAGACCTCCTCGACCACCTTCCCGGGCAGCCACGCGGGATCGACGCCGATGTCGTGCCGTTCGGCGATCGCGCGCAACTGCTCGACCGGCGTCTGCGGGGTGATCTCCTCACCGACCGCCTCGGACACCGCGGTGTACAGCGACAGTTGTGGCCACTCACCGGAGAGGTCGAGTTCGGTTCCGTCATGGTGCCGGGCCACGTGGTCACCGAACAGTGCCGTGCTGCACTCCTGGACCAGTTCCTGGGTCATCCGGGCCATTTCCTGGTAATCCCAGTACGCGGCGTAGGCCTCGAGCATCGCGAACTCCGGGGAGTGCGAGGAGTCGGCGCCCTCGTTCCGGAAGTTGCGGTTGATCTCGAAGACCCGGTCCAGCCCGCCGACGATGCAGCGCTTGAGGAACAACTCGGGGGCGATGCGCAGGTAGAGGTCCAGGTCGAAGGCGTTCATGTGCGTGCGGAACGGGCGCGCAGTGGCACCACCGTGCACCGTCTGCAGCATCGGCGTCTCGACCTCGAGGAAACGACGGGCCGTCAGACCGGAGCGCAGCGTGCTCATCACGGCGGAGCGCTGGTGCACCGTGCGACGCGCCTCGTCGCGGACGATCAGGTCCACGTAGCGGCGGCGGACGCGCAGTTCCTCGCTCATCGGCTTGTGCGCCACCGGCAGCGGCCGCAGTGCCTTGGCCGCCAACTGCCAGGAGTCGGCGAAGACCGACAGCTCCCCGCGCCGCGACGTCCCGACCTCGCCGGTGACCAGCACGTGGTCACCGAGGTCGACGTCGGACTTCCACGCGGCCAGGGACTCCTCGCCGACCCGGTCGCGGGAGAGCATGACCTGCAGCTCGGTGTCGCCCTCACGCAGCGTCGCGAAGCACAGCTTGCCGGTGTTGCGCGAGAAGATCACCCGCCCGGTGACGCCGACCTGCTCGCCGGTCATCGTGTCCGGCTCCAGGTCCGGGTGCGCGGCGCGCACCTCGGCGAGGGTGGTGGTGCGGGCGACGGTGACCGGATAGGGGTCGACGCCGGCCTCGCGCAGCCGGTCCAGCTTGGCCCGCCGGACCCGCAGCTGCTCGGGCAGTTCGTCCTCGGGCGGGCTCCCGACCTGGTCCGTCTCCCGGTCCGCTCCTCGCTCGTCCCTCGCTGCGATGCTCCCGAGGCGGTCGTCGGACGGTGGGGGTTCCTCACTCACAGGAACAGAGCCTACGGGCGGCCGGACGACGTCCCTCCACCGCCGGAGCCGCCGGAGGACTGGTGTCGCTCGAAGGCCAGCCGCAGGCCGTGCACGGTGAGATCGGGCTCACGCTCCCCGATGGACCGGCAGCTGTCGACGAGCAGCCGGTGCAGTCCGCCGGTGGCCACGACCACCGGGGCGGCGCCGAACTGCCCGACCAGTTCGGCGGCG
Organism: Modestobacter marinus; assembly: GCF_011758655.1. Taxonomy (NCBI): domain Bacteria; kingdom Bacillati; phylum Actinomycetota; class Actinomycetes; order Geodermatophilales; family Geodermatophilaceae; genus Modestobacter; species Modestobacter marinus. Next base: position 581,436 of record NZ_JAAMPA010000001.1, read on the forward strand.
ATCCGGGCGACCAGCCCGTCGACCAGCCCGGCGAAGCCGAGGACCATCCCGGACTGCAGGGCGGCGACGGTGTTCTTCCCGATCGCCTGGGTCGGGACGGTGAGCTCCACCGAGCGCAGCTGCGCGGCGCGGGCGGCCAGCGCGTCCAGGCTGACCTCGACGCCGGGGGCCAGCGCGCCGCCGAGGAACTGCCCGTCCGGGCCGACGGCGTCCACGGTGGTGGAGGTGCCGAAGTCCACCACCACGACCGGCCGGCCGGTGCCGTCGGGACGGCGGCCGTAGAGCTCGTGGGCGGCCAGCGCGGTGACCACCCGGTCGGCGCCCACCTCCCGCGGGTTGTCCACATGCAGCGGCACCCCCGTGCGCACGCCCGGCCCGATCAGGGTCACCGGGACGGCGAGCCGGTCGAGCAGCTGCCGCAGCGCCGGCAGCTGCGCGGGCACGGTGGAGCAGGCGGCGACACCGGTGACGACGGTGTCGCGCAGCAGCCCGCGCCAGAGCATGTGCAGCTCGTCGGCGGTGGCCCGCGGCTGCGTCGTCACCCGCCAGCAGTCGATCCGCCGGGCGCCGTCGAAGGTGGCCAGCACCGTCTGGCTGTTGCCGACGTCCACGGTGAGCAGCACGTCTCAGCCCGCCCGCAGGTCGAGGGCCCGGAGGTCGAGGGCGAGGTCCAGGATCGGCGAGGAGTGGGTGAGCGCGCCGACGGAGAGGTAGTCGATGCCGGTGTCGGCGACCTCGCGCGCGACGTCGAGGGTGAGCCCGCCGGTGGCCTCCAGGTCGACGTCCAGGTCGCCCACCAGCGCGACGGCCTGCCGCAGCTGGTCGGGGGTCATGTTGTCCAGGAGCAGGAAGTCCGCGCCGGCGTCCAGCGCCTCACCGACCTGGGCGAGGGTGTCGCACTCGACCTGCACGGTGATCCGGGGCGCCCGCTCGCGGACCAGCGCCACGGCCGCGGCCACCGACCCGGCCGCGGCGACGTGGTTGTCCTTGACCATCGCCACGTCGTAGAGGCCCATCCGCTTGTTCGAGCCGCCGCCGCAGCGCACCGCGTACTTCTCCAGCGGCCGCAGCCCCGGGGTGGTCTTGCGGGTGTCCAGCACCACCGCACCGGTGCCGGCGACGGCGTCGACCCAGGCGCGGGTGGCGGTGGCAATGCCGCTGGCCCGGCTGGCGATGTTCAGCGCACTGCGCTCCGCGGCCAGCAGTGCCCGCACCGGGCCGCGCACGGTGAGCAGCACGTCGCCGCGGCGCACCCGGTCGCCGTCGGCCGCACCGGCGGTGAGCGTCGCCCCGGGCGCCAGTCGGGTGAACACCCGGGCGGCCAGCGGCAGCCCGGCGACCACGCCGTCGGCCCGGGCGACGAGGTCCGCCGTCCCGAACTGGGTGCCAGGGACGGTCGCGGCGCTGGTCACGTCGTAGCCCACGGCGACGTCGGGGGCGCTGGGCAGCGGGGCGCCGCCGGTCAGGTCCTCGGTCAGCGTGCGCTCGACGAGCTCGGCGACCCAGTCGGCGCTCAGGCCCGTGCCGGTGAGGTCGGTCGGGTCCGTGGGCAGGGCGCGGGCAGCCGGGTTGGTCACCAGGTCATGCTCGCTCACCAGGTCACCGCCTCGCTCCGCTCGGGTGGCTCGTTCCGCTCCTCGCTCGCCGGCGCTCGCCGAGATGCTCGCTCACCAGGCCACCGCCACGGGCGTCCCGACCGGGCGGCGGGTCAGCCCGACCCGGCCGTCGTCGTCCAGCCGCACGTCCAGGTGCACCCGCCACTCCTCGACCGCCTCGGGGTGGTCCTCCCGCCAATGGCAGCCGCGGGTCTCCTGGCGGGCGGCCGCCGCGGCGGTGATCGCGGTGGCGACGGTGAGCAGGTCGGTGGTCTCCCAGCCGGGCACCCCGGGGACGGCGGTGGTCCACTCCCCCAGCGCCGCCAGCTGCCCGGCGGCCTCGGCCAGCCCCGGACCGCTGCGCAGCGCACCGACCCGAGCGGACATCGCCGTGGTCAGCGGTGCCCGGGCGGCGACGTCGACCAGCCCGGCCGGCCGCGGGTCGTCGGGCCCGGCGGGTGCGGGCACCGGCAGCTCGCGGGCCAGTGCCTCGCCGATCCGGCCGGCGAACACCAGCCCCTCCAGCAGGGAGTTCGACGCCAGCCGGTTCGCCCCGTGCACGCCGGTGCAGGCGACCTCGCCGCAGGCGTAGAGGCCGGGCACGGTGGTGCGCCCGGTCAGGTCGGTGGCCAGCCCGCCGGAGGCGTAGTGCGCGGCCGGGGTGACCGGCACCAGATCGGTGACCGGGTCGATGCCGGCCCCGCGGCAGCGGGCCACGATGGTCGGGAAGCGCTCGGCGAGCCCCGGGATGCCGCGGGCGTCGAGCCAGACGTGGTCGACGCCGTCCCGCAGCTGCACCCGGGTGATGGCCTTGGCCACCACGTCGCGGGGGGCCAGTTCGGCGAGCGGGTGCACGGCGGTCATGAACCGCTCACCGGCGTCGTCGCGCAGCACCGCCCCTTCCCCGCGCAGCGCCTCGGAGACCAGCGGCTGCTGCCCGCGGGCGTCCGGCCCCAGGTAGAGGGCGGTGGGGTGGAACTGGACGAACTCCAGGTCGGTGGCGACCGCCCCGGCCCGCAGACCGAGAGCCACGCCGTCGCCGGTGGAGACGCCCGGGTTAGTGGTGGCGGCGTACACCTGGCCCATCCCGCCGGTGGCGAGCACCACGGCCCGGGACCGCACGGCGCCCACGCCGTCGGCGCTGCCCTCGCCGAGCACGTGCAGGGTCACCCCGGCGGCGCGGCCGTCGGCGTCGCGCAGCAGGTCGAGCACCATCGCGTGCTCGACCAGCGTCACCCCGGGGTCGGCGGCCACCGCGTCGCGCAGCGCCCGCTGGACCTCCGCCCCGGTGGCGTCGCCGCCGGCGTGCACGATCCGGTCGGTGGAGTGACCACCCTCCCGGGTCAGCAGCAGCCGGCCGGTCGGGCCGCGGTCGAACGCGGCTCCCCAGCTGATCAGCTCGTGCAGCCGCTCGGGCCCCTCGGTGACCAGCGCCTGGACGGCGTCCGGGTCGCAGAGCCCCACCCCGGCCACCTCGGTGTCCCGCGCGTGCGCGGCCGGGGTGTCGGCCGGGTCCAGGACGGCGGCGATCCCACCCTGCGCCCAGCGGGTCGAGCCGTCGTCCACCTCGACCTTGGTCACGACGGCGACCGACAGCCCCGCCGCGCGGGCGTGCAGCGCCACGCAGAGCCCGGCGACGCCGGAGCCCACCACGCAGACGTCGGCGGTCAGCTGCCACCCCGGCGCCGGGGCGCGCAGCCGCAACGGCAGGCCGGTCACCGGCTCCGCGGCGGTGATCACCGGATCGGGACGCCGAGCGGGCTCCGCTGGTGGTCCCCGGCCCCGGGCACCGGTGCCGAGGGGTCCGCACCCAGCTCGACGACGCGGTTGTCGGCGTCGACGTGCACGACCGCCGGCAGGTAGGACTTGGCCTCGGACTCGTCCATCAGGCCGTAGCTGATCAGGATCACCAGGTCGCCGGGGTGCACCAGGTGCGCGGCGGCACCGTTGATGCCCAGCACGCCGGTGCCACGCTCGCCGGGGATGACGTAGGTCTCCAGCCGGGCGCCGTTGGTGACGTCGACGATCGCCACCTGCTCGCCGGCCAGCAGGTCGGCGGCGTCCATCAGGTCCTCGTCGACGGTGACCGACCCGACGTAGTGCAGGTCGGCCTGGGTGACCGTGGCCCGGTGGATCTTGCTCTTGAGCATGGTGCGCATCATCAGCGGTACCCCAGTTCCACAGCGGTGTTGTCGATGAGTCGGGTGCTGCCGGCGCGAGCGGCGACCAGCAGCCGGGCGGGTCCGGCGGTGGGCGCCGGTCCGAGATCTGGATCGGTCAGTTCCAGGTAGTCCTGGAGCAGGTCGGGGGCCTCGGCGAGGACCGCGCGGGCCGCGGCCAGGACCGCGCCGGCGCCCTGCGGCCCCGCCTGGGCACCCGCGCGCAGTGCTGCGGACAACGCCGCAGCGGCCTGGCGCTGTTCCGGGGACAGGTAGCGGTTGCGGGAGGACAGCGCCATGCCGTCGTCCTCACGGACGGTCGGGACGCCGACCACCTGCACCCCCAGCGCCAGCTCGCGGGCCATCGCCCGGATCAGCGTGAGCTGCTGGTAGTCCTTCTCGCCGAAGACGGCGACGTCCGGGCGGACCAGGCCGAACAGCTTCGCCACCACGGTCAGCACGCCGGCGAAGTGCCCGGGGCGGACAGCGCCCTCCAGCACCTCCCCCAGCGGGCCGGGCTGCACGGTGACCCCCAGGGCGCGAGGCGGGTAGACCTCCTCGACCGGCGGGTGGAACACCAGGTCGGCGCCCTCCTCGGCGAGCGCGGCCAGGTCGGCGTCCCAGGTCCGGGGGTAGCGGTCGAAGTCCTCGCCGGGGCCGAACTGGGTCGGGTTGACGAACACCGAGACGACGACGCTGCCGCCGTGCTCGCGGGCCGCGCGGACCAGCGTGCGGTGCCCCTCGTGCAGCGCCCCCATGGTGGGCACCAGCACGACCGGCCCGGGGAGCTCCGCCCGCAGCCGGCGCAGCTCGGCGGTCGTCTCGGCGACCACCGGCGTCCGGACGGCCGGGCTCATCGCGCCGCCTCCTCGGCCGAGTCGAGCAGCTCCAGCAGCGGTGCGCCCTCGTGCCGCCGCAGCCGGCCGGCCGCCAGCGCCCGCTCGGTGGTGCGCCGGGCGAGGGCCACGTAGGCGTCGACGGCGGCCGGCGCCCGCTCGGTCAGCGTGTCCAGGTGGGCGGCGACGGTGCCGACGTCGCCGCGGCTGACCGGGCCGGTGAGCCCCCGGTCGCCGCGGCGCAGCCCGTTGTCCAGGGCGGCGGTCAGCAGCGGGGTGAGCACCCGGGCGGGCTCGTCGACGCCGGCGGCCCGCAACAGGTCCGCGGCCTCGGCGACCAGGGTGACCAGGTGGTTCGCCCCGGTGACCAGGGCGGCGTGGTAGAGCCCGCGGTCGGCCTCGTCGATCCAGAAGGGGTCGCCGCCCATCTCCAGCACCAGGGTCTCGGCGACCGCGCGGTGCTCCGGGCGGCTGGTGACCCCGAACGGGGCGGCGCCCAGCCGGGCGGCGTCCTCGGGCGCGCCGGAGAAGGTCATCGCCGGGTGCAGCGCCAGGGCCAGGACGCCGCTCCGCTCGGCCGGCGCCAGCACGGCCAGGCCGTGCGCACCGGAGGTGTGGAAGAGCAGCTGGCCGCGCCGCCAGGCGCCGGTCTCGGCGAGGCCGGCGACCAGCCCGGGCAGGGTGTCGTCCGGCACGGCGAGCACCACCAGGTCACTGGCGGCCACGACCTCGTCGGCGGGCAGCAGCGGGACGCCGGGCAGCAGGCGGGCGGCCCGCTCGGCGGAGGCGGCGGACACCCCGGAGGCGGCGACCACCTCGTGGCCGGCGGCGGAGAGCGCGGCGCCGAGCAGGGCGCCGACCCGGCCGGCGCCGACGACGCCGACCCGCAGGCGGGCCGGGGCCTCGGTCGCGGCGGGCAGACCGGCCGCGGGCAGGGCGGTGGGGCGCGCGGGGACCGCGCGGGGACGGATGGGCATCCCGGTGCACCTCTCGTTCCAGTCCCTCGCGGGTACCGGACTCAGGTCGCGTCGTCCCACGTCGTCGTGGGCCGTGTGGAGCGGTGGAGCCGTGCTGACCCACCTGCTGCAACCACCCCGGAGGACGTGTCACGCAGGTGTACTGACAACAACGAGTCTGTCATCCGCGGCGTTCCGGGCAACGCCGCGGATGTGTGTCCTGACTCACCCGGGCGAGCACCGGAGCCGCATCCGCCCGTGATTGGGTGAGGCCGGCCGGCAGCGGAGCCGGCCCTGGTGAGCAGGAGGAGCACGGTGAGCAGCTTCGAGGGACGCACTGCACTGGTCACGGGAGCGAGCCGGGGCATCGGCCTCGCGATCGCGCAGAGCCTGGTGGAGCGAGGCGCCCGGGTGGTGGTCACCGCGCGCAAGCCCGACGCGCTCGCGGAGGCGGTCGAGGCGCTCGGCGGCCCGGAGAAGGCGGTCGCCGTCGTGGGCAACGTCGGCGACCCCGAGCACCGCGCCGAGGCCGTCCGCACCGCGATCGAGACGTTCGGCAGCCTGGACGTGCTGGTCGGCAACGTCGGCATCAACCCGGTGTTCGGCCCGCTGATGGACGCCCCGCTGGACGCCTTCCGCAAGATCCTCGACACCAACGTCGTCGCCAGCCTCGGCCTGGTGCAGGAGGCGTGGAAGGCATGGATGTCCGAGCACGGCGGTTCGGTGCTGATCGTGGCGTCGGTCGCCGGGCTGAAGTCCAGCGAGGGGATCGCGGCCTACGGCGTCAGCAAGGCAGCGCTGATCAACCTCACCACCCAGCTGGCCGTGGAGATGGGCCCGAAGGTGCGGGTGAACGCCGTCGCCCCGGCCGTGGTGAAGACCCGGTTCGCCGAGGCGCTCTTCACCGGCCGCGAGGCCGAACTGGGCGGCCAGTACCCGGTCGGCCGGCTCGGGGTGCCCGAGGACATCGGCGAGGCGGCCGCCTACCTGCTCAGCGACCAGGCCGGCTGGGTCACCGGCCAGACCCTCGTGCTGGACGGCGGCGCGCTTTCCCGCGGCCCGATCTGACGAAGGACGCCCTTGCCCCCCCGCCACTCGCGAGCTCGCGACGGGACCCTGCAAGGGGGCCGGGGACGAGGTCGGGGGCCGGGGGCCGGGGGCTCGAGGCTGGCCGGGGGGGGGCCGGTCAGCGCTGGCCGAGCACCCGGGCGAGGACGTCGTCGGCGGCGTCCTCGCCCTCCTCGCGGTAGCGGCGCCGCCGGGACCGGCCGCCAGTGGGTGCCTGGACCCCGCTGCCGGCCAGGATCTGCTCCAGCCGGGCGTGCCCCTGGGCCGGCGGCGTCGGCCGGGGTGCTGGGTCCGCAGCCGGGCCGTCCGGCTCGACCGACCAGCTCGCGGGCAGCACGTCGCCGACCGGGGCCGGTCCGGCCGAGGACGCCGGGTCCGCCGGCGGCGACCAGGCAGCCGGCTCAGCCGGCGGTGACCAGGCAGCCGGCTCAGCCGGCGGTGACCAGGCAGCCGGCTCAGCCGGCGGTGACCAGGCAGCCGGCTCGGCCGGCGGTGACCAGGCAGCCGGCTCGGCCGGCGGTGACCAGGCAGCCGGCTCGGCCGGCGGTGACCAGGCAGCCGGCTCGGCCGGCGGTGACCAGGCAGCCGGCTCGGCCGGCGGTGACCAGGCAGCCGGCTCGGCCGGCGACGCCCAGGACGGCGACTCGGTCGACGGTGACCAGGCAGCCGGCTCGGCCGGCGACGCCCAGGACGGCGACTCGGTCGACGGTGCCGAGGACGGCGCCTCGGCCGGCGATCCCCACGAGGCCGGCTCCACGCGCGATGCCCAAGACGTGGCCCCGGCCGACGACCCCCGGGACGACCCGGCCGGCGATCCCCAGGACGTCGGCTCCGGGGACGGCGGCGGCCAGGACGCCCACGGCGGAGGCTCCGCGGCCGGCGCACCCGGTACGGGTGCCAGGTCCCCTGCCGGCGAGCCGGCGCTCGTGACCAGGTGGTCCGCCGGGGCGGCGTGGCTGCGTCGACGACCGGTCGCGGGGGCGACGTCCTCCTCGTCGGGCTCGGCGGCCCGGCGGTGACGACGCCGCGGCGGCTCCGCCGGCTCTGGCATCGCACCCACGAGGTCGGACACGCGGAGCGCCGGCTCGGGCAGCGGCGGCCGGGAGGCCATCGGCACCACCGGCGGCTCAGCGGGCGGACGGGCGGCCTCGTCGAGCAGCGCCTGGTCCTCCAGCCACGCCAGCGGGGACTTCGGGCTCGGTTCGACCCACGGCTCGAGCACCGCCTCCTCGACCAGCCACTCCATCGGCGAGGGCGGCCGGTCCCGGGCGGGCGACTCCTCCTCGGCGGGCGCAGACACGGCGGCCCGAGCCGGCGCGGGCGCGGTGGGCACCGACGCGGCAGGCGCGGAGATGACGGTCGCGGTGGCGACGTCCTCGGCAGACGCGGACCCGGCAGACCCGGACCCGGCAGACGTGGACCCGGCAGACGTGGACCCGGTGGGCGCGGTCGAGGTGACCTCGGCGGCCGCAGGGGGTGGCGTGCCCGGCGACGACGGGGATGCGTCGAGGGGGTCGGCCACGGCCGTCGGGAGAGCCCGGGCTGCCTCGCTGCGGGAGTCCCGCCCGGCCGGGGACGACAGCCATCCGGAGGACTCCCACGCCGGCGCGCCCTCCACCGCGCGACCGGCGTCGGTGGCCTGCGCCGGGCCGCGGACGGACTGCGCCCGCATCACCATGCGCTCGATCAGCAGCTCGCCGGACAGCTGCTCGGTCAGCTCACCGCGCATCCGGCCGAGGTCGCTGCGCAGCTCCCCCCACCCGGCGAGCTCGGCGCGCAGCTCGCGCAGGACGGTCAGCTCGCCACGCAGCTCGGTGAGGGCGGCGAGCTCGGCACGCAGCTGACCGAGCTCACCGTCCGCGGTCTGCTCGGCCTCGCGCCGGAGCCGGTTCTCCAGCCGGGCCTCGTACTCGTGCCGGGCGGCGACCTCCCGCGCCAGCTCTAGGTCGTAGGCGTGCCGGAGCTCGGCCTCCCGGGCAGCGGCGGCCACCTGGTCGGCGCGGCGGCTGCCGGCGAGGAAGGCGGCGATCACGAAGGCCCAGCAGACGGCCAGCAGCGCGACCCGCAGGTACTGCGGGTCCTCGGTCAGGAGAGCCGCGGCCGTGGCCGGCACGGCCAGCAGGAGCGCGATCGCCGACCAGACCCGCGAGCCCCCCTCAGCCGGTGTGACCGCGGTCAGGTCACCGCGAGTGACTTCAACCTGACGACCGGTCATGCCAGCAGGGTAGAGGCGCGAGCGGGCCAGTGGTCTGACCTGCTTGCCGTGCGCGCCGCCGTCGCACGGTGGACCATGTGGGCCGCCGGGCGCCTCACCGTGTCGGCGGCATGTGATTCGATTGCGGAACACGGGTCGTCGACCAGCACGGACGCCACCGACCGGGTGGATCTGGGCAGCCAGCCGATCGAGGGGGGTCGGTGACCGCACCTCCCTCCGCCGTCCCCGCGACGGCCGGACGGTCGAGCCGCGCACCGGCGACCGACCGCCGGACACCCCGAGGAGGAGCCCGATGATCCGGTTCGACGCGGTGTCCAAGGAGTTCCCCGACGGCACGGTCGCCGTCGACGCGCTGAGCCTGACCGCGGCGTCGGGGCAGATCACCGTGCTGGTCGGGCCGTCCGGCTGCGGGAAGACCACCAGCCTGCGGATGATCAACCGGATGATCGAGCCCAGCGCGGGCACCATCACGATCGACGACCGCGACGTCATGTCCGTGCCGCCCGCCGAGCTGCGCCGCGGCATCGGCTACGTCATCCAGCACGCGGGGCTCTTCCCCCACCGCACCGTCGTGGACAACGTCGCGACCGTGCCGCTGCTCACCGGCACCCGCCGTCGGGAGGCGCGGGCCCGCGCGATCGAGCTGCTCGAGCGGGTCGGGCTGCCCGCCTCCTTCGCCGACCGCTACCCGGCCCAGCTCTCCGGCGGCCAGCAGCAGCGGGTGGGCGTGGCCCGGGCGTTGGCCGCCGACCCGCCGGTCCTGCTGATGGACGAGCCGTTCAGCGCCGTCGACCCGGTGGTGCGCGACCAGCTGCAGCAGGAGTTCCTGCGGCTGCAGGACGAGCTGGGCAAGACGATCGTGTTCGTCACCCACGACATCGACGAGGCGATCCGGCTCGGTGACCAGGTCGCCGTGCTCGCCGTGGGCGGGCGGCTGGCCCAGCTCGCCGCCCCGGCCGAGCTGCTGGCGAGACCGGCGGACCCGTTCGTCGCCGGCTTCGTCGGCCGCGACCGCGGCTACCGCGCACTCGCCTTCGTCTCCGCCGAGGTCGCCGTCACCCCCGAGCCCACCGTGGCCCTCGGCTCGGCACTGGCCCGGGCGCACGACGTCGCCGTCGACGAGTGGGTGCTGGTGGTGGACGACGCCCAGCGACCGCAGGGCTGGCTGCACCTGCGTGCCCATCCCGACGGCGGCGCCGGACCCGCACCCGGCGACGTCGTCTCCCCTGACCTGCTCAACCTCGGGGGCACGCTGTCCCCCGTCGGCGGCACGCTCCGCGAGGCGCTGGACGCGGCGCTCTCCTCACCGAGCGGGCGCGGCGTGGTGGTCGACGACGACGGCCGGCTCGTCGGCTCGGTGCTCGCCGGCACCGTGCTGGACCACCTGCGCGAGGAGACCGCGGGCGTCCCGGCGCGGGTGCACCCGTGACCTCCCCCGGCGGATCGGCCCCCTGGGACCTGTTCGGGTACTTCGCCGACCACCGGGACGAGGTGCTGGCACTCCTCTGGTCGCACACCTGGCTCTCGGTGCTCCCCGTGGTGTTCGGGCTCCTGCTGTCCCTGCCGATCGGCTGGCTGGCCCGTCGCTACCGCTGGGCGTACCCGCCGATCGTGTCGGTGACCGGGCTGCTCTACACGATCCCCTCGCTCGCCCTGTTCGTCGTGATGCCGACCGTCCTCGGGACGCAGATCCTCGACCCGGTCAACGTGGTCATCGCGCTGACCGTCTACACCGTCGCGCTGCTCGTGCGGGTGGTCGCCGACGGACTGGCCGCGGTCCCCGACGACGTCCTGCAGTCGGCCACCGCGATGGGCCTCACCCGGTTCCAGCGGCTGCGGTCGGTGGAGCTGCCGCTCGCCGTCCCGGTCATCGCCGCCGGCCTGCGGGTGGCCACCGTGGCCAACGTCAGCCTGGTCGCCATCGCCGCGACCATCGGCATCCCGCAGCTCGGCCAGTTGTTCATCACCGGGTTCCAGCTGTCGGTGACCGGCCCCTACTACCCGCCGATCGCGCTCGGCATCGTGCTCTGCGTGCTCCTGGCGCTGGCGCTCGACGCCCTCATCGTCCTGGGCAGCCGCCTGCTGACCCCCTGGCAGCGCGGGGCGGTGGCCCGGTGACCGACAACCTCCTGGTCTGGCTCAACGACCCGCAGAACTGGACCGGCACGCGGACCAGCCCCGGGATCGGAGCGCAGGTCCTCGCGCACCTGCGGTACACCGGGATCGCGCTGCTGATCGCCGGCGTGATCGCGTTCCCGCTCGGCCTGCTGCTCGGCCACACCGGCCGGGCCGGCTGGCTCGTCTCGGTCGCCAACGGGCTGCGGGCGCTGCCCACGGTGGGCCTGCTGATCCTGCTCTACGTCATGGTGTCGCCGCTGATCAGCGGCCGGGGCAACGCCGTCTACCTCGTGCCGACCGAGATCGCCCTGGTGCTGCTGGCGCTGCCGGCGATCCTGGCCAACACCCACGCCGGGGTGCGCAACGTGCCCCCCGCCGTCCGTGACGCCGCCCAGGGCATGGGGATGACCGGGCCGCAGGTGCTGTTCCGGGTGGAGCTGCCCAACGCCCTGCCGCTGGTCTTCTCCGGCGTCCGCAGTGCCGCCCTGCAGGTCATCGCCACCGCCACCATCGCGGCGTACGTCGGCCTGGACGGCCTGGGCCGCTACGTCTACGACGGGCTGGCCAGCCGGCAGTTCGGCCAGATGGCCGGCGGCGCGGTACTGGTGGCGTTGCTGGCGCTGCTGGTCGACGCCGTCCTCGCCCTCGTGCAGCGGTTCACCGTGTCCCGCGGGGTGTCCGGCCGGTTCTCCCGCCGGGCAGGCCGCGACAGCCGGACCGCCGCCCTCGTCGAGCAGGCCGACGCCGACAGCCAGGACGCCGGCCCGCGCCCCAGCGGCCCGGACGCCGTCCCGGCCGGCGCCGGCACGGGCAGCTCGGCCGGGCGGCCCTCGGCGTGACCCTCCCCCACCACGGGCGGCAACCCGCCGTCCGGTACCCGGCGACCCCGGCGCCTCGCGCGCCGGGGCTGACCTCAGGAGAAACAGAATGAACCGCAGGATGGCCATGGCGCTGACCGGCGCGACAGTCCTGCTCACGTCGCTCGCCGCGTGCGGCGAGTCGGGCAGCAGCAGCACCGGCACGCCCGCCGGCGGCGCCGAGGGGGCCGGGGACACGATCGCCTCCGACCTCGTGCTCGGCGGCCCGCCGGAGTTCCAGACCCGGCCCGACGGCGTCCCCGGCCTGGAGGAGGTCTACGGCGTCACGTTCGGTGAGTTCCGCAGCCTCGACGCCGGCGGCCCGCTGACCGTCAACGCACTGGCCAACGGCCAGATCGACGCGGCCGACATCTTCACCACCGACCCGAACATCGCGGCCAACGACTGGGTGGTCCTCGAGGACCCCGAAGACCTCTTCGCCGCGCAGAACGTGCTGCCGCTGATCAACACCGAGCAGGCCACCGACGGCGTCGCCGCCGTGCTCAACGCGGTGTCCGCGGAGCTGACCACCGAGGACCTCATCGCGCTCAACGAGCAGGTGATCATCGAGCGGCAGGACCCGGCCGCGGTCGCCGGGCAGTGGCTGGCCGAGGCGGGACTGGACGCGACGGGCACCCAGGCCGCCGGGGTGAGCCTCACCATCGGGTCGGCGAACTTCCCGGAGAACGTCACCCTGGCCAACATCTACGCCCAGGCGCTGACGGCCCAGGGGGCCACGGTCGACACCCAGCTGAACATCGGCAGCCGGGAGACCTACATGCCCGCGCTGCAGGACGGGTCGATCGACCTCATCCCGGAGTACAGCGGCGTGCTGCTGGAGTACTTCGACGAGGAGGCGACCGCGGTCAGCTCCGAGGAGGTCTACGCGGCGCTGCCCGAGGCCCTGCCGGAGAACCTGACCGTGCTGGAGCAGTCGGAGGCCCAGGACAAGGACGCCATCGTCGTGACCCGGGAGACCGCCGAGGAGTACGGCCTCACCTCGATCGCCGACCTGGCCGAGCAGCCCTGACCCACCGGCGGTCCGGCCGGGTGGGTCCTCCTGCCCGGCCGGACCGCCTCAGGCGCGGGCGGACGGCGCCGCCGCGTCGTCGTCGCCGTCCGGCGGGATCTTGCAGACGTGCTCCAGCCACAGCGCCGCACCCGTCAGGGCGGCGGCGAACAGCACGCCGAGGACGCCGGTGACGGTGTCCGCGGTGGCCGCGGACAGCCGGCCCAGCTGCGGCACCGTGTGCAGCAGCAGCCCCGCCCAGCAGCCGACGAGCACCGCGCCGACGTAGGCGCTGGCCTGGGCGAGCACCGCCACCCGGGCCACCAGCATCGGCTCGACCGGCCGGGTGGCGCCCGGGGCCCGGCCCGGCGGCGGGCGGCGGTCGCGCTGGGCGGACAGCCGGGCCGCCAGCGTCCGGGCGCCGAGCAGCTCGGCGACGGCGAGCACGCCGAGGGGCACCGGCAGCCACCACTGCAGCTGCGGCAGCGACCCGTACCCGGCCCGGACCAGCAGCCAGCTGGCCACCGCGAGCCCGACCGCGAGGGCCAGCAGGTCCCGGCGACGGACCGAGGTCATGCCAGCTGCTCCCAGCGGACCACCGCGGCGACCTCGTCGGCCGGGAGCGCGGCCACCAGGTCGGCGACCCGGCCGTGCCCGGGCAGGGTCGCCGTGGGATCCAGCGCCAGCCAGGGGACGAGCACGAAGGCCCGCTCAGCCGCCCGCGGGTGCGGCAGGGTCAGCACCGGGTCGGCGGAGACCACCGGCGTGCCGTCGTCGGCGGTCACCGTGACCACGTCGACGTCCAGCGTCCGGGCTCCCCAGCGGACCTCCCGGGTGCGCCCGGCGGCCTGCTCCAGCTCGTGGGCCACGGCGAGCCAGCCGGCGGCGTCCCGGTCGCCCCGGACGACGGCGACCGCGTTGAGGTACGGCGGCTGCTCGACCGGCCCCCACGGCGGCGTCTCGTACAGCGTCGACCGGGCCACCAGGCCGTGCTCCCGCAGCGCCGTCAGCGCTCCACGCAGCGTGCCGGCCCGGTCGCCCAGGTTCGCGCCGAGGGACAGGACCGCCCGGCTCATCGGCGGGTTCGGCGGATCGCCACGGTGACGTCGTCGGCCGGCACGCCCAGGTCGACCTCCGGCTTGTGCACGGTGATCTCGACGGCGTCCACCACCGGGTAGGCCAGGCACAGGTCGGCCAGCCGCTGGGCCAGCGTCTCCAGCAGGTCGACCGGCTCACCGACGAGCACGGCGTGCAGCTGCTGGGCCAGCTCGCCGTAGTGGACGGTCTTCGTCAGGTCGTCGTCCGCGGCTGCCGGGGCGGTGTCCAGCTCGAGCACCGCGTCGACCCGGAAGGTCTGGCCGTGCTCGCGTTCCGGCGGGTACACGCCGTGGTAGCCGTGCCCGGTGAGGCCGTGCACGGTGATCCGGTCAGGCACGCGGTCCTCCTCCGCCGGCGGCCGCACGCACTGCGGTCAGGGTGGCGATCGCGTCCAGCGACCGCACCGGGTCGTGCACCCGGACACCCCAGGCGCCGGCCTGCGCGGCCAGCACCGAGATCGCCAGGGTCGCCGCCTCCCGGCCCTCGACCGGCCGGAGCTCCCCACCGGGCCCGGCCAGCAGCCGGCCGAGGAACGTCTTGCGCGAGGCCCCGACCAGCACCGGCAGCCCGAGGGCGACCAGCCGGTCCAGCCCGGCCAGCAGCGCCCAGTTGTGCTCGGCGTTCTTGGCGAACCCCAGCCCCGGGTCCAGCACCAGCTGGGCGGGGTCCACGCCGGCGGCCACGACGTCCTCGACCCGGGCGGTGAGCTCCGCGCCGACCTCGGTGACGACGTCGCCGTAGCGGGCCGCCGCGTACATCTCCCGGCTGTGCCCGCGCCAGTGCATCAGCACCCAGGGCACCCCGGCCTCGGCGACCAGCCGGGCCATGCCCTCGTCGGCCAGGCCGCCGCTGACGTCGTTGACCAGCACCGCGCCGGCCTCCAGCGCGGCCGCGGCGACCTCCGCGCGGGTGGTGTCCACGCTCACCCGCGCGCCGGCGCCGGCCAGTTCCCGGACCACCGGCACCACCCGCCGGCACTCCTCGGCGGCGTCGACCCGGTCCGCACCCGGCCGGGTCGACTCACCGCCGACGTCGACGTAGTCCGCGCCCGCCGCGTGCATCTCCAGCCCGTGGGCGATCGCCGCAGCGGCGTCGGCGTAGCAGCCGCCGTCGGAGAAGGAGTCCGGCGTGACGTTGAGGACGCCCATCACCAGGCACCGGCCCGGGCGTGGCAGGAGGACGGTCACCGGCCCAGGATGAGGCTCATCGCCTCGCTGCGGGTCGCCGGGCTCTCCCGGAAGATGCCGCGCACCGCCGAGGTGAGGGTGGTCGAACCGGGCTTGCGGACGCCGCGCATCGCCATGCACAGGTGCTCGGCCTCCACGACCACGATGACGCCCTGCGGCTTGAGCACCTCGAACAGCGCGTCGGCGATCTGCCGGGTCATCCGCTCCTGCACCTGTGGCCGCCGCGCGTAGACCTCGACCAGCCGGGCCAGCTTGGACAGCCCGGTCACCCGCCCGTCGGCGCCGGGGATGTAGCCGACGTGCGCCCGGCCGTGGAAGGGCACCAGGTGGTGCTCGCAGGTCGAGTACATGGGGATGTCCTTGACCAGGACCAGCTCGTCGTGGTCCTCGTCGAACGTCGTCGCCAGGACGTCGTAGGGGTCCTGGCCCAGGCCGGCGAAGGTCTCCCCGTACGCCCGGGCGACCCGTGCGGGGGTGTCGACGAGGCCGGGCCGGTCCGGGTCCTCCCCGATCGCCAGCAGGATCTCCCGGACGGCGGCCTCGATCCGGGCTGCGTCGACCCGGCCCTCGGCCAGGTCGGCCACCGGGTCGCCGGTCCGGGGGTCCTGACCGAGGCCGTCGACCGGCCCACGCCAGGTGCCGCCCTGGTCGTCCGCTCCCCCGGGTGCGCCGCTCACCGGCCCTGGACGGGGGCGCCGACGTCCCCGACCGGCAGCGAGGGCTCGCCGTTGACCGCCCGGTGCGACCCGCCGTTCGCCGCGGCCTCGGCCGGGGTCAGCACCGGCGGACGCTCCGACGGGGTGCGCTTGCCGAAGCCGTTGTACGGCGCCATCGACGGGCGCTTGGCGACCCCGGAGCAGATCCGGTCCATGTCCTCGCGGGAGAGCGTCTCCTTCTCCAGCAGCTCCAGCACCAGCCGGTCCAGGGTGTCCCGGTACTCGACCAGGATCTCCCACGCCTCGTCGTGCGCGGCCTCGATCAGCGCGCGCACCTCGCCGTCGATGTCGGCGGCGACGGCGTCGGAGTAGTCCGGCCGCGAGCCCATGTCCCGGCCCAGGAACGGCTCGGAGTCGGTGCTGCCGTACTTCACCGCGCCGAGCTTCGCGCTCATCCCGTACTGGGTGACCATCGACCGGGCCAGCGAGGTGGCCTTCTCGATGTCGTTGCCGGCGCCGGTGGTGGGCTCGTGGAAGACCAGCTCCTCGGCGGCGCGGCCGCCCAGCGCGTAGGCCAGGGTGTCGATCATCTCCGAGCGGGTCTGGGTGTACCGGTCCTCGGTGGGGAGCACGAGGGTGTGCCCCAGCGAGCGGCCGCGCGGCAGGATCGTCACCTTGTGCACCGGGTCGGTGTTCGGGAGCGCGTGCGCCACCAGGGCGTGGCCGCCCTCGTGGTACGCGGTGACCTTCTTCTCCTTCTCGCTCATCGCCCGGGTCTTGCGCTCCGGACCGGCGAGCACCCGGTCGATCGCCTCCTCGAGGGTGGCGTCGGTGATGAGCGTGCCGTCGTGGCGGGCGGTGAGCAGTGCGGCCTCGTTGAGCACGTTGGCCAGGTCGGCACCGGTGAAGCCGGGCGTGCGCCGGGCCACCGTCTCCAGGTCGACGTCCTCGGCCAGCGGCTTGCCGGTGGCGTGCACCTTCAGCACCGCCGTCCGGCCCTGCAGGTCGGGGCGGTCGACCGGGATCTGCCGGTCGAACCGGCCCGGGCGCAGCAGCGCCGGGTCCAGGATGTCCGGCCGGTTGGTCGCGGCGATCATGATGACGCCGCCCTTGACGTCGAAGCCGTCCATCTCGACGAGCATCTGGTTCAGCGTCTGCTCGCGCTCGTCGTGCCCGCCGCCCATGCCCGCACCGCGGTGCCGGCCGACGGCGTCGATCTCGTCGATGAAGATGATCGCCGGCGCGTTGGTCTTGGCCTGCTCGAAGAGGTCACGGACCCGGCTCGCGCCGACACCGACGAACATCTCGACGAAGTCCGAGCCGGAGATCGAGTAGAACGGCACCCCGGCCTCACCGGCCACCGAGCGCGCCAGCAGGGTCTTGCCGGTGCCGGGCGGGCCGAAGAGCAGCACGCCCTTGGGGATCTTCGCGCCGATCGCCTGGTACTTGACCGGGTTCTGCAGGAAGTCCTTGATCTCGCGCAGTTCCTCGATCGCCTCGTCGGCGCCGGCCACGTCGGCGAACGTCGTCTTCGGGCTGTCCTTGCTGACCACCTTGGCCTTGGACTTGCCGAAGGCCATCACGCCGCGGCCGCCACCCTGCATGGAGCTGAACAGCCAGAAGAGCAGCAGCAGGAGGAGCACGAAGGGCAGGAAGCTGACCAGGATGCTGACCAGCAGGTTGTCCTGGGAGACGTTGGTGTCGAAGTCGACGCCCTCGCCGTCACCGAGGCCGCTGACCAGGTCGAAGACGTCCTCCTCGGCGCCGACCGGGTAGAACGCGGTGATCTGGTCACTGCCCTCGACCGGGTCGACCAGGTCGAGGTCGACCGTCTGCTCGCGGTCGTTGATGGTGGCGGAGTCGACGTTGCCCTCGGCGAACTGCGCCAGCGCCGTGGAGGTCGAGACCTCCTGGTACTCCGGGTCACCACGGAAGAAGCTGGAGCCGACGAAGGCCAGCAGGACGACGATGGCGATCCAGAACCAGACGCTCCGGAAGATCTTCTTACGTTCCATACACCGTGGCCGGGCGCCGGGATGAGCCCGACCTGCCCGTCGACCCTCCTGATCGTCGCTGGACGCCGCCCGCGACCCTGGGGGACGCCCCGCCGCGGGGCGACGTCGTTGCGACGACGGTACACCGCAGAGGCTGTGTCCCTGCTGGTCGCGCGCTGGCTGTGAGCTGGGAACCCACCCGTCAGGAGGAGTAGACCTCGGGCTTGAGCGTGGCGATGTAGGGCAGGTCGCGGTAGCGCTCGGCGTAGTCGAGCCCGTAGCCGACGACGAACTCGTTGGGGATGTCGAAGCCGATGTAGCGCACCGGGACGTCGACCTTCACCGCGTCCGGCTTGCGCAGCAGCGTGCACACCTCCAGGGACGCCGGCCGCCGGCTGCCCAGGTTCTTCAGCAGCCAGGAGAGCGTGAGCCCGGAGTCGATGATGTCCTCGAGGACCAGCACGTGCTTGTCGGCGATGTCGCGGTCCAGGTCCTTCAGGATCCGCACCACGCCGGAGGAGCTGGTGGCGCTGCCGTAGGAGGAGACCGCCATGAACTCCATCTGGGTCGGCAGCTGCAGCGCCCGGGCGAAGTCGGACATGAACAGCACCGCGCCCTTGAGGACGCCGACCAGCAGCACCTCGCGGCCGGCGTAGTCCTGGGCGATCTGCCCGGCCAGCTCGGTGATCTTGTCCTGGATCTGCTCCTCGGAGAGCAGCACGTGGTCGATGTCCGGGCCGTAGCCGTGGTCCCGGCCCAACGGGCCGGCTGCGGGGATGGCGGGCTCGCTCACGACGGTCAGGGCTCCTCTGGGGGGACGGCGTCAGGTGCAGCGGGGCGCGGACCGGTCCCGCGGCCGGGAGGGCCGCCGCGCTGCACGCTCAGCCTGCCAGACGCCCGACGCACGCCCGCACCACCGGGGAGGTCCACCCGCCCCTGTCCCCTCCACCGGGTGAGCAGGGCGTCCACCGCCGACAGGTGGACGCCCTGCAGGTCGGGCACCCCGGCGCCGCGGAGCCAGCCGCGCAGCACCCGGCGCCGCAGCGCCGCGGGCAGCTCGGCCAGCGGGGCAGCAGGCAGGTCGCCGTCCGGCCCGGCGAGCGTCGCCAGCTCGGCGTCGGCCAGGGCGTCGAGGGTGTCCAGGTCCTCCCGCAGCAGCGCCGCCGTCCGGCCGAGGGCGGCCGCCACCCCGCCACCGAGCACCTCCTCCAGCAGGGGCAGCACCTCGGTGCGCAGCCGGACGCGGGTGTAGGCGGGGTCGCTGTTCCACGGGTCGTCCCACACCGGCAGCTGCTGCGCCGCGCAGGCGGCCCGGGTGGTCTCCCGCGGGACGCCGAGCAGCGGGCGCCAGAACGGCGGGCGGTGTTCGACCATCCCGGCGACCGAACGGGGTCCGGAACCGCGGGCCAGCCCGAGCAGCACGGTCTCGGCCTGGTCGTCGCGGGTGTGGCCCAGCGCGATCGTCGCCCCGTGCTCGGCCGCCGCCCCGGCCAGCGCCGCCCCGCGCGCCGCCCGGGCCGCCCCCTCCGGCCCGCCGGCGTCGCCGACGTCGACGCTGAGCACCAGCACCGGGGAGAGCCCGAGCGAGCGGAGCAGGCCGGCGGTGCGCTCGGCCTGCTCGGCGGAGCCTGGCTGCAGCCCGTGGTCGACGGTGACCCCGCCGACCGGCCGGCCGGCCCGCGGCCCCTCGAAGGCCAGCGCGGCGGCCAGCGCGACGGAGTCCGCTCCCCCGCTGCACGCGGCCAGCACCGGCCCCGCGCTGGCGGTCAGGCCGGGGCGCACGGCGGTGCGCAGCGCCGCGACGGCGGGGTCGGGTCCGACCACGTCCGGGTCGCCGGTTCAGGCCGGGAAAGCCGGCCGCGTCTCCAGCACCCGCTGCACCCAGCGGGCCGGATCGGTCAGCTCCTCCTTGTACGGGAGGTTCTCCGGCCCGGCCCACACCTGGTTGAACCCGTCCATCCCGGCGAGCTCGACGACACCGGCCACGAAGACCCGGCCGTCGGCGTACTGCTGCATCTTCTGCTCCAGACCGAGCAGCCGGCGCAGCACCCGGTCGATGGGGCCACGGCCCTTGCGGCGCTGGGCGAAGCGCTTGCGCAGCGTGCGCACGGAGGGGACGACGTCGGGCCCGACGCCGTCCATCACGTACTCGGCGTGCCCCTCGACCAGGCTCATCACCGCGGTGACCCGGTCCAGCACGGCGCGCTGCCCGGGGTCCCGGACCAGCGCCATCAGACCCTGCGGGGCGTCGTCGTCGGCACCGGTGCCCCGGACGACGTCGGTGAGGCTGCGCAGCACGTCGGTGA
Organism: Modestobacter marinus; assembly: GCF_011758655.1. Classification (NCBI taxonomy): domain Bacteria; kingdom Bacillati; phylum Actinomycetota; class Actinomycetes; order Geodermatophilales; family Geodermatophilaceae; genus Modestobacter; species Modestobacter marinus. The sequence continues at coordinate 601,490 of NZ_JAAMPA010000001.1, forward strand.
GCCGCTCCCGCAGCACGTCGGGGGTGAGGTCGGTCGCCTCCGCGAAGACGGCGATCTGCTCCTCCAGGTAGCCCCGCAGCCAGGGGACGGCGGTGAACTGCAGCTGGTGGGTGACCTCGTGCAGGCAGACCCACAGCCGGAAGTCGCTGGGGTCCACGCCGAGCCGGCGTTCGGTCTCGACGATGTTCGGCGCCACCAGCAGCAGGCGGCCACCGCTGCCGAAGACCTCGTACTGGCCGAGCACGCGGGTGCACAGGAAGGCCAGCACGCCGCCGGCCTGCACGCCGGTCGCCCGGGAGCCGATCGCGGTGGCCAGCGGCCCCGGCGTCGAGCCCTGCGCCGCCTGCAGCCCGTCGGCCAGCGGGTCCAGCAGGGCCGCCATCCCGGTGGTGTTCGAGTCGATCCAGCCCGGCCGGTCGACGACCGCCACGGTGGGCACCGGGCCGCCGGGGACGGGGCGCAGCCCGGTCAGCCCCTCGACGTGCGCGACGGCGATCGCGGCGGCGCTGTGGAGCTCCGCGACGACGGCCGCCGCCTCCTCCCGGGTGGTCTCCGGGCCGGCGCCGACCAGGCGGCGGGCGGTGCGGCCGGCGAGGTCCCAGTCGACCAGGGACGAGGAGCGGCTCATCGCCTCACCGTACGCGGCGGCACCCCGGGACCGGCCCGCCGTCAGCGGCAGCCGCAGGCGGCCAGCGCGGCCGCCACGACGTCCAGTGCGGTCTCGGTGGCCGTGATGCTCCCGGTCGCGCCGTCGGCGAGCACCGCGAACGCCAGCAGCCGGCCGTCGGCGGTCTGCACCGTGCCGGCCAGGTCGTTGACGCCCAGCAACGTGCCGGTCTTGGCCCGCACCGACCCCGGGCTGCCCGGGCCCGCCGACACGCGGTCGGTCAGGGTGCCGTCGTACCCGGCGACCGGCAGGCCGGAGAGCAGCAGGTCGGCGTCGGGGATGCTGCCGTCGGCGGCGGCCCGCAGGACGTCGACCAGCAGGCGGGCGGGCACCCGGTCGTCGCGGGAGAGCCCGCTGGCGTCGGACAGCGCGAGCCCGGCGGTGTCCAACCCGGCCTCGGCCAGCGCGGCGCCGATCGCCTGCGCGGCGCCGTCGAAGGTGGCCGGCAGGCCCCGGGCGAGGGCCACGTGCCGGGCCAGCGACTCGGCCAGCAGGTTGTCCGAGGCGGTGAGCGCCTGCTCGACCAGCCGGGCGACGGGCGCGGACTCGACGGTGCCCAGCGTGCGTGCGCCGGCCGGTGCCGTGCCGAGGCTCACCGGGGCCTCCGGTGCGCCCAGCGCGGCGGCCAGGGCCGCACCGGCGTCGGTGCCCGGCGACCCGCTGCGCGGGGTGCTGCCGGGGGTCAGCCGGGCACCGTCGACCGCGGTGGCGGTCACCGGCGCGGCGTAGGTCGAGGGTGCGTCCTCCGCGCCCCAGCCCTGGGCGGTCAGCGGGCCGCTGAACAACGAGTTGTCGACCACGACGCTGGTGACCGGCTGGCCGCCGAGGGCCTGCTGCACCTGGGCGGCCAGGTCGGCGACGGTCGCCGCGCCCGGGTAGTCGACCGACGGGGCGGTCGTCGACAGGGTCGGGTCACCGCCGCCGACCAGGACGACCTCGCCGGGCGCGCTGCCGGCCACCACGGTCGTCGACAGGGTGTCGGTGGGCTTGAGCGTGGTGACGGCGGCGAGGGCGGTGAGCAGCTTGGCCGTGGAGGCGGGGGTGCTGGGGTCGGTCGCGTCGCGGTCGAAGAGCACCTGACCGGTGGCCACGTCGACCACCTGTGCGGAGAGGTCGGTGCCGAACACCGGGTCGGCGAGCAACGGGGTCAGCACGGCCGCGAGCGCCGCCGGGTCGGGCACCGGGGCCTCCGCGGACAGCGGGGCGAGCACCGGGTCGGGGTCGGTGAGCTCGGGCAGGACGGCGTCGGGCACCTGCTCGGCGTCCTCCGCCACGGCGGAGCCGTCACCGCCGACGAGGTCGAGGGCGAAGACGACGCCCGCCGCCACGAGCACGAGCGCGAGGACGGCGGCGGCGAGCACCTTCGCCAGCCGGGCGCCCCCGCTGCCGGCCCCTGCCCGCCGCCGACCCGAGGCAGGCGTGGCACCCGCCGGTCCGGGATCAGCGGCGACGCTCCCGGAGGCGTGCGCGGGGACGCCAGGGCGACCGGCCACCCGGTCGGTCTGCCCCCGTTCCCCGCGCTGGTCCCGCGCCCCGGCTGCGCGGTCGGCCGCCGCGCGCTGCTCGGCCGCTGCTCTCTGCTCGGATGCAGCCCGGCTCTCCGCTGCGGCGCGGTCGGCCGCCACGGCGCGTTCGGCTGCCGCGGCACGGTCGGCCACGGCGCGGTCGGCCGCAGCCCGTTCGGCCGCGGCCCGCTCCGCCGCGGCCCGCATGGCAGCCTCCTGCTCGAAGGCCGCGCGTTCGGCGGCCATCGCCGCGGCTGCGGCGGCCCGCTGCCCGGCTGCCTCCTCCTCCGCCGCCCGCTCCGCCGCCACCCGGTCGGCTTCCGCTCGCTCGGCCGCCGCCCGTTCGGCCTCCGCCTGCTCGACGGCGGCCCGCTCGGCCGCAGCGCGCGCAGCCTCGGCCTCCTCGACCGCCGCCCGCTCGGCAGCGGCCTGTTCCTCGGCGGCCCGGGCCGCAGCGGCCTGCTGCGCTGCCCACTCCCGGACGGCGGCGAGGTCGGCGGCGGCCTGCTCGACCCGGGCTCGTTCGACGTCGGCCTGGTCGAGTGCGGCCTGGGCGGCGGCAGCACGCTCGGCGTCCTCGGCTGCCGCGCGCTCGGCGGCAGCGCGCTCGGCGGCCCACTGCTTCACTGCGGCCAGGTCGGCGGCCGCCTGTTCCGCGGCGGCGCGACGTGCCTCGGCGTCCTCCGCGGTCGGCTGCTCCGTGACCTGCTCGGGGGCCGATCGCTCGGACACCAACGGGCCGACTGTCTGTTCCGGCGCGGTCGAGGCCGTGGTCTCCGGGTGCCCCGGCTCGGCCTCCGCCGCGTCCGGCTCAGCGGGGTCCATCGCGGCGCCCTCCTGCACGGCGCCCTGCTGCTCGGCACCCTGCTGCACGGCGCCCTGCTGCTCGACGCCCTGCGAAGCGGCGCCCTGCTGCGCGGCGCCCTGCTGCTCGGCCGTCGTCGCGGCCGGGTCCGCATCCACAGGTGCAGCCGGTCCCGCAGCCGGGTCCTCCCCGTCGTCCAAGGCCGGGACGTCGATGTCGTCGGGAACCGGGGCCTCGGCGTCGTCGGCGGTCGGGGCCTCGACGTCGTCCGGGGCCGGAGTCCCGGGAGCCCCGACCGTCGGGATCGACGGATCGGGTGTCGTCGCGTCGCCGCTGGCAGCCGCCGAGGGTGGCACCTCCGGGGTGCCGTCAGGCTCCCCCGGCTGCTGTTCGCGCGGACTCGACGAGATCTCCCCCACCCCCTGGAGTGACCTCCGCCGACGGGGCGGACAGTCGTACGCCACACTATCGGCGTGCAGTTCGACGTGACGGTAGAGATCCCCAAGGGCCAGCGGAACAAGTACGAGCTGGACCACGCCACCGGACGCATCCGCCTGGACCGGATGCTGTTCACCTCGACCCGGTACCCGGCCGACTACGGGTACATCGAGGAGACGCTCGGGATGGACGGTGACCCGCTCGATGCCCTCGTGCTCCTGGAGGAACCGACGTTCCCCGGGTGCCTCATCACCTGCCGGGCCATCGGGATGTTCCGGATGACCGACGAGGCCGGCGGGGACGACAAGGTCCTCACGGTCCCGGCGACCGACCCGCGGATGGCCCACCTGCAGGACATCAACGACGTGTCGGAGTTCGACCGGCTGGAGATCCAGCACTTCTTCGAGACCTACAAGGACCTCGAGCCGGGCAAGTCGGTCGAGGGCGCCGAGTGGGTCGGGCGCGCCGAGGCCGAGGCCGAGATCGAGGCCTCCCGGCAGCGCGCCATCGACACGCCCCAGCACTGACCCCAGCGGCGGACCTCGCCGGACACGCACCGACCAGACGGCGGCGCACCCACCCGGGTGCGCCGCCGTTCCGCATCTCCGGGACAACTGTCGACGCCGCTCTCCTGCGGCGCACCGACCGAGGCCGACCATGCGCGCTGACCGGGCACGCCGGCCCGGCTGGGAGACGAACGGGGGAAGGAGAGCCGCCTGTCGGAATCGAACCGACGACCTTCTCATTACGAGTGAGATGCTCTACCGACTGAGCTAAGGCGGCGGACTGCGCGAGTGAGCTTACGGCACCCCGGTGCCCCGCCTGCGACACCCCCGCCGGGTGGCGGGGCGGCTCAGGCAGGCAGCCGCAGAGCGACGGTCAGCGCCTCCACGGCGATCTGCGGCTTCACGTTCTGCTCCAGGGCGGTGCGCGCGGCCAGCACCGCATCGATCCGGCGCAGCGCGCCCTCGGCACCGATCCGGCGGGCCAGCTCCACCGCATCGGCCCGGCGGTCCGGGTGGGCCAGCGGCAGTGTCAGCTCCCCCGACGTCGAGCTGATCACCAGCGCGTCCCGGTACAGCGCTGCCAGGTCGACCAGCGCCCGGTCCAGGGAGTCCCGGCCGATCCGGGTCGCCCGCCGCTTCTGTCGCGTCTCCAGCTCCTTGAGCTGACCGGCACCGCGACTGGCGGCAGCGACCCCCGGCCCGCGCGCCCCCACACCCAGGCTGGCCTTGACGGCGTCGGTCTCGACCGCGTCGACCTCGGCGACGGTCTTGTCCGACTCCTCCTTGGCCGTCCCGACCAGGTCGTCGGCGGCGTGCAGGCAGGCCGCGAGCGAGACCAGCGACAGCGGGATGTCCAGCACCGCCTTGCGGGCCAGCCGGGCCGATTCGTCCCGGGCCAGGTGCCGGGCCCGGCCGACGTGCCCACCGGCGGCCGCCGCGGACCAGGCGGCCAGCGCCGGGTCGATGCCGTCCCGGCGCACCAGCACCTCGGTGACCGCCTCGACCCGCGGCGCGCGCAGGGCGACCACCCGGCAGCGGGAACGGATGGTGACCGGCACGTCGTCGGGGTGCAGCGAGGGCGCGCAGAGCAGGAAGACCGTCCGCGGCGGCGGCTCCTCCAGCATCTTCAGCACGGTGTTGGAGGCCTGCTCGGTCATCCGGTCGGCGTCCTCGACCACCACGATCTGCCAGCGGCCCTGGGACGGCGCCCGGCCCGCGGTCCGGACGATCTGCCGCACCTCGGCGACGCCGATGGACAGCCCCTCGGGCACGACGCGGTGGACGTCGGAGTGGCTGCCGGCCAGCACGGTCCGGCAGGCGTGGCAGGTGCCGTCGCCCCCGGCCGGGCACTGCAGGGCAGCGGCGAAGGCGCGGGCGGCGACCGAACGACCGGAGCCGGGCGGCCCGGTGAACAGCCACGCGTGGGTCATCGCCCCCGGCTGGGCGACCGCGGCCTGCAGCTCGGCCACGACCGCCGGCTGGCCCACCACGTCGGCCCACACCCCACCGACCGTCACGTCCCCATCCTCCCTCAGTCCTCCCCGGGCCGGACCCGAGACCTGTTCGCGCGTCAGGGGTGCAGGTGCGGCGTCGACCCGGTCTGGACGACGTGGTCGCCGCCCCGGCGGCTGTGCGGCACCGGGACGTCGGCCGGGAGCTGCTGCAGCGGCAGCCCCTCCAGCAGCACGCTCACCCGGGTGCGGATGGCGGCGGCGAGCTCCTCCGGCGACCGGCGGGCGTCGAGCACCAGGTAGCGGTCGGGCTCGGCCTCCGCCAGGGCGAGGAACGTCCGGCGGACCCGCTGGTGGAAGTCCAGCGACTCCGACTCCAGCCGGTCTGCCGCGGCCCGCCCGCGGGCCCGGGCCAGGCCGACCTCGGGCGGCAGGTCGAGCAGCAGCGTGAGGTCCGGCCGCAGCCCCTGGGTGGCCCAGCGGGAGATCGAGCGGACGTCGTCCATCGGGATCGTGCGGCCGGCGCCCTGGTAGGCCAGCGAGCTGTCCACGAACCGGTCGGTGATCACCACCTCCCCGGCGTCCAGCGCCGGGCGGAGGACGTCGTGCACGTGCTGCGCGCGGTCAGCGGCGTACATCAGTGCCTCCGCCCGCGGCGACAGCCCGGCACTGGCCGGGTCCAGCAGCAGCGCCCGGACCTTCCCGCCCAGCGCCGTCCCGCCCGGCTCGCGGGTGGTCCGGGCGACCAGGCCCTCCCCGGTCAGCCACTCCTGCAGGCGGCGCACCTGCGTGGACTTGCCCGCCCCCTCGCCGCCCTCGAAGGCGATGAACACCCCGCCCCCGGCCAGTCGCCGCCGCGCGGTGGTGTCCCGCCGCAGGGCGGTGAGGACGTCGGCCAGCAGCGGCACCGGGCGGCCGTCGTCCATCTGCCGGTAGGCGAACAGGCCCACGCCGACGGCCAGCAGCCCGGCCACGAACAGCATGACCCGTTCCCCGGTGACCGCCAGCGTCAGGACGCCGACGTCGACCTGGTGCTGACCGATCACGCCCACGCCGATCGGCACCGTTGCGAGGGAGAGGATCAGCGAGGCGCGGACGAGGGACTGGACGAGCGCGAACGTGCGGCCACGGATCTCGTCCTCGACCTCCGTGCCGAGCAGGGTGAAGCCGGCCAGGTAGGCGTTGCCGGCGAAGAAGCCCATCAGCACGACCAGCAGCAACGCCATCCACAACGTGGCGGTCCACGCCATGAGCAGCACCACGATGCCGGCGCCGACGATGGCCACCCCGAAGACCCGCTCCCGGGCGAGGTCGTGGGCGATGCTCGGGCCCAGCGCGATACCCAAGCCGAGGCCGACGAAGACCGCGCCGAACAGCAGCCCGTACGCCGCCTGCCCCCCGCCCAGCCCGCTCACGTAGAACTGCCCGGTCGCGATGATCGCGCCGGCGGCGGCGAAGGCCCCGGTGATCCCGAGGACCAGCCCGCGGACCAGCGGGGTGTGGCTGGCGAAGGAGAAGCCCTCCTTCAGCGAGCCGAGGAAGCTCCCCTGCGGCGCCTCGGGCCGGGCCGCCCGGCGGCCGCTGATCGAGGGCAGGTTCCAGATCACGAAGGCCGCGACCAGGAAGGTCAGGGCGTTCAGGTACAGGGCGAGGGCGATCTGGTCCAGCCCGGGGAGCAACTGGCTCAGCCGGCCGTCCGAGGTGTTGAGCACCGCGTAGACGCCACCGGCCAGCACCGGGGTGATCCCGTAGGTGGTGACCAGGGACAGCTGGTTGGCCGGCTCCAGCTGGTCCTTGCGGAGCATGTTCGGGACGGCGGCGTCCTTCGCCGGGGTCCAGAAGAGGCTGATCACCTCGATGAGGAACTGCGCGATGAACAGCCAGACCAGGTCGCCGACCAGCGGGATCGAGGCGAAGAGGCCGAACCGGAAGAGGTCGGTGACCACCATCGTCTTGCGCCGGTCGAACCGGTCGGCGAAGACCCCGGCCACCGGACCGAGCAGGATCGCCGGCAGCAGCCGGAAGAGCAGCACACCGCTGAGGGCCAGGTTGCTGGCCATGTAGCCGTCGACCAGCGTGGTGGCGGTCGCGGTGATCGCCAGCAGGCCGAGCCAGTCGCCGAAGCTGGACAGCGACATGGACAGCCACAGCTTGCGGAAGTCGCGCACCCGCAGCACGGCGCGGATCTTCGCGACCTGACCGACCGCCCCGCCGCCGGGATGCTCCTCCTCCTCCGCACCGGACCGGTCCTCACCCGGGGCGCCGTGCTCCGACAGCGGCAGCCCGGCGTCGTCCGGTGTGGGTGCGCCGGCGGCCGGGAGCCCGTCCGCGGGGACCGGAGCCGGCGCCGGGCCGGGACCACCGTCGTCGAGACCACCCGAGCCGGCCCGGGGCGCGGCGTCCGGCACCGGGGGGCCGCCGTCGGCCGCCCTGCTGGCGTCGGTCGAGCCGCCCGGGGACGGGCGGTCCGTCGGGTCGGAGCTGATCGGGGACCCCCGGGGTGTGGCGGCACCGGAGCGCCGCGGGACATGGCCGTGTCGTGGCCTCGGCTCGGTCACCGTACCGGTCGGGACCGACGGATCCGGCCGATCGGCACTCGGCCGGGCCAGTCGGCCGACCCAGGTCGGCGACCGCGCTCAGCGAGGGGTGAGCCGGTACGCCCGGGTCGTGTACGGCAGCTGGAGGTGCGCGGCTCCCCGGGTGTCGGGGTGGGTGGCCAGCAGCTCCCGTACCGCGCCCAGGAACTCCACCCGCCGGGCGTCGTCCATCGTCGCCACGTAGCTGCGGGTGCCGATCCCGCGGACGACCTGCTCCGGCGTCACCTGCTGCACGACCGCGGAGTCGGCCACCACCACGTCGGCGGGCAGCACGGCGGCGAACCGGTCGACGACCGTCTGGTCGGCCTCGTGGTCGCGGGCCTCGTCGGCGAGCAGCCGGCCCAGCGCGCGGACCCAGGGCACCCGCTCGTCCCGGGTGTTCCAGACCAGGCCGACCACCCCGCCCGGGCGCAGCACCCGGCGCAGCTCGGCAGCCGCGGGGCCGACGTCGAACCAGTGCGCGGCCTGCCCGGCGACGACCGCGTCCACGTCGTGGTCGGGCAGCGGGATCGACTCCGCTCCCCCGGTGGCCGCACGCACCTGGGGCAGCCGCTCGCGCAGCTGCGCCAGCATCTCCCCGGACAGGTCGACGGCGACCACCTCGTGCCCGGCGGCCACCAGGCGGTCGGTGAGCAGGCCGGTGCCGGCCCCGAGGTCGAGCACCCGGCGCGGGGCGTCACCGAGCAGGAAGCCGACCACGTCGGCCGGGTAGGTCGGCCGGAGGGCGGCGTAGTCGGCCGCGACCGCGCCGAACGACGTGCGCCGCTGCTCCCAGCCGTCCACCCCGGCCCTCCGTCCGTCCTCGGTCGTCAGCTGCCGGCCGGGACCCGCTCGTCGACCTCGGCGGTGGTCGGCGCGGCCGTCTTCGTGGCCGTCTTCTTCGCCGTCGTCTTCTTCGCCGTCGTCTTCTTCGCCGTGGCCTTCGTGGCGGCCTTCTTCGCCGGTGCCTTCTTGGCGGCGGTCTTCTTCGCCGCCTTCTTCTTCACCGGCGCCCGCTCACGGCGGTCGGCGAGCAGCTCGGCCGCCCGCTCGAGGGTGATCGTCTCGACCTCGTCGCCCTTGCGCAGGCTGGCGTTGTGCTCACCGTCGGTGACGTAGGGCCCGAAGCGGCCCTCGCGCACCGTGACCTGGCCCTGGCTGACCGGGTCCGCGCCCAGCTCCTTGAGCGGTGCCTTGGCCGCAGCCCGCCCCCGCTGCTTGGGCTGGGCGAAGATGGCCAACGCCTCGTCGAGGGTGATGGTGAAGAGCGCGTCCTCGCTCTCCAGCGAGCGGGAGTCGGTGCCCTTCTTGATGTAGGGCCCGTACCGGCCGTTGAGCGCCTGGATCTCCTCGCCCTCGGCGTCCTTGCCGATCGTGCGCGGCAGGGTGAGCAGCTGCAGCGCCTGCTCCAGGGTGACCGTCTCCGGCGTCATCGTCTTGAACAGGCTGGCCGTGCGCGGGGTCTCCTTGCTCCCCTCGGGCACCTGGGTGGTGACGTAGGGGCCGTAGCGGCCGGCCTTGACCGCCACCGGGAACCCGGACTCCGGGTCGGTGCCCAGCTCCCGGTCGGAACTGGGCGCGTTGAGCAGCTCCGCGACGCGCTCGGTCGTCAGCTCGTCGGGCGCGATGTCCTCGGGGATGCTCACCCGGGCGCCGTCCTCACCGCCGGCCTGCAGATAAGGGCCGTACCGGCCGACCCGGACCACCACCGGCTCACCGTCGGGCGACACCGCACGCAGCGGGATGGAGTTGACGCCGCGGGCGTCGATCTCCTCCAGCCGCTGGCCGACGACGGACTTCAGCCCGCCGGAGGCGCCGATGCCGCCGGCGTGCTGACCCTCGCCACCGAAGTAGAACTCGGTGAGCCAGTCGACCCGGCCGAGCTGACCGGCGGCGATCTCGTCGAGCTCGCGCTCCAGGGAGGCGGTGAAGTCGTAGTCGACGAGCTGGCCGAAGTGCTGCTCCAGCAGGTTCACCACGGCGAAGGCGATGAAGGAGGGCACCAGCGCCGACCCCTTCTTCCAGACGTACCCGCGGTCCTGGATGGTCTGCATGATCGACGCGTAGGTCGACGGCCGGCCGATCTCCAGCTCCTGGAGCCGGGCGGTGAGGCTCGGCTCGGTGTAGCGGGCCGGTGGGCTGGTGGTGTGCCCCTTGGGGTCCAGCTCGCGGGTGTCCAGCCGCTGGCCCTGCTCCACCCGCGGCAGCCGGCGCTCGCTGTCGTCGGCCTCGTCCTCGCTGCCTGCGCCCTCGTCCTTGCCCTCGACGTAGGCCCGCAGGAACCCGGGGAAGGTGATCGTCCGCCCGGAGGCGGTGAACTCGACGGCCTCACCGGTGCTGGAGCTGCCGGCGAGCCGGATGCTGAGCGTCTTGCCCACGGCGTTGGCCATCTGCGAGGCGATGGTGCGCTGCCAGATCAGCTCGTAGAGCCGGAACTCGTCGCGGGCCAGCTGACCGGCCAGCTGCCCGGGCGTGCGGAAGGAGTCACCGGCGGGGCGGATCGCCTCGTGCGCCTCCTGGGCGCCCTTGGCCTTCTTGTCGTAGCGGCGCGGCTCGGCCGGGACGTAGGCGTCGCCGTACAGCTCGGCGGCCTGCCGGCGGGCGGCGGTGATCGCCTCGTTGGACAGGTTGGTCGAGTCGGTCCGCATGTAGGTGATGTGGCCGTTCTCGTACAGCCGCTGCGCCACCCGCATGACCTGAGCCGAGGACCAGCCGAACTTGCGACCGGCCTCCATCTGCAGGCTGGAGGTGATGAAGGGGGCGTAGGGCTTGCGGGTGTAGTCCCGCTCGTCGACCCGGCTGACCGAGACCTGCCGGCCCTCCAGGCGCGCGGCCAGGCCCCGGGCACCGGCCTCGTCCAGGTGGACGACGTCGCTGGTCACGGTGCCGGTGTCGGCGTCGAAGTCGCGGCCGGTGGCGACCCGGCTGTCGTCCACGGTCACCAGCCGGGCCCGCAGGGTCGTCGGCTCCCCCGCGTCGGCGCCGGCCCGCTTCTCGGCGACCTCGAAGACGCCGTCCAGGCTCCAGTAGTCCGCGGCGGTGAACCGCATCCGGGCCCGCTCGCGCTCGACCACGATCCGGGTGGCCACCGACTGCACGCGGCCGGCCGACAGCTTGGGCAGCACCTTCTTCCACAGCACCGGGGAGACCTCGTAGCCGTAGAGCCGGTCGAGGATGCGGCGGGTCTCCTGGGCGTCGACCAGGGCGGTGTCCAGCTCGCGCGGGTTGGCCACGGCCCGGGCGATCGCCTCACGGGTGATCTCGTGGAAGACCATCCGGCGGATCGGCACGGTCGGCTTGAGGGTGTCGATCAGGTGCCAGGCGATGGCCTCGCCCTCGCGGTCCTCATCGGTGGCGAGGTAGATCTCGCTGGCGTCCTTCACCAGCTGCTTGAGCCGGGTCACCTGCTGCTTGCGGTCCGGGCTGACCACGTAGAGCGGGGAGAAGCCGTTGTCCACGTCGACGCCGAGCCGGGCCCAGGACTCGCCCTTGTGCGCGGCCGGCACGTCGGCGGCGTTGCGCGGCAGGTCACGGATGTGCCCGACGCTGGCCTCGACGACGTAGTCGCTGCCGAGGTAGCCCGCGATCTTGTTCGCCTTGGTCGGCGACTCCACGATGACCAGCGGCTTGCCCCCCGCCGCGGCGGCACGCTTGCGCGGCGCGCGGTCGCCGGTGCTGGTGGCTGACTTCGTGGTCTTGGTGGGCGGCACGGTGCTCCTGTCGGGGTGCTGGTGCAGGCGCCCGGGGAGGACCCGGTGGCGCACGGGGCAGAACGGGCTGTACCCGCTCGGCGACGCCACGGTAGGCCACCGCTCGACCGGGAGGCCGGGCGGTGAACCGGGACGCCCCGGCTGGTCCACCTCCAACGGATGACGTCGCTGACTGTTCCCGGCGTCGATCCGCAGGTCATCGTGGCGTCCACGGGCCGGCGACGACCGCACCGACGGCGGCCAGGGTCGGGCGGTCGCGGTCGTAGTACTGGGTGTGTCCCTGGGTCGGCTCGGTCGGGAGCCGGACGTCGCCGAACCCGCTGTCGAACGGGCCGGCCCCGTACCAGCCGGACCATGCGATCGGGTCGGTCGGCGACCAGGCCCCGTAGACCTCCGCCGCCTCCAGCCCCTCGGCTCCGCCGGTCCCCGTGCCGGGGCTGCCGAGCAGGACGACGGCGTCCGCGGCCAGCCGGCCCGGTGCCCGCGCGGCCTCGCCGGTGACGACGGTCCCGTAGCTGTGCGCCAGCACGGTCGTCCGCGGCGCCGGCCCCGCGGCCGGGGCGCCACGGCTGGCGGCCAACCCGTCCAGCGCGCGGTCCAGGTCACGACCCCCACGGTGGGAGGCCTGCTCGACGACGGAGCTGAACCACCGGGGTGTCCGGTAGCCCAGCCAGGCGACCGTGGCCACGGCCAGGCCCGGGCTCGCCACCGCAGCGGCCGCTGCGACGTCCCGGGCGTCGCCGGCCACCGCGGCCAGGTCGTCGACGACCGTGGTCTCGACCCCCGGGACCAGGACGCCCACGGCGGCGGCGGTGTCCAGGTCACCGACGGACACGGCCACCAGGCCGGCCGCCGGGTCGAACTGCAGGAGCTGTGCCAGGGAGCCGGTGTCCACCAGCTCGGTCAGGGTGCGCTGCACGGCGCGGGCGGTGTCGTGGCCGACCGACCCCGGCGGGAGGTGCTGCAGCGCGGCGGCCAGGTTGGCCCGGTTCGCCCGGTCGCGGGCCCACGCCGGCAGCCCGTCCAGCGCACCGACCGCCCCCGGCCAGGCGTCGATCGCCTCCAGCTGCTGCACGGCCGTCAGCCCGGCCCACCAGTCGGCGGCCCTCTGCGGTGCGCCGCCCGAGGGCAGGGCCGGCACCGGCGCCGGCAGGCGGGGTGCCAGGTCGCCGAGGTCCACCGGGCCGCCGGCCGGCACGCCCAGCCCGGCCAGCGGTTCCGCTGCGGCGGCCGTGCGCGCGGCGGCCTGCGCACCGGCGGCCAGCGCCTGGGCAGCGGTCGCCTCGGCCACCGCGGCGGCAGCGCGGGCGACGGTGACGTCGGCGACCTGGTCGGGGGCCATCACCGGCAGCGGCGCCGCGGGCACCCCGACCGCCGTCCCCGTCGCGTCCAGCCGCAGGCCCGCGGCGCGCGCCACCGCGAGAGCGGTCGCGGCCCGCTCCTGCGCCTCGCCCGCCGCGGCGACCAGGCCGGCCAGGTCGGCGGCGGAGCGGTCCAGGGCCGCGGTGAGGCCGGCGGCCACCGTGGAGAGCTCGACCAGTGCGGCAGCAGCCGCCGTCCCGGCCGGGCCCGACCAGCACTCCGCGGTGCCGAGCTCCCGGCCCAGCGCGTCGAGCCGGTACCGCCAGGGCGGCAGCCGGTCGACCACCGTCCCCAGCGCGCCGACGGACCCCCGCAGCTGCGCGACGTCCCAGCCGGCCAGCTCGGTGAGCGTCGCGCCGGTCATCGCGGCACCGGCACGGCACCGACCCGACCCGGCCCGAGCTGCCCGGCGAGGCCGGCGTCCATGCGGCGGTAGGCCGCCAGCGCCGCGTCCAGGGTCGCCGCGACCGCCAGGGTGCGGGCGGCCAGCGCCTCGATCACCTCGGCCCAGCCGGCGCCGACCCCGGCGGCGTCGTCACCCACCGGCCCGGCCAGGGCGGTGCCCAGCGAGCGGCCGGTCGATGCGGTCAGCCGGCCCTCCTCCCCCAGCTCGGCACCCAGCACGGTCAGCTCGGCCGACAACCTGCCCAGCGCGTCGAGTTGGACGGAGATCAGGTGGGACACGGAGGCCTCCCGGCGCGACGGCGGCCCCGGGGAGGGACCGATGCCGCGGACGGTAGGAAGGCCGGCGGCCGGTCCGGGCGCCGTCGTCCACACCCGGCTCCGTCGTCCACACACCGGGCCCCGACGTCCACACGGGCCGCGTCGTCCGGGCCGGGCCCGTCGTCCGGACCGGGCCCGTCGTCCGGACCGGCCGTGGTGTCCCACGACCGGACACCACGGCCGGGCTGGACGGTCAGGGGGCGCTCGTGGTCAGCGCCCCGGTGGTGGCGTCGCTCTCCCCGCCGACCACGATCGAGCGGCGCTTGCTCACCACCACCGCGACCACGATCACCAGGGTCGCGGCCACCGCGATGGCCACCCGCACCGGCGTGTTGGCGTCCTCGCCGACGGACAGCCCGACGACGGCCGGGGCGATCAGCAGCGCGACCAGGTTCATCACCTTGATCAGCGGGTTGATGGCCGGGCCGGCGGTGTCCTTGAACGGGTCGCCGACGGTGTCGCCGATGATGGTCGCCTCGTGGGCCGGGCTGCCCTTCCCGCCGTGCGCGCCGTCCTCGACCATCTTCTTGGCGTTGTCCCAGGCGCCACCGGAGTTGGACAGGAACACCGCCATCAGCGTGCCGGTCGCGATGGCGCCGACCAGGTAGGCCGCCAGCGGGCCGAAGCCGAGACCGAAGCCGACCGCCACCGGCGCCAGCACGGCCAGCAGGCCTGGGGTGGCCAGTTCCCGCAGCGAGTCCCGGGTGCAGATGTCGACCACCCGGCTGTAGTCGGGGCGCTCGCTGAAGTCCATGATCCCGGGGTGGGTGCGGAACTGCTCACGCACCTCGAACACCACCCGGCCGGCGGCACGGGAGACCGCGCTGATCGCCAGCCCGGAGAAGAGGAACACCACCGCCGCACCGACCACGGCGCCGACCACGTTGTTCGGCGAGACCAGGCTGAGGGCGTCGCCGAGGTCGAGCCCGCCGGCGTCGTCCAGCGCGTCGACGAGGCTGGCGTTGTAGGAGCCGAACAACGCCGTGGCCGCCAGCACGGCGGTGGCGATCGCGATGCCCTTGGTGATCGCCTTGGTGGTGTTGCCGACCGCGTCCAGGTCGGTGAGCACCTGGGCGCCCTCCTCGTCGATGTCACCGGACATCTCCGCGATGCCCTGCGCGTTGTCGCTCACCGGCCCGAAGGTGTCCATCGAGACGATCACCCCGGCGGTGGTGAGCAGCCCGCAGCCGGCGAGCGCGACCGCGTACAGCGCCGCCGCACCGCCGATGAGGAACGCGCCGTAGACCGCGGTGCCGATGAGCAGTGCGGCGTAGACGGCCGACTCCAGGCCCAGCGAGATGCCGGAGAGGATCACCGTGGCGGGGCCGGTGAGGGAGCTGCGGCCGACGTCGCGGACCGGCCGGCGGGAGGTCTCGGTGAAGTAGCCGGTGAGCTGCTGGATCGCCGCCGCCAGCACGATGCCGACCAGGACGGACAGGAAGCCGAGCACCTGCGGGCTGACCTCGATGTCCAGGCCGTCGGAGATCGTCGGCAGGATCGTGAAGGACGCCGCCGCGACCAGCACCAGCGAGACGGCGGCGGAGACGAAGAAGCCGCGGTTGATCGGGGACATCCAGTTGCGGTCGTCGCTGCCGGGGTTGCTGGCCAGGATGCCGACGACGGAGGCGATCACCCCGATCGCGGCGACCACCAGCGGGAACACCATGCCCACGGGCCCGAAGAAGACCTGGCCGAGGATCAGCGCCGCCACCAGGGTCACCGCGTAGGACTCGAAGAGGTCGGCGGCCATCCCCGCGCAGTCGCCGACGTTGTCCCCGACGTTGTCCGCGATCGTCGCGGCGTTGCGCGGGTCGTCCTCCGGGATGCCGGCCTCGACCTTGCCGACCAGGTCCGCGCCGACGTCGGCGGCCTTGGTGAAGATGCCACCACCGACGCGCATGAACATCGCCAGCAGCGCCCCGCCGAAGCCGAAGCCCTCCAGCACGATCGGCGCGGTCTCCTGGAAGAGCAGCAGCGCCAGGGACGCGCCGAACAGCCCCAGGCCCACGGTGATCATCCCGCAGACACCGCCGGTGCGGAACGCGATGCGGAAGGCCGGCCGGTGCCCGCCGGCGGCCGCGGCGGCCGCCACCCGGACGTTGCCGCGGGTGGCCAGGGTCATCCCGATGAAGCCGACCGCGGCGGAGAACGCGGCCCCGACCAGGAAGAAGGCGGCACGGCCCAACCGGGTGCCCAGACCGCCGTCGGCCACCGGGAGCAGGAGCAGCAGCCCGAAGACGATCACGGCGAAGACGGCGAGGGTGCGGAACTGGCGTCTCAGATAGGCCCCGGCGCCCTCCTGGATCGCCTTCGCGATCTCCTGCATCGACACCGTGCCCTGGTCTGCGGCCAGGACGGCGCGGACCAGCCAGGCGGCGAAGCCGAGGGCGGCGAGGGAGATGAGGAGCGCGATCGCCACCAGGGCGAGGTCTCCTCCGGACAGGTCGGCGTCGGGCATGTGTTCCTCCGAGGCGAGGTGGGGCGCGCACCGGCCAGTCGCCCCCGGGCTCTCGCGCGGGGAGGGCCCGGCGTGGGACGCACTGTGCCGCAGGAGGGATGCCTGCCGCCAGACCCAGTTGTGATCCCGTTCACACTCAACGTGATCTGGTCCAGGTGCCCGGGCACCGGGTTGCGCGCCGGTGTGACAGTGGGGTGGTGACGTCCCTGCGCTCCGTGCGGCCACCCGCGGAGACCCCGCAGCCGGTGCCCGACCCGGCCGGTGGCGTGCTGCCGGGCACCGACCTGCTCGAGGCCCTGCTGTCCGGCACCGACGCCGACGACGACCCCGTGACCCACGTGCACCGGCTGCCGGCCCGGCCCAGCCGGCTGGCGGAGTGGCCGGACTGGGTCGGGACGCCGCTGCGCGACCGGCTGGCTGAGCGGGGCGTGCGGGCGCCCTTCAGCCACCAGGTCGAGGCGGCCGAGCTGGCCCGGGCCGGCAGCAACGTCGTCGTCGCCACCGGCACGGCGTCGGGCAAGTCCCTGGCCTACCAGCTGCCCGCGCTGACCGCGCTCGCCGACGACCCGCGCGCCTGCGTGCTCTACCTCGCCCCCACCAAGGCCCTGGCCCGGGACCAGCTCGCCTCCGTCGCCGAGCTGGCCGACTCCTCGGTGCGCCCGGCGGCCTACGACGGCGACACCCCGATGGAGGAGCGGGAGTGGGTGCGCCGGCACTCGCGCTGGATCGTGACCAACCCCGACATGCTGCACCGGGGGGTGCTCCCGGCCCACCAGAAGTGGTCGAGCACGCTGCGCCGGGTCGCCTACGTGGTGGTGGACGAGTGCCACGCCTACCGGGGGGTGTTCGGGTCGCACGTCGGTCACGTGCTGCGCCGGCTGCGGCGGATCTGCCGCCGCTACGGCGCCGACCCGGTGTTCGTCCTGGCGTCGGCGACGGTGGCCGACCCCGCCCTGGCCGCCGGCCGGCTGGTCGGCGCCCCGGTGACGGCGGTGACCGAGGACGGCTCGCCGCGGCCGGGGGCGACCTTCGCGCTGTGGGAGCCGCCGCTGACCGAGCGGACCGGCGAGCACGGCGCTCCCCTGCGCCGGTCGGCGGCCGCCGACGCCGCCGGGCTGCTGGCCGACCTGGTCGAGCAGGGCGCCCGCACGCTGGCGTTCGTGCGCTCCCGCCGTGGCGCGGAGTCCGTCGCCGAGCAGGCCCGGGCGATCCTGCGCTCCCGCGGCCGGTCGGACCTGGTCTCCCGGGTCGACTCCTACCGCGGCGGTTACCTGCCCGAGGAGCGGCGGGAGCTGGAGCGGGCGCTGTCGACCGGGGTGCTGCTGGGGGTGGCCACCACGAACGCCCTGGAGCTCGGGATCGACATCGCCGGCCTGGACGCCGTCGTGCTCGCCGGCTACCCGGGCACCCTGGCCTCGATGTGGCAGCAGGCCGGCCGGGCCGGGCGGGCCCAGCGGGAGTCGCTCGTCGTGTTCGTCGCCCGGGACGACCCGCTGGACCACTACCTCGCCCACCACCCGCGGGCGGTCTTCGGCCGGCCCGTCGAGGCGACCGTCACCGACCCGGCCAACCCCTACGTGCTGGGCCCGCAACTGTGCTGTGCCGCCGCGGAGCTCCCCCTGACCCGTGCCGACCTGGCCGACTTCGGTGGCGAGGTGGCCGAGGCGCAGGTGGCCGAGCTGGTCGCCGAGGGGCTGCTGCGCACCCGCCCGACCGGTTGGTACTGGGCCGGCCGGGGCCGGCCGGACGTGGACATCCGCGGCAGTGGTGCCGCACCGGTGTCGATCATCGAGGGCGCGACCGGCCGGCTGCTGGGCACGGTCGACGGCGACGCCTCGCACGCCACCGTGCACACCGGCGCGCTCTACGTGCACCGCGGCGCGACCTACGTCGTCGACGAGCTCGACGTGGAGGACGCCTGCGCCGTGGTGCACCCGGAGAGCCCGGAGTGGACCACGGTGGCCCGCGACACCGTGGACCTGTCGATCGTCGCCACCGACCGCACCCGCCGGCTGGGCACCGTCACCGCACACACCGGCGTCGTGGACGTCACCAACCAGGTCGTCGCCTACCAGCGCCGGCGGCTGGGCACCGGCGAGGTGCTCGCCGAGTTCCCGCTGGACCTGCCACCCCGCCAGCTGCGGACCCGGGCGGTGTGGCTGACCCTGGAGGAACGCGCGATCGCCCGCGCCGACGTCGACGACGCCGCCCTGCCCGGCTCGCTGCACGCGGCGGAGCACGCCTCGATCGGGCTGCTGCCGCTGCTGGCCACCTGCGACCGCTGGGACCTCGGCGGGATCTCCACCGCCCTGCACCCGGACACCGGCGCGGCGACGATCGTGGTCTACGACGGCAACCCTGGCGGCGCAGGTTTCGCCGAGCGCGGGTACGCGGTGCTGCGGGACTGGCTGCAGGCGACCCGGGCCACGGTGGCCAGCTGCGAGTGCGAGTCCGGCTGCCCGTCGTGCGTGCAGTCGCCCAAGTGCGGCAACGGCAACGACCCGCTGGACAAGGCCGGCGCGGTGCGGGTGCTCGACGTCGTGCTCGACGAGCTGGCCGGCGCCCCGGAGCTCTCGGCAGAGGAGGCGGAGGTGACCCGCCGCTCGACGCCGGCGTCGGGCCTGTTCGGCACCAGCGCCCCGGCCGAGGCCGGACCCGCCGACACCGGCGCGGCCGGCCCCGACCCCGACGACCTCGTCTTCTGACCCGGTCCCCGGCGCTGCCGGGCCGGCCCGCGCCCGCGCCGGGGCGTCGACGACGCCCAGTGGCCCGAGCCGGACGGGGACGTGCACGCGCACCTCGACGACCGCGCCGGGGGTGACGGTGCAGGAGTCGACGACGGCCTCGTTCGCCGCGGCGACCTGCCCGGCGACCGTGCAGGCGGCGGGGTCGCCGAGCACGGCCCGGCCGGCCGCGGCCAGGGCTGCGAGGTCGGCGGCCGAGGTGGCGCGGTGGCGGGCGACGACCGCGGCGCCGACGAGCACCGTGGCGACGCCGACCAAGGCGAGCAGCCCGGCCAGCGCGACCATCCACACGGTGGCCGAACCACGCTCCCCGTCCCGGGCCGGCTCGGGACCGGTCACGGCGTGTAGCCGGCTGCCGGTTCGCGGACGCCGGTGGCCGTCGCCGAGACCTCGATCCGCCAGGGCAGCGGCCCCAGCGGCTCGACGGTCGCCGTGACGGTGACCCGCACCGTCTCCCCCGCGTCCAGACCGGTGGTCGCACCGTCGGGGGCGGCCCGCGCCACCAGCTCGCGCACCACGGCCGCCGGCTCCCCGCGGGCTGCCGCCCGGGCCCCCTCCCGGGCGGCGTCCACGCAGCGCAGCTGGGCACCGACCACGACGACCGCCGCCACCGCACCGGCCAGCACGGCCAAGAGCACGGGCAGCACCACGGCGGTCTCCGCGGTCACCATCCCGGCCTCCCGGGAGCCGCCGGCCCGACCGCTGCGGTGGGGTGTCGACACGTCGACTCAGGCGAGCGTGGCGAGCGCGGTCTGGACGAGCTCACCCAGCGCCGCGACCACCGATCCGCCGGTGACCACCTGGTAGAGCACGGCGGCGAAGGCGCAGGCGGCGACCGTGCCGACGGCGTACTCGGCGGTGCTCATCCCCTCCTCGCCGGCCACCCGGGCGTCCGACCAGCGCTGGGCCAGCGCCGAGCGCCGCCGTCCGGTAGGCCGTTCCTCGTTCTCCGGCTGGGTCTCCACGTGTCCTCCTCCGCCGGACCGCCTGCCGGTCCGTCGACCCGAGCCTGGCGCTGGCGAGGACATCCCGGGGGCGCTGCGGCCGGGTTGTGGAGGACGCCCGCGGTTGTGGACGCCGGCCGGCATGACGGCCGTGACCGGGACTCAGCCGAGGACGTCGCCACCGATGCCCAGCACCATCGGGACGACGCCCAGGCACAGGAAGGCGGGCAGGAAACACAGCCCCAGCGGCGCCAGCACCCACACCCCCGCCCGCTGCACCGCGGCCTCGGTCCGGCTGCGCCCGGCGCTGCGCAGGTCGGCGGCCAGCCGCTGCAGGGCCGGCACGACCGCCGACCCGGACTCCCCGGCCCGCACGATGGTTCGCGCCAGCGCGTCGACCGGCGGGGCCGCACCGGTCCAGGCCCGGCGCGGGGCGGCGCCCAGCCGGTACAGCGCCCCCACCTCGACCAGCCGGTCGCCGAGCGGGCCGGGCACGGCCTCTCCGACGGCCGCGACGGCGGCCCCCACCGGGGTCCCGGCCGCGAGGCAGACGGCGAGCAGGTCGCAGGCCACCGGCAGGTCCCGGGTGAGGGCATCGGCGTCGACC